>JAGWMQ010000012.1 GCA_028873125.1 Verrucomicrobiota bacterium | reverse complement strand
AAGCGTATTTTGAGGATTACGGTCTGAAAAATTATGCAAATAATCCGCAATGGTTTGCCCCGCAGCCACACGGCTGGGCCTACTGGCAGTCGCAAGGCTTTTCCAAGCTGCTGGATTTCTGGGATCGCGGCAAGTTTATCAACGGCAGTTCGGATGCCCTCAATCAAGAAGCCGCTGGCACTCTTAAACTAGGCCTGGCCGAATTCAGCAATGGAAACTTTCTCGGCGAGGATGCCCTATACGCGGAATACTTCGATTCCAGCGACATCCATTATTTTCCGTTTCCCTCGTTGTGGACGAGCACGACTTTTTCTGATCTCAAAAACTCGTTGGCCCCCTACGCGGACGTGAGTTTTCTCAAGAATGGGAGGCCAATAAACCGATTCTATATCGAAAAGAGAAAAGACGCCGATGGTATTTTCGTCAAGCATCACAGTGCTTTGCTCTATTTAGGCATCCAGGGAGCGGGTCAGAATACCGGAAAGGATCAACTTAAAGTCTCGTCCACGATCCATGATCCCACCGTTCTCCAGGATTATCATTCCATTCTCATTCCCAAAGCGGTGGAATACAGCACGGGCATTCTGGATTACTTTTTCAGGGGTAAGTTTGTGACATCCGATCCGACCCCCTACGGGTCCTCACAATTTCAGGTTCAAGTCAGCAACGAATCCGGCCAGGACTTAAAGGGAGGAACCTTTCACCTGTTTTGGGATGATAGCACAGGCAATCGTTCGGAGCTGACCGGAAGTGATTTTTCGACCACCTACTCAGGCGCATTGGCCGCAGGTGGAACAATTACCGTGACTTTTACTCCCCCTGTGAACGCGGTTCGTTATACGCTGGTTTATCAAGGCACGATTGGGACATCAGGCGGCACCGCCCTGGATCCGGTGGATGACGGAATTGCAGTCATCGCGGCGAGGCTGCATTCATGCAACAATGTTCAAGACCTCGATTGGACAATAGACGAGCAGCAGGATTTGGGCACTTCTGTAAATGTTGACATGTCCGGCGGCGATGGCAGCTTTGATCTGACCGGAAGTTGGGGAAATGATCCTTGCAATGGGGTTCCAAACGCTTGGGCGGACATTTCCGCAGATGTCTGTAACGTAACTGACCCAGCGTATGATATTACTGTCACGGTTGATTATAGCGGGACGCCGGAGCAAACAGTATCCTGCAATGACCCTTACACCGGACCATGGACGCTAGTGGATGGTCTTTACCTTACTATCTACGTTGATGGGGATTTGGTCGCCAATGCCGGTTTAATCGGCGACGGATATCCGCTTACAGGCCAACTTTCAACTGTCGTGCATCTTGACGTCGGATCGAGCCATCATATTGCGATAGGGCCAGAGGCAGAAGGTCTGGGAAGATTAACTGGAACCATCACCATCAGGCCACTCGTTCACCCATAACGCAGCCGGGGTTGTTGAACCGCTGCGAAAAGAGTCTCCTCCCACGTTCGCGGCGCGCAGAGGACTTCGTGCCCCGCCTGAAGGTTAAGAAGCAGGTTGGAGCGTGGCTCATGCCGGCTGTAGCTCGCAGATTTGCTGAATCGTTTCCACGCTTCGCCGCTTCAGCGCTTCGATGAATTGCGCTTTCTGCGTTCGCACGTTTGTGTTAAAGTTTTCCTGTGGAAACGGTCACGCAACTCGCGAACCAGTTGGTCGCCTCCTACGCGCGCGTCGGCGGCATCAATCATCTGGACGGCAAGAACCTGCCGTCCAAGCGCGCCATCACGGCCATCACGCAGGATTTGTTGCGCCTGCTGTTTCCGGGGTTTTTCGACGAGAAACCGGTTCATTCCTCGGAAATCAAGGTGCTGACGGCGGAACTGCTGGACTCGGTCCTCGGCCGGCTGGAGGATGAAATCCGCAAGAGCCTTGAATACCGACCGCCGCCCGGGCTGCCGAAGAAAAATATCACGGCGGCGGCGCACGCCTTGACGGTGGAATTCCTGGGCTGCCTGCCGCGCATCCGCGAGATTTTGAAGACGGACATGGACGCGGCCTACAACGGCGACCCGGCGGCGGCCAGCCGCGAGGAAGTCATCGTGTCGTATCCGTTTGTCGAGGCCATCGCCGTGCAGCGCCTGGCGCATGAGTTGTACTTGAAACGCGTCGCGCTGATCCCGCGCGTCATGACCGAGTGGGCGCATTTCCGGTCGGGCATGGATTTGCATCCGGGCGCGCAAATCGGGACGCACTTTTTTGTGGACCATTGCACCGGCACGGTCGTGGGCGAGACGGCGGTGATCGGCGAACGCGTCAAGATGTATCACGGCGTGACCCTCGGCGCCAAGTCCACGGCGCACGTCGAGGAATTGCGCGGCATGAAGCGGCATCCGACGATTGAAGACCGGGTGACGATTTATCCGGGCGCGACCATCCTGGGGGGCGAGACGGTCATCGGCGCGGGCAGCACCATCGGCGGCAACGTGTTCCTGATGGACAGCGTGGCGCCCAATTCGCTGGTCATTTACGACGGCCTGGACATGCGCGTGTTGAACAAGGCGGACAAAAACGCGGCGCTCGATTACCAGATTTGAAATCCCGTCCGCTCCGCAAAAGAACTTTTCTCCCGCGCGTCGTCTTCTATTCTGGCGCGCGTGCTCAAGGCCAGAGACAAAATCTCATTGACGATTGACGACGTCGCCTTTGGCGGCGAGGGCGTCGGACGCGTGGACGATTTTGTCGTGTTCGTGCCGTTCACGCTGCCCGGAGAAAGGGTCGAAGCCGAGGTCCGCGAGGTCAAAAAGCATTTCGCGCGGGCGAGGCTGCTGCACGTGGAGCGGGCCTCGCCGGACCGCGTCGAGCCGCCCTGCCGTTATTTCGGGCGCTGCGGCGGCTGCCAGTATCAACACGCAAATTACCCGGCCCAGTTGCGGTTCAAGCACAAACAAATCCGCGACCTGTTCGAGCGGGTCGGGAAGTTTTCGCCGGACCTCGTTGCCGCGGTCGTGCCCTGTCCACGGCCTTACGGCTACCGCAACCGGATCATGGTCCGCAGCCAGTGGAACAAGCCGGAGCAAAAATTGAACATCGGCTTCGTGCGCTGGGATTGCGGCCTGGTGGAAGACATCGAGGAATGCAGGATTGCCGAGCCGGTGCTCAACGAGCGGCTTCGACACGTCCGCGCCCATCCGCCGCCCAAGGGCGGGATCAAGATCGTCCTGCGCGCTCCGCCGGACAACTGGGAGGTCCCGCCGGACTCGTTTTTCCAGAACAATCTGTTTCTGCTGCCCAGACTCGTCGAGACCGTGCGGGGATTCCTGCGCGCCGGCGGCGCCAAACGTCTGCTGGACCTGTATTGCGGTGTCGGCTTCTTCGGCATCGAACTGGCGGACGCGGTGGAATCCTTCGCCGGCATCGAATACGACCGGCGCGCCATCCAGGCCGCGCGAAAGAATGCCGCCCGCAGGGGAATAATCAACGGCGAGTTTGTTTCGGCAGACGTGGAGGACGCTTTGCCGGAATTGCTGAAAAGCATTCCGCCGGAAAGCACGGCGGTGCTCCTCGACCCGCCGCGCAAAGGCTGCCCGCCCCGGATGCTGCGTCTGCTGCGTGAAACCAAGCCGCCTCAACTTATTTACGTTTCCTGCCATCCGGCGACGATGGCGCGGGACTTGAACGTTCTGTGCGGCGGCGGTGTCTTTGAACTCATGCAGGTGAGGCCGCTGGACATGTTTCCCCAGACGCAGCACGTCGAATGCGTGGCGGATCTGCGCGCGAGGGAAACGCTTGCCAAATCGCATAAAATGGATTCAACTGGACCGGCCCAATGACGACGGAAACACAAAGCGACCCGCGGAACAATTTTGTTCCGCGGCTTTTGCCGTGGCTCCTGGCCGCGGTGGCTTTCGCCGCCTATGCGCTGACCCTGAACCACTGGGTTTCCCTGTTCAATCTCCGGTATGTGTCCGAAATTTCCGGATGGACATGGCAGCCGGACGCCTTCAATCCGCTGACCTTTCTGGTTACCCTGCCATTGCGCCTGCTGTCGGCCCGGGCCGTTCCGCTGGCGCTGAATCTGTTTGCCGCCGTGTGCGGGGCGCTGTGCCTGCTGCTGCTGGCGCGTTCGGTCGCGCTGCTGCCTCACGACCGGACGCACGAGGAACGCGTCCGCGAGCGCAGTTATTTTTCCTTTTTAACGATCCGCACCGCGTGGCTGCCCCCGGTCCTGGCAGTCCTGGCGTGTGGCTTTGAGTTGACATTTTGGGAACAGGCGACGAACTTCACCGGCGAGATCTTCGACCTGCTGCCGTTTGCCTTCGTGATTTGGTCGTTGCTGGAATACCGGCTGGACGAGCGCGAAGGGCGCCTGTTCCTGGCAGCGATTGTTTATGGCGCGTCCATGCCCGAAAACTGGGCGATGATCGGGTTCTTTCCTTTTTTCATCGCGGCGCTGATCTGGATGCGCGGCCGGGACTTTTTCAACGGGCAATTCTTCGGCCGCATGGCCCTGTGCGGACTGGCAGGCATGTTGTTTTACCTCCTGTTGCCGACGCTGGCGGTGGTCTCGGATCGGACGGGGGTGACGTTCTGGCAGATGCTCAAGTACAACCTGGCCACACAATGGCACATGGTGAGGTTGTTTTTCTCCTATTCCCCGGTGCGGTTGACGGTGCTGCTGCTGTCGTTGACTTCGCTGCTGCCGGTGGCGGCCCTGGGCATTCGCTGGAAGTCGTCGTTCGGAGACACCAACCTGCAGGGAGCGATGCTGGCGCGCGTGGTCTTTCATCTGGGCAGCGCCTTTTTTCTGGCGGCGTGCCTGTGGGTCGCCCTGGACCCGCCCTTCAGCCCGCGCCTGCTCTTTCCGCGCCAAGCCGGCTTTGCGCTGCCATTCCTGACGTTTTATTACCTGGGCGCGTTGAGCATCGGCTATTTCAGCGGCTACTTTCTGCTGGTGTTCGGAACGGCGCGGGACGCGCGCGCGCAGCGCTCCAAAAAGCCGCAACCCACGCCGGGGCTGAATTACGCCGTCACGGCCGCCGCCTGGCTGCTGTTTGTCGCGGCGCCGGCGGTGCTGCTGTGGAAGAACGCGCCGCAAATACGCGCCACCAATGGCGACACGTGGCGGCGTTACGCCTCGCTGATGGAAAAGGAACTTCCGCGCAGCGGCGGCATCGTGTTGAGCGACGACCCGCAGCGTCTGACCCTGCTTCAGGCGGGGTTGGCGAGCGACGGGCGGGCGGGGGAATTCGTGCCTCTGGAGACGCAATCCCTGTATTACGCGGCCTATCACCATTTCTTGCACAAAAGATTTCCGCGACGGTGGCCCGACACCGTGGCGCCCAGGGAGGAAACCGCCGGCGTCAGCCCGCTGCATCTCCTGGGCCTGCTGTCCTCGCTGAGCAAGACCAATGCGTTGTATTATCTGCACCCGAGCTTCGGCTATTACTTCGAGCAATTCTACCCGGAGCCGCACGGCTTGGTCCATCAGTTGAAGACGCTGCCCGATGACACGCTGCTCCCCCCCTTGCCTGACCCGGCGCTCATCGCCGAAAACCAAGCCTTTTGGTCCGGGGCGCGGACGCAGGCGTTGCCAACCATCGCCCGCGCCCTCACCCCGCCCGCCCCGGACGCGCCGCGCTCCTGGGAAGAGCGGATTTTCGCGCGCCTGCACGTGGAGCGCGAACAAAATGCCAACGCCGTCGCCGCCGGCCGGTTTTACTCGCGCAGCCTGGATTTCTGGGGCGTGGAACTGCAGCGCGCCGGCGACCTTACCAACGCGGCCGCGGCCTTTGTGCTCGCCCAAAAACTCAATCCGGACAACGTCGTCGCCAGAATCAACCTCGCCTTCAACCGGCGGTTGCAGGCGGGTAAATCCGTGCCCGTGGATTTGTCGAAAGCCACGCCCGATCAGTTCGGCCAATCCCGCGACTGGAACGAGGTGCTCACCGCCAACGGGCCGTTCGACGACCCCTCTTTTTGTTTCGAGAACGGCGTCCTGCTCGTTGGCAACGGACTGTTCCGCCAGGCCCTCGCCCAGTTCGACCGCGTGCGCCAGTTCGATCCGGACTACCTGCCGGCGCGATTGTGGCTGGCGGCATGTTATGTGGCCAACCATCAGCCCGACCGCGCCCTGGCCGCCTTGCGCGACGTTCGCGACCACCCGGACAGGTTTTCGCTCGACGAGACCAACGCGCTCACGGTGGACACAACCGAGGCGGCCGCCTATTTTCAGAAAACAAACTTCACGCGCGGCGGAGAGTTGCTTCAGGGCGCGATGCGCCGCAACCCGACGAACCTGCTGTTGCTGGCCACCGCGTCCAAGCTGTACATGAACGCCGGCCTGTATCCCGACGCCCTGGCGCTGCTCGACCGCGGCTTGCAGTTGTCTTCCAACTCCCCGGTGTGGCTGCTCAACAAGGGCTACGTTTGCATCCAACTGAAGAAATACAAGGACGCCGTGGCCGCCCTGACCGGGGTGCTGGCCGTGGAAACCAACAATCCCACCGCGCTGTTCAACCGCGCCATTGCCAATCTCGACAGCGACCAACTGGACGCCGCCCGCGCCGATTACCAGACGCTGATCGAACAATACACCAATTCCTTCCAGGCGGCCTACGGCCTCGGCGAGATCGCCTGGCGCCGGCGCCAGACCAACGACGCCATCCGCTATTACCCACTCTATCTGGCCAACGCCAACACCAACACCCCCGAGGCACACACCATCGCCGGACGGCTGCGCGAACTGGAAAGGCGTTGAAGCGTCGGAGCGCCGGACCGCCTCGACGCTTCAGCGCTTCGTGATCAATCCCAATGCGTGTCACGCACGTCATCACGCGGCTCATCGTCGGTGGCGCGCAGGAAAACACCGTCGCCACCGTTCTGGGGCTGCGCCAAAAAGCCGACGTCCAGGTGCGTCTGATTTCCGGGCCGACGGCGGGCCCCGAAGGCTCGCTGGAACCGGGAGTCAAAGAAATTCCGGGATTGCTCACCGTCGTTCCCGAACTTGTCCGACCCGTCCAGCCGTTCAAGGATGTGGTCGCCCTGCAAAAACTCGCAACCCTCCTGCGCGCGCAGTGCCCGGACATCGTCCACACCCACAGCGGCAAGGCCGGTGTTTTGGGCCGACTGGCGGCCCGGCGCGCGGGTGTCCCCGTCATCATTCATCACATCCACGGGCCGTCGTTCGGCCCGTTCCAGGGGCCGCTCTCCAACCTATTCTTTGGCGCCGCGGAGCGTTTGGCCGGACGCGTGACCACGCATTTCATCTGCTCTGCGCAAGCCATGAGCCGGATTTATCTGGCCGCCGGCATCGGACGCCCCGAAATGTTCACGCGCATTTTCAGCGGCTTCGATCTCAAACCGTTTTTGGAGGCCGGGAACAGCCGGGCGCTCCGGCAACAACTGGGCCTGCCCGCCGACGCCTTTGTCATCGGCAAAGTGGCGCGCCTGTTCAATCTCAAGGGACATGAAGATCTGTTCGCGGCGGTTTACAGGCTGCTGCCGCGCTGCCCGCGGGCCCGGCTGCTGCTCGTCGGCGATGGGCCGCTACGGCCCCGCCTGGAGCGGCGCGCCCGCGCCATGGACTTGAAGGACAAGATTGTCTTTGCCGGACTCGTTCCCCCGGTGGAAGTGGCGCGCTATGTCGGCGTCATGGATTGCCTGGCGCACTTGTCGTCGCGCGAAGCCCTTTCGCGCGCCTTGCCGCAGGCGCTGGCGGCGGCCAAGCCCGTCGTCGCCTACGACTTTGACGGCGCGGACGAAATCTGCCTGGAAAACCAGACCGGCTTCCTTGTCCGCAGCGGCGATGTCGGCGGCGTCGCGCAACGGTTGTTTGAGCTGGCGGAAGACGCCGCGCTGCGCGAGAGGCTCGGCCTTTGCGGGCGGGAATTTGTCCGCCAACATTTTGTCGTCGAAAAAATGGTGGACGCCATTTACCATCTCTATCGGCAACTGACCGCCGCGAAAACGCCTGAGCCATGATGAGAAATGACTAGAGAATTCCCGAAAGTCCGGATGGCAAGCGGCTGCTTCCACGGTCGTTGGCGGTCCGTCGTTCCATTGCCATTGGGAATTGCTCGTTAGTCATTTCGACCGCATGGGCTTTCCTTTCAATTTTTATCTGGCCGCCTTCGCTGGCGCCTTTTTTGCGACGTGGCTGGCGTTGCCGCTCTGGCGCGCATGGTGCTTGCGCGTGGGACTGTTGGATGATCCAGGCCGTCGAAAGATACACGACCAGCCTGTTCCATTAGCCGGCGGGCTGGCGGTGTTGACCGGTCTTTTGCTGCCGCTTGCCGCCGGCGCGGTTTTTTTGAGGGTCAACACCTCCATGCTTCATCCTCTCCGGCACGGACTGGAACGGCGCGGACTGGAATTGACCGCCATCGCCGCCGGCGCGCTGGCCATCACTCTGCTGGGCTGGCTGGACGACAGGCATGAGTTAAAGCCGCTGGCGAAGTTCGCCGGACAAGTCTTCATTGCCTTGCTCGTGGCGGCCGCAGGCGTGCGGGCGACGTTGTTTGTGCCCAACGTTTGGTTCAGCTACGCCGTCACCATTCTGTGGCTCCTGACGGTCATCAATGCCTTCAATTTCGCCGACAACATGAACGGCTTGTGCGCCGGTCTGGGGGCGATTGGCGCCTGGCTCTTCGCCGCAATCGCCGCGGCGCGGGGCGAATATCTCGTGGCGCTCATGGGGTTCCTCATGTGCGGCGCGCTGGCCGGCTTCCTGCCCTATAATTTTCCAAATGCGCGGGCGTTTCTGGGCGATGCCGGCAGCCATCTCGTCGGCTACCTGCTCGCCGTCATGGCGATTCTGCCGCACTTTTACACCCGGCAACATCCGCGTCCGTTGGCGGTGCTGTCGCCCCTTCTGGTTTTGGCGGTGCCGTTGTTGGACCTGGCGTGGGTAGTGGCCTGGCGGACGCGCTCGCGCAAACCATTTTGGGTCGGCGACACGAACCACCTTTCGCACCGGCTCGTCCGCGCCGGTTTGAGCCGCACGCGGGCCGTGCTGGTGCTTTGGCTGCTCGCCGGGGCGATCGGCGCGCTGGCGGCGCTGTGAACCATTTCTTTGGAAGGCTGGTCAGCCGGATTCAACATGGCTGGCACGGACGACTCCACCGCTCGCCGCGTTCATTCCTTTCTTTTCGTGTCTTTCGCGCTGTTGACGGTTAGAATCGCCCCGTGAAACTGCTTTTCATCGGCGACATCGTCGGGCGGCCGGGGCGGCGCGCGGTCCGGGAGCTGCTGCCGAGATTGCGCGAGCGGCACGCGCTGAATTTCGTCATCGCCAACGGTGAAAATTCCGCCGGCGGCTCCGGCATCACCCCCAAGACGGCCGGAGAGATTTTCTCCGCCGGCGTGGATGTGATGACCAGCGGCGACCATCTGTGGGACCAGAAGGAGGTCCTGGAATTGCTCGCCAAGGAGCCTCGCTTTCTGCGTCCGCTGAATTATCCGCCCGGCACGGCGGGGCAGGGGAGCGGCGTCTTCGAGGTCCAGAATCCACATTCCAATCTCCAAAGCCCGCTTTCGGTCGCCGTGCTGAATGCGCAGGGTCGCACCTTCATGCCGCCGCTGGAAAACCCCTTTCTCCTCGCCGCGGAGGAGGTGAAGCGGCTGCGCGAGCGGACGAAAATCATCTTTGTGGATTTCCACGCGGAGGCCACCTCGGAGAAGATCGCCTTCGCGCGTTTTCTGGACGGGCAGGTGAGCGCGGTGGTGGGCACCCACACGCACGTGCAGACCGCGGACGAGCAGATTTTCCCCGGCGGCACGGCGTTCCTGACCGATGCCGGGTTCACTGGCCCGCACGAGAGCGTGCTCGGCCGCGAAATCGCGCCGGTCGTCCGCCGTTTCCTGACCAATACGCCGCAACAATTTGAGGTAGCCACGGAGCGCGTGCTCCTCCATGGAGCCGTGATTGAAATTGACCCCGTCAGCGGCAGGGCCATCCACATCCAGCGCGTGAGTGAGACGCTCATTTGAAGGCACCATCGCCGCATCCAATGAATCCCGATTGGCTTTTTCAAAGCCGGGAGGCGCTCAAGTCAAAGGCCAATTTGAGGCTTCGTGCGCCGGATCCGGCGCGGTCCAGAAATGGGGTTTAACACGTTCATGATCGTGGCGGGCGAGGCGAGCGGGGACCTGCTCGCGGCGGAACTGGTCTCCGCGTTGAGTGCGCAGTCTCTCGCGATCAATCCCGCTTCCGCGCCGCGTTTCTTTGGCGCCGGCGGACCAAAGATGGCCGGGGCGGGGGTTGAACTGGCCTTCGACATGACCCGGCACGCGGTCATCGGCATCTCGGACGTGTTGAAGCATTATTTCAAGTTCCGCCGGCTGTTCCGCGAACTGCTCACCCTGGCCGTCAAGCGCAGGCCGCAGGCAATCATCGGCGTGGACTACGGCGGATTCAACCTGCGCTTCGGCCACGCCGTCCGGAACCGTGCCCGCGAGCATCCCGGCGATTGGGACCCAAAATTCATCCAGTTCGTCTCGCCGCAGGTGTGGGCCTCGCGCCCGGGGCGGGCGAAGCGGCTGGCGACCGATTGCGACCTGCTGTTGAGCATTTTTCCGTTCGAAAAGGACTGGTATGGGCAACGCGCGCCGACGTTGCGCGTGGAATTTGTCGGTCATCCGATGGTGGAACGCCTTGCTTCGGCGAGGCGGGCGCCACAGGGGCCGGCTCCAGGACAAAACGGCGCTCGTGAAGCTCATCCGGCCGGGCTTTTGCTCTTGCCCGGCAGCCGGGTCAGCGAGTTGAAAAGCCATCTGCCGGTGATGCTCGGCGCGTTGGAATTGCTGCAGCCCCGCTTTCCGGGACTGCGCGCCAAAATGGTGTTGCCGGATCCGACGTTGAAAGATCTCGCAGAAAAGCTGGCCGGGCCGCGCTCCGGCCTGGAGTTGCAAACGGGCCGTTTGCCGGAGGCGCTCGCGCACGCCGACGCGGCCATCGCCTCGACGGGCACCGTGACGATGGAATGCGCCTTCTTCGGCGTGCCCACGGTGACGCTCTACAAAACGTCCTGGTTCACCTACCAAATCGCCCGGCGCATCGTGACGGTAAAATCGCTGACGATGCCGAACCTGCTTGCCGGCGAGGAAGTCTATCCCGAATTCATCCAGGGCGCCGCCACCCCGGAAACCCTCTCGCGCGCGGTGCTGGACTTGTTGCGGAACGAGGCGCGCCGGCAAAGAATCAAATCGCAACTGGCAGGAATCATCTCCTCACTGGGCGGGCCTGGCGCCAGCGCCCGCGCGGCGGCGGCAATATTGAGTTTGTAGGGGCGCGCGCCGCACGTGCGGAGATTGAGCGCAATTTGCCGGAGAACCTGCGTCCCGACATGGAGGAGGCGCGCCCACAAGCATTTCTTTGGGCGGCGACGCTGACGTTGGGGCCGGCGGCGCAGGAACCGGGAGGGTTTACTTTTACGAGGATGCCCGTTAATTTTTCTGCATGGAATCACTCCACGCGCCCTGGCGGATTGAATACATCCTCGCGCCAAAGCCCGAGCTGAACGCAAGTTTGTTCACCCGCATCGCGCAGTCCAGCGACGACGAGGCCAACTACGTCATCGCCCGCGACCGCGCGTGCTTCGCGGTGCTGAATCGCTATCCCTATGTCGGCGGCCATCTGATGACCGTGCCTTACAAGAAGGTGGCGGACTTGAATGGCCTGACGGACGAAGAACTCGCCGGTCTGTGGAAGTTGACGCGCCGCTGCGTGAATGCGTTGAGCAGCTTGATGAAGCCGGACGGCTTCAACATCGGCATCAATCTCGGCAAGGTCGCCGGCGCGGGCATCCTTGAGCACCTGCACATCCATGTGGTGCCGCGCTGGAACGGCGACACGAATTTCATGCCGGTGCTGGCCAGCACCACCGTGCTGCCGCAGGCACTGGGCGAGTTGGCGGCGAGACTGCGCCAGGAACTGGCAAAATAATTTCCGATGGCCACCGAGACCCTGCACTTCGAGAATGCGCGCGTGGCGCAGCAACTCTTCAACCACGAACCGCGCAATCTGCAATTGCTGGAAGCGGAACTGGGCGTCAAAGCCACGGCGCGCGAGGGTTGGATCAAACTGGAAGGCCCCCCGGAGGGTCTCGAACGCGCCCGACAGTTGTTCGTTTCCTTGGAAAACCTCCTCAAGGCCGGCTCCCCGGTGCGCAACCGGGAATTTCTGCATGCCGTGAACGTGGTCAAGCACGAGGGCGCCGACGCGCTCAAGGATCTGCTCAGCGACCGGGTGCTGACGCACGATAAAAAGCCCGGCGTGACTGCCAAGACCGTGGGCCAGAAACGGTATCTGGATGCGATCCGGCGGCATGACCTGACCTTTGCCGTCGGTCCGGCGGGGACGGGCAAGACCTATCTGGCCGTGGCCATGGCGCTGGCGGCGCTGCGCGAGGGGAGGGTTTCGCGCATCATTTTGACGCGGCCCGCGGTCGAGGCCGGGGAGGCGCTCGGGTTTTTGCCGGGCGACCTTTATGAAAAAATCACCCCCTATCTGCGCCCCTTGCAGGACGCCTTGCACGACATGCTGCCGGCCGAGGACATCCAGAAGCACACGGAACGCGGGACGATTGAGATCGCCCCGCTCGCGTACATGCGCGGACGCACCCTGAACAATGCCTTCATCATCCTGGACGAGGCGCAAAATTCCACGACCGAGCAGATGCTGATGTTTCTCACCCGACTCGGCCACGGCTCCAAGGCGGTTGTCACCGGAGACGAAACGCAGATTGATCTGCCGCCGCACAAGACTTCGGGCCTGCTCGAGGCCCATCACGCGTTGCGAAATCTGGACGGCATCGCCATCATGGAATTCTCCAAGCGCGACGTGGTGCGGCACCCGCTCGTCCAGCGCATCATCGCGGCTTACGAGGCGCACCGTGGCAGGCCCAAATCCGAATGAAAGTCGAAACCCCGACGATCACGGTTTCGAACCGCCAGCGTGCGCGAAAAATCAATCTGCCGCTGTTGAGAAGGATTGCCGCGGCGCTTTTGTCCGATCTGCAGATTGCAGACGCCGCTTTGGAAATCAATCTCCTCGGCGCGGCGCAGATGGCGCGGCTCAACGAAACCTTTCTCCGGCATGCCGGACCGACGGATGTGATCACCTTTGACTACGCCAAACGCGCCGGGCGGTTCCCCGGCCCGTCCCAGGTTCCAGGCAAAAGGGGCGGAGACCGACGGCGCGCCGCTCGCGTGTTGCGGGGCGAGATTTTCGTCTGCGTGGACGAGGCGGTCCGCCAGGCGCGGACATTCCGGACCCGCTGGCAGTCGGAGCTCGTCCGCTACATCGTCCACGGCGTTTTGCATTTGACGGGCCATGACGACGGCGGGGCAGCCGCGCGGCGGGTCATGAAACGCGCGGAAGACCGGGGTCTGCGCGGATTGGCCCGGCGGTTTTCGCTCGCGGAAATTGACGCCGCTTTTAAACTGCGCCCGTGAGTAAATCCTTGTTTGCCCGCTGGCGCGCCAGCTTTCTGGCCGGTCTGGCCGTCACGCTGCCCGCGATTGTCTCCATCGCGGCATTCCTTTGGGTGTTTCGCACCGTCTCCAATCTCACGGATTTGCTCCTGTTCTTTCTGCCGCACCACATCACTCACGAGGGCGGCGGCGCCGGCCCCATCCGGTGGTATTGGAGCGCCGTCGCCCTTCTGCTGGCGGTGATTCTGGTTTCCGCCGTGGGACTACTGGCACGGTATTACATCGGAAAACAGATGATCAAATGGGCGGACCATATCATGATGCGCGTGCCGCTGCTGAACAAGTTTTACGGCGCGATCAAGCAGGTCAACGAGGCGTTCAGCGGCAACAAAAACTCCTTCAAGACGGTGGTCCTGGTGGAATTTCCGCGGGAGGGGATTTATTCGGTCGGGTTCATCACCAGCGAACAGCATGATGAGGTGCGGCGAAAAACCAACGAAAAGGTCGTCTGCGTCTTCGTCCCGACCACGCCCAACCCCACGTCGGGTTTTCTGGTTTTGGTGCCGGAGAAAAAAGTCGTCAAGCTCGACATGTCCGTGGGCGATGGCCTCAAATACATCGTCAGCCTCGGCTCCATTTCGCCGGAGCAAAAATTCCCTCCGCCCCTGCCGCCACCGCTCTCGCCGCCGGCCAACGTTTGACCTGGGTGGCGAAGGGGACGCGGGAAATTGTGACATGATAGAATCCGCCCGGGGAATCATTTTGCGGACGCTGCCGCTCACCGAAACCAGCCTCATTGTTCGCTGGCTGACGAAGGAATTTGGGCGTCTGACCACCGTGGCCCGGGGGGCGCGCCGCCCCAGGTCCCCATTTCAAGGGAAGCTGGATTTGTTTTACGAGGCGGATTTCTCCTTCAGCCGCAGCCGGCGATCGGACCTGCACGTCCTCCGGGAAGTGAGCTTGCGGAACACGCATGATCCGTTGCGCCGGGAGGTCTTGAAATTGCAGCAGGCCGCCTATGGCGCGGCCTTCGTCGAGTTGGCCACGGAAACCGAAACCCCGCTGCCGGGCATTTTCGCGCTGTTCCGCGGCTTCCTGGACTGCCTTGGTGATGCCAAAATGCCGGTCCAAATGGTCTTCGCTTTCGAGTTGAAGCTGCTCCGAGAACTGGGGTTGGAACCCCCGCTGGAACCGAGCGGTTTGACGGCCGGCACGAGGCGCATCGTCCGCTGCCTGATGCAAGGCGACCGGCAAACGTGTCTGCGCCTGCGGTTGGCGGGGAAACAGGCGGCTGAACTGCGGCAGTTTCTCCATGGTTTCATGATTTTCCATCTGGGGCGTCTGCCCCGGGGCCGTGGCGCCGCCCTGGGTGGCGAAATTTGACGATGACTTGGCGGCCGCGGGACAATATACTACGGGCGATGCGTGCGAGTCAGCATCCATGATCAAGAACGTCTCCAGAAGATTTTCCAGTGTGCGCATGCAGTTGGTCGGCAGCGTGTTTGTGGCCATCGCCCCGGCGCTGCTGCTGACTTATATCGTCAATCAACCGTGGTTTTGGGACTTTGCGCCAGCCTGGTTGAAACAGTATGCCCTGAATCTGCCCTGGGCAAGTTTCGTGGTCGGGCTGCTGGCGCTGGGGGCGGCCTGGTTCGGCGGCGAGCATTTCATCCTGCGCCAGGTGCGGGCCTTGATCAGCGCGGCCCACCGACTGGGCAAAGGGGACCTGAGCGCGCGCACCGGCCTGCACGACGTGGAGGGCGAACTGGGCCAGTTGGCCCGCATCTTCGATGAGATGGCCGACTCCATCCAACAGCGCATCAAGGAGCGGGAACGGGCCGAGGCGCAGTTGGAAAAGATCGCCGCCTTCGTGCGCGTGAGCCCCAACGCGGCCGTGGAACTGGCCCCCGACGGCAGCATTTCCTATTTCAACGAGGCGGCGTCGAGACTGGCGCAGTCGGTCCAGAAGGCGCATCCCCGTGATCTCCTGCCGCCCGACGCCCACGCCATCGTCCGCGAATGCCTGGCCACCGGCCAGAGCCGGGTCCGGCTGGAAACCAGGGTGGAACAGCGGACGCTGTCCTGGTCATTTCATCCGGCGCCGGCCAGCAACGTCGTGCACGGCCATGCCGACGACATCACGACCCTCCTGGAATTGGAGGCTCAATTGCGCCAATCCCAGAAGATGGAATCCATCGGGCAACTGGCCGCCGGCGTCGCCCACGATTTCAACAACATGCTCACGATCATCCAGGGCCACAGCAGCACGCTGTTGAGCGCACCCGACCTGCCGCCCCGGATGTTTGATTCGATTCAGGCCGTCTATTTTGCGGCCGAACGCGCCGTCTCTCTCACGCGGCAACTGCTCATGTTCAGCCGCAAAAACGTCATGCAACTCAGGTCGCTGGACCTCCGCGAGGTCGTCGGCAACATGACCAAAATGCTCAAGCGGCTGCTGGGCGAAACCATCCGTCTGGAATTCGCGCCGCCGGCGGAACTGGCGCTGGTGCTGGGCGACGAAGGCATGATCGAACAAGTCATCGTCAATCTGGCCGTCAATGCCCGCGACGCCATGCCCAAAGGCGGCACCCTGACCATCAGTCTGGAAACGGCGCTCCTGGACGAAACCTACCTGGAGCTGCATCCCCAGGCGCGGCGCGGACAGTTCACACAATTGCGCGTGATGGATACGGGATGCGGCATGGACCCGGCCACGTTGTCCCGGGTCTTCGAGCCGTTTTTCACCACCAAGGAGGTCGGCAAGGGCACGGGCCTGGGACTGGCGACGGTTTACGGGATCGTCAAGCAACACGACGGTTGGATTGAAGCCGCCAGCGAACCGGGCAAAGGCGCCGTCTTCGACGTGTTTTTTCCCGCCAGCCCGGAAGTCGTGCCAGCCGCCGGCGAAACCGACCCGGCGCACGCGCCGCTGCCCGGCGGGACAGAAACGATCCTCATTGTGGAAGACGAACCGGTGTTGCGCGACATGGCGCGCCTCATTCTGGAGAACTGCGGCTACCGGTTGCTGGAAGCCGCCTCGGGTCCGGCAGCGATCTCCGTCTGGCAAAGCACGCACGGCGCCGTGGACTTGCTCCTGACGGACATGGTGATGCCCGAAGGCGTCTCGGGCGCGGACCTGGCCGGCCAGCTTTTGGAGCGGCAGCCGGACCTCAAGGTTGTCTTCACCAGCGGCTACACCCCCAACGATGTCAGCGAGGAGTTTCTGCGCAAACATCGCGCCCGCTTCCTTCCCAAACCTTACTCCCATTCCGATCTGGCCAGAATCGTCCGCGACTGCCTGGACTGCGCCACGGCTCCCGCGGAGTCCAACCGTTGACCCCGGGATGCAGTCCCCTGCGCCAGGCGAAGTCACCGTCGCCATCGTGAGCGACCTCCACTGTGCCGGCGCGGCCGAGCGCGCCCGCGGCAACGACTACGAATTGCGTGTCATTGCAAATCCCTTTCTCCGCGCCGCCGTGCGTTTCTACCGGCACGTCTTTTGGATGCGCCGGCCGCTGGATCAATCCTCGCAACTGGATCGCTTTCTGGCCGAGCTCGGCCCGGCAGATTATCTCGTGGCCAATGGCGATTACTCCTGTGACAGCGGATTCGTGGGGGTGAGCGATGCCGCGGCGGCGGAAAGCGTGCGGGAATGCCTGGAAAAATTGCGCGCCCGCTTTGGCGGGCGCGCCCGTTTCGTGCTGGGGGACCACGAATTGGGAAAGCTAAACCTGGCCGGCACCGCCGGCGGCATGCGTCTGGCCAGTTGGCGCTGCGCGACGGAAACGCTCGGTCTGCAGCTTTTCTGGCAGTTGACGCTCGGCCGTTACACGCTCATCGGCGTCACTTCCTCTCTCCTGGCGTTGCCGGCCTTTCAGATGGACGTCCTGCCGGAGGAATGGCCGGAATGGGTGGAATTGCGCCGGGCGCATTTGCGTGATATCGGCGCCGCCTTCGACGCGCTGCCGTCCGGACAACGCGTCATTTTATTCTGCCACGATCCCACGGCCCTCCCGTTTCTGTGGCGCGAGGAGGCGGTCCGCCGGCGTTTGCCGCAGATGGAACATACCGTCATTGGCCACCTCCACACGCGGCTGATTTTGTGGAAGAGCCGGGTGTTGTCGGGCATCCCGCCGGTTCGATTCCTCGGACGTTCCGTTGGCCGCCTCACTTCGGCGCTGCACGAGGCCCGTTACTGGCGGCCGTTTCGTGTGCGCCTCTGCCCGGCGTTGTCGGGGATTGAATTGCTCAACGACGGCGGCTATGAAACGTTGCAATTGGACCCGGCGGCCGTCCGACCGGCCGAATTTACGTTTCATCCGCTGCCACGTTGAAGGTGTTGCCGGGTGGCGAGATGGCCGGCTCCTATCCTGAACTTTTCTCTAAACAAACGGTCAAAAGCATGGTAGCTTTAAACGGCGGCGTGATAAGCCGCGCAAAGAAATATGAAAACGACCCTGCCGAAGGTTTGGATTTTTGGAACCCCGCTCCTGGCGCTTTTGTTCGTTTTCGCGCCCCATGCATTGCGCTCGCTTGCCCAGGATCAGGCGCCGCCGGCCACCACGGAACAGGCCGTCGCGCCGGCCAATCCGCCCGCACCCGCGGAGTTGCCTTCCGACATTGTTCCCGGCAGCCCCGTGGCGCAGGTGGTTGAAATGGCCCAAGCCGGCGTGTCCGAGAGCGTCATCATCAGTTTCGTCAACGCCTCCGCCGCCCCGTTCAATCTCACGGCCGACGACATCATTTATCTGAAGGACATCGGCTTGTCCGACAACGTCGTCAACGCCATGATTCAGCGCGACCAGCAATTGGGTGTCCAAATCGCCACCCCAAACGACACTCCGCCTCCACCGCCCGTCGCTTCAACTGCCGTGGTGGCCCAGCCGGCAGTGGTGACCGACACCTACTTTTATGATAATCTGGCCCCTTATGGCAGTTGGGTAAATATTCAAGGCTACGGCCTCTGCTGGCAGCCGACCGTCGTTGTGCTCGATCCCGGCTGGCGGCCTTATTGTGACCGTGGTCACTGGGTTTATACCGACGACGGCTGGTTCTGGATGTCGGATTATTCCTGGGGTTGGGCGACGTTTCATTATGGCCGCTGGTTTCATCATCCGCATTACGGCTGGTGCTGGTGGCCGGACACGGTCTGGGGGCCGTCGTGGGTCACGTGGCGTTATTCGAACGATTACTGCGGCTGGGCGCCGCTGCCGCCGCACGCGATTTATCGTTCCGGCGTCGGCATCGTTTACAATGGCGTGGTCGTCGGGGCCGGCTTCGATTTTGGCTTGGGCGTGTCCTTTTACACTTTCGTTCCGACACGGCATTTCTGCGACCGCGACCCGTGGCGTTATCGGGTCCACGATCGGCCGGAAGTCTTCCGAGAAACCGTGGTCGTGAACCGTTTTGACACGCGCCATCGTGAATTCCAAAACCGCGGTATTGATCCGGACCACATCGTCGCCGTGACCGGCAAACCCATTCGCGCGGTGCCTGTCCGGGAGACAACCGCCCGCCTGCCCGGCCGCGCACGGTTGGAACACGACGCCCTGGTGGTGAACCGGCCGCGTTTTGCCGCCGATTCGAGTTTGACCCTCCATCAAGGCATTGTACCGCGTCCCGAGCCGTCCCGTGTCGAAACACGCCCTCGGGTGCAGCCCGACACGTCGCGCCCCTCGATTTTTGACGGCCGCAATGCCGCGCGGTCAATCCGGGCGCCTGAGCGCTCGATGCGCCAGCCAACCATTCAACGTCCGCAGACGCCGGTGACGCGTGATGTCCCCCGGGTCCAGCCTCAATACAACGACAGTCTCCGCTCGCCCAACTACCTGGAAAACACGCGCGTTTCTCCCTCGCCCTATCAACAGTTGATGCCCAGTTACAGCCGGAGCGACAACCGGAGCCAGCGATACGTGTCGCCCCGGATGCAGCCGCAAACGCCGCGTGTCGAGCCGCGAGTTTACGAACAGCGCATTGTCCCGGCGGCCCCGCAACCCGCGCCGCGCTTTGCACCCAGTCAAAACGCCCCCATGCGCGTCCAGCCGCCGCCCCGGGTGGAACCACGGCAGAGCGCGCCGCGCTTCGAATCGCGGCCGGCCGCGCCTCCCTCCCGGGTCCAGCCGCCATCAAGGACTTCGAACCCGCCGGCGCGCGGCGGCGGCGGCAACGAGAATCGAAGCGGGAGATGACGAGCCGGCCGAGGGTGATTTCGCCCCATTTTTCCTTTTTCAACGGGGACATCGCTGGCAAGATGCGCCCGTGGGAATTTCGCTGCGGCAATTTGAACAAATGAAAGCCCGCGTCGGCGGTAAGTCGCCGGGCAGCGCTCACGCCTTGGTTCCGCTTCCAGTCCGAACCATCCTGCATCAAGCCATCCTTGGCATTGATCCGTCGCTGCGCGGCACCGGTTACGGCGTCATCCGGGCGGAACGGCCGCGCCCGACGGCGCTGGTGCATGGGACGATTTCGTGTCCGAAGGACTGGGAACGGTCGCGTTGTCTGGCCAAAATTGCGGAAACCCTGCGCGCCGTTTTGAAACGGTATCGGCCGGCGGTTTGCGTCGTCGAAGGGCTGTTCTTTGCCCAGAATGTGCAGACCGCCATTCTCATGGGCGAGGCGCGCGGCGCGGCCCTGGCGACGGTGGCCGAGGCGGGGCTGGATATTTTTGAAATCGCGCCGCGCAAGGTGAAGCAGGCCATCGTCGGTTACGGCGCGGCGCAAAAATCCGCCGTTGCCAGGATGGTCCAGCGTTTGCTGGACCTGCCGAAGCCGCCCGCCGCTGACGCTGCCGACGCGCTCGCCCTGGCGTTGGCGCACGCCCGGGAAAATTCGCGGTATGATCTGACCCCGGCGAGAAGAATTTGAATCATGAGGGAATTCATTCAAGCACCGAGGGGTTCGGGGGTTGAGGCGGCAGTGTGCCATCCAATGCTTCAACGCTTCACCGTCGCCAGGCTTCCGCGATGATTACGTTTCTCCACGGCAAACTGGTCGAGGCGCTGCCCACCCAGGCGGTCGTGGACGTGCATGGCGTCGGCTACGAAGTCCTGATTCCGCTGTCTTCGTTCGACAAATTGCCGGCGCCCGGCGGCGACGTGAAACTGCTCACGCAATTGATCGTCCGCGAGGATGCCCACACGCTTTACGGTTTCACGTCGGCGACGGAGCGCGACTTGTTCCGGCTCCTGATCCATACCGTGAGCGGCATCGGGCCGAAGACCGCCCTGAACATTTTGAGCGGCATGAATCCCGTCGCCTTCCGCGGCGCGGTCGCCAACGGCGACGTGAAATCCTTGTCTCAAATTTCCGGGGTGGGCAAAAAGACGGCGGAGCGCATCGTGGTCGAGTTGCGCGACAAGGTCGGCGCGGCGGGGGCCTGGGAGGCCGCCAGCGCGCAACGGGCGCTTTCCCCGGCCGATCAGAAGACCAACGACGCCGTGCTGGCGCTCATGGCCCTCGGCTTCAAGCAGCCCGAGGCCCACGACGCCGTTCGGGTGGCGCAGACGAGGCTTGGCGCCTCGGTGACCGTCGAGGGCTTGGTCCGCGCGTGCCTGAAAAAAGGATAGAAGCGGACAACCA
Source organism: Verrucomicrobiota bacterium (assembly GCA_028873125.1). GTDB lineage: Bacteria > Verrucomicrobiota > Verrucomicrobiia > Limisphaerales > UBA11358 > UBA11358. The sequence goes on along the minus strand of JAGWMQ010000012.1, from coordinate 29,488 downwards.
GTGATGTCGTTGCGTTTTTGACCTTATATGCCGGACATTCGCACCCAGTCAGCCATCAGAAAATCGGGCGTGGTCGTTCCGCACCAGGCCCGCTGGCACCAACGATTGCTGGCCGCCCTGGCTTATCTGCTGATTCGTTGCGTTGCCGGCACAGTGCGATTCAAGTTGAACGACCAATCCGGTTTTTTCAACGGCGCGCCGAAGGAAAACCTGATTTTTGTCTTCTGGCATAACCGCCTGGCGCTTTCGGCCGTGTTGTATCGGCGCTATGTCTTGAAATTCGCGCCGGATCGTCGCATAGCCGGAATGGTCAGCGCCAGCCGCGACGGCGGGTTGCTGGCGCGGATTCTTGAGCATTTTCATATCCAGCCCGTGCGCGGGTCAAGCAGCCGGCGCGGGGGGCAGGCGCTCCTGGAACTGACGACGTGGGCCGAACGTGGCTGGGACCTGGCGATCACGCCCGACGGGCCGCTGGGACCGCGCTACGTCGTCCAGGACGGCGCGATGGCGCTCGCGCAAATGACCGGGTTGCCGCTGGTGCCCGTGTCGTATGATTTGACCTGGAAGATCCGCGTCAAGAGCTGGGACCAATTTCAGATCCCGCTTCCATTTTCACGTTGTCACGTGTCCGTCGGCCGGATCTTGCGTGTGCCGCGCGAGGCAGACGACGCCCGCCGCGAGGAACTCCGCCAGCAGTTGGAAGCCGGGCTGCGCGCCATCACCCGGGATTGACGTGGCCGACCGTGAAACGCGCGAATCGTCGCAAAGATAACGCTTTCGCGTGATTCGTGGTTGGCCTGATAGTTTGCCTTGCAATGGTTGCCCGCGTCAGCCTTGAAATCGCGCTCCGAAAGGAATTCGATTATTCGATTCCGCCCGGTCTGGCGGGGCAGATCGAGGTGGGGCGCCGCGTCCAGGTGCCCTTCGGCGCGCGGAAGGTTTTTGGCACGGTCACCGCGCTCGCGGAAGAATCGGACCATGCAAACCTCAAGCCTGTCCTCAAAGTCATCGGCGTCCAGGCCCTGGTTACGCCGAAGGTCTTGAAACTGGCGCGCTGGATTGCCGATTACTACTGCTGCGCCCCGGAGGTCGCGCTGAAGTCCGTCCTGCCCGAAGCGGTGCGCAAAAGGGAGGAGGGCTGGAAAAAACAATTGTTCGTGCGGGTGTCGCCCGGCAGCGGCGAATTCCCGAAGCTCCCCAGACGGCAGCAGGAAGTCTGGAACATTATCGAGGAGCGACGGGAGATGCCGCTTACGGACCTGCTCGGGCTTGCGCGAACCACCGCCGCCACCGTTCGCAAACTCGAGGACCGCGGCCTGGTGGAAATCGCCGCGGAGATTTTTGAACGCGATCCCTACGCCCGCGAACATATTTTGCCGACCCAGCCGCTGCCGCTGAACCCGTGCCAGGACAATGCCCTGAGGGAAATTGTTCGCGCGATGGATGAACGGCGCGCGTGTCCGGCATGGCCCGGCGGAACGGCCGCGCCCGGCGCCAATCCGCCAACCACATCCAACGCCACGCGCAACACCTTGCTTCTCCACGGTGTCACCGGCAGCGGCAAGACCGAGGTTTACCTCCAGGCCATCGCCCATGCCCTGGAGCAGGACCAGGGCGCCATTGTGCTGGTCCCGGAAATCTCGCTCACACCGCAGACCGTCGAACGGTTCAAGGCGAGATTCAGTTCCGGCACTCTCCGGACGCTGGTCGCCGTCCTGCATTCACACCTGTCCGCCGGAGAGCGCCACGACGAATGGCATAAAATCCGCCAGGGCCGCGCCCGCATCGTCATCGGCGCGCGTTCGGCGATCTTTGCGCCCGTCGAGCCGCTGGGCCTCATCATCGTGGACGAAGAGCACGAACACACTTACAAACAGGAGGAGGCGCCGCGCTATCACGCGCGCGACGTGGCCATCATGCGCGGCTGGATGGAAAGCGCCGTCGTGGTGCTCGGTTCGGCGACCCCGTCCCTCGAAAGCTACTACAACTGCAAAACCGGCAGATATACGCTGCTCGAACTGCCGGAGCGCGCGGATGACCGGAAAATGCCGCGCGTTCGCGTCGTGGACATGCGCCAGGCTGCGCGCGGTGGAAAGGGCGTGCCCATTTTCTCGCCGCAGCTCAAGGAAGCCGTCGCGCAACGGCTGGAACGGGGCGAACAGACGATCCTGTTCTTGAACCGGCGCGGTTACTCGACGGCGCTGCAATGTCCGCTCTGCGGCTATGTGGCGACGTGCCCCAATTGCAGCGTGTCCCTCACGTATCACCGTCCCGAAGAAAGACTGCGCTGCCACATTTGCGGCCACGTCGAAAATGTTCCGGCGGTCTGCCCGAACGGAAAATGCAAAAACCCGGCCATCCACTACGCCGGCCTGGGCACGCAGAGGGTCGAAGATACGCTGACGAAACTGTTCCCTTGCGCCCGGGTTCGCCGCATGGACGCCGACACGATGAAACGCAAGGATGACTACAGGAAAACGCTGGGAGAATTTCGCGCCGGCAAGGTGGACATTCTTGTCGGCACGCAGATGATCGCCAAGGGGCTCCATTTTCCGAACGTGACGCTTGTCGGCATCCTCTATGCCGACCTGGCCCTGCACCAACCGGATTTCCGCGCCGGCGAGCGCACCTTCCAGTTGCTCACCCAGGTTGCCGGCCGCGCCGGGCGGGGCGACGTAGAGGGGGAGGTGTTCGTGCAGGCGTTCACGCCGTTTCATCCGGCGATCCAATACGCGCGCCGCCACGACTTCAAGGGGTTTTACGAACAGGAAATCGAATTCCGCGGGCAGTTGAAGTATCCGCCTGTCAGCCGTGTCGCGCTGCTCACGCTGCGAGGCCGGAATGAGGACAAGGTGAAGTTCTCCGCCGGGCATCTGAAACGGGAGCTTGAAAAGAGTCTGATGGCAAATGAAGCTCCCTCGCGGTCTTCGGCCACGCTGTCCGCACCCGGCGGGAAGGGGGCCGGCGAGAGGGGCATCTTCAAAGATTTGATCTTCTGCGGTCCCGCCCCGGCGCCGTTGTTGCGCGCGGAAACCTTTTACCGCTATCAAATCATGCTGCGCACGCGCGCGATGAGCAAATTGAGCCGGACGCTGGCGCACATTGTCGTCGCACTCGCCTTGCCGAAGGACGTGACGTTGGCGGTGGACATTGATCCGGTGAATCTGGCGTGAAGGACTACGCGCCGAGGTGTTTAATTCCCCTCCGCCACAGGTCGAAATGATACAGCGCGACGACGACGAGGGAGTGGCCGATTTTTTCGTTGGCGACGAGTTTCGGGATTTCCGCCACCGGCACGAGCCGTGTCACCAGGTCCTCGCCATGGTCCCAATCCACGTCATGCCGCAACCGGCAGTTTTCGATGAGCACGGTGAAAGTCCGGTTGCTCAAAATGGCCGGGTTGGACCAGATTCGGCCGAGCAGACGCGCCTTCCCGCCGGCGTAGCCGGTTTCCTCGCGCAGTTCGCGCGCGGCGGTTGCCAGCGGGTCGGTCTCGCCAGGGTCCATCATGCCGCCGGGGATTTCCAATTCCACGGTGTTCGAACCGTGCCGGAACTGCTCGACCATCACCAGTTTCTGGTCGGGCGTGAGGGCGACGACGTTGACCCAGTCGGCGCTGTCCAAGACCAAGAAATCGTGTTCCTTGCCGGTGCGCGGCGAAACCTTCACGTCGGAGCGCAGCTTGAAGATGCGGAAATCGCCAATCGGCGTCGAACGGACCGGTTTCCAAGGCTCGGGCATGTTGGTTCGCAATTTGGAATGGGTGGCGCCGGCACATCAACGATCGCCAACTGGAAAATCAAAGCCCTTTCGCCTTCGCGGCCCAGCCTTGTCGCATGAGCGCCAGCAGGTGCTTCAAAGCTTCGTCGTAAGACCGGTCCTTTTGATCGGCCAGTTGGCGCGCGCGCTTGTCCAGTTGGCCGGCCATCTCCGCACACTTCTCCGGCGGACAGCCTAGCCCTGCAAGGAGCGCGGTAATTTCGAAAATTTCCATCAAAAAACCCAATCGCGGTTGAACACGGGTCAGGCGCACGTTCGGCGGGCGCGCTCAAAAGCGGCGTCCTGCCAGCGCGTCCGGAAATTACAAATTATTTCACGGCGTCGGCCGGAACGATCTTGATGCTGACGACGCCGACGCGTTGTTGCGGCTTGCTCATTTCACCCTGAGCATTGGGGCCGACGGGGGTGTCCGCAATCTTCCGTAACACGTCGTCGCCTTTGATCAAGTGGCCGAATGCCGTGTATTGATGGTCCAGAAACGAGGCATTGCCGTCGCAGATGAAAAACTGGCTGCCGGCGGAATTCGGGTCCGCGCCGCGCGCCATGGAGATGACGCCGAATTGATGCGAATGATTGTTGAATTCGGCCTTGATGGTATAACCCGGTCCGCCCGTTCCCCATTGGGCTTCCTTGGCCGGATCCTTGGTCAGCGGATCCCCGCCCTGGATCATGAATCCCTTGATGATGCGGTGAAAGCAGGTGCCGTCATAAAAACCCTTTTCGGCGAGTTTCTCGAAATTGGCGACCGTATTGGGCGCGGCCTCCGGCCAGAAGGCGATGACCATCTGGCCCTCGGTGGTGTTGATCACGGCCACTTCATTGGTGTTGGATGAATTACTCATCGTTGCTTTGGACTGGGAATTGGTTGTGGTTTCGCCGGCCATGGCCGCCGTCAAACCGGCGACCAAACCCAGCGCGCAAATTGCTTTCCATGTTTTCATGGCGAAAAAATTTTGCACAGGCTCGCGCTAAAGTCACGCGCGGAATTTTGGAAAAAAACGCCGGTTTTCGGCCTCCCGGCCTCAATCCTTCTTCATGGAACGGGTGATGAGGCTGCCGGAATCGCGCCGGCGGCCAAGACGCAGCATCCATACGGTCAAGCCGCCGGCCAAGATCAACAGCCCGATTCCGACCGCCGCCAGGCGGCGAACATCCGCGCCGGAATTTTCCGGCCCCGGCGAGGCAACGGCGCCAGCCTGGGAAATGGCGGGGGCCGGGGCGGCTGGGGCCGAATTTGGCACGCTTGATCCGACGGTTTCGTTCGGCGCAGGCGATGCACTCTTGGCCGACTGCGGTTGGGGCGTGGTGAATGGAAGATTCGTTGTCCCGCTTGCGGCGATCAAGGCCGACGGCGGCGCTTGCGTCGCGGGGTGACGCTGCGGCAGGCTGTTTGCCGATTGCCGCAGAGCAGCCGCAGCGATGTTGGTTTGCGAAAGCTCGTGAGCGGGCGCTGCCGTCTCCGCTGTTGGCAGGGGAGTTTGGGACGCTGGCGCTGGCAACCTGGTTGCCCGGCGCACCGTTGCCGGAGATGGCTCGGTCGTTGCAACCGCCAAAGGAGGCAATGGCGAATGGCCGGCCGGGGTGGGCACGAACACCGTTGGCGCGGCAGCGCTTGTGCGCGAAACGACGTCGGACGCCCTCGGTAATGCAACGTTTGTCCCGTTTGCCTCAACGCTTGGTTTGGGCGTGGCCGCGACAGTGTTCGTGGCCGGCGGCTTGGGCGCGGGCGGCGGAAGGGCGGATTCGGCGTTCGTGCCGATGAGGATCAGCGGTGGCACCTTGATCGGCGGAGGACGTGGTGACGGGTTCAATGGGGCTGGCGTGCGATCTGGTTGCGATGGCGGGGCCGGCAACGGGGGAAACTCCGGAAAAGCCACCGGCGCGGGGGGGAAATTGACCGTGCAGCCGACGTATTTGCCCAGTTGGGTGCGCAGCACCAGGACGAAAGGCTGGCGGACCTTTTTGCGCTCGCGCCGGCGCTCGGCAAAGATCCGGTTGATGCCCACATCGAAAGGGGTTCCCCAGATCTCGTCGTTGCCGTCGCAAAAAAACACCACCGTCAGTCGTTCGGAATCCGCCACCAGCCGGTTGAGCAATTGCTGGGCGGCAGTCCAGTCGGCCTTGCCTTGGTAGCGCTGCGCATTTACAAAAGCGGCGATATCATCGGCCACCGCATTGGCGCTCTCCGGGGTCAAGATTTGAAGGGGAAATCGCCCCGTGCCGGGTTCCGCGCCCAGGGTCCAGACCCCTATGCTGTCGCCGCGTTGCGCCTGCCCGCCAAAGTCCCGGGCGAAGAGCCGGTGGACTGCCGATTGCACCTGCGGCACTCGGCGCTTCATCTCCGACGACGTGTCGAAAATCAGGAGAAAGCGGTTTGGCACCGGTGGAACCACCTGCTGCGCCCGTCCTCCGTGATGCCAAATCATTGCGGCCAGGAACGCCGGAAGAAGACGCGCCCGGAGGAAGATTGTTTTTCCGCGAGTCTCCTTGTTCATGATCCGGCATTCCACCGACGTTGAAATCGGTTCCGCTCCGCGCGGTTGTGACGTTGCATCTCACCCCGCAACTCGGCCAGCGCCGCTTCAATCATGCGGATGAAACTGGCGCAATTGAGCGCCAAGCCGCCCAGGCCGGTAACGGTGTCGCGCTCCGCGCGATCGTCGGTGACGGCGAGGACCTCGCCAAAGCTTTGAAAGCGGTGCGCCGCGCGTTCAATGATCTGGTCGGCGGTCTGTCCGGCGCGGGAGAACAATACCTCCACCTCGCGGCCGGATCCGGTTTTCTGCAAGCGCCGCGGCGCGCCGCGGCCGTCAAAGAAAATCGTGAGCGGCTCGCCGGTGGCGTCGTGGTAGCGCGTCAAGACGCGGACCAATTCCTCCCGGGCGCGTTCGGAATGACGCGGCTGGCCGCGGGCCAGTTCCGGCCAGTGGTGCAGGAGGCTGTAACCGTCCACCAGAATGCGCGCCAACGCCATGCGGCAAGGGTAGCCGATCGCCGCGCAATGCAAATGGAAAACCTCGCCGTTGAGGTTCCCGAGAAGGCGCGAGGACAGGCGGGAAGATCGGCGGCGGCTGAAAACATTTTATGCTTCCGGCGCCGCGGCCCAGGGAAGAATTTTAATGGTCCATCCCTGCAAATCCGCTAAATTGTGCGCGCGAAAAGGTGTTGATGATCACGGAACACTCCATTTTTCAGAAGTCGAACCGGCGTATCGCCGCGCTGGCGCTGGCGGTTTTTGCGCTGGACCAGTTCACCAAATGGCTGGTCGTGCGGTCAATCGGCCTTTATGACGAGAAAGTCATTGTGCCCGGTTTCTTCAAGCTTGTTCATTGGGGCAATACCGGCGCCGCATGGAACATCTTCAGCGGCAACAACAGCACCCTCATCGTCGTCGCGCTGTTTGCCGTCGTCGCGTTGTTTTTGACCCGGCACCACTTTGATTCCCACACGCTGCCCGGGCAGATTGCGTTCGGGCTGATTTTTGGCGGCATTGCGGGAAACCTGGCCGACCGCTTGTTTCGTCACGAGGTCGTGGATTTTCTTCGATTCTACCTGATCAAACGCGGCGGGGGTGAAATCGGCTTTCCGGCGTTCAATGTGGCGGACACGGCCATTTGCACCGGCGTGGGACTCATCTTTCTGATCACCTGGAAGAGCGAGCGGGCGCCGACCAAGGCCGCCCCGTCGGCATGAGCCGGATTTTTCGAGCCTCCCCCTTCCGATGAACGGTCGCACGGAAATTTTCGCGGTGGAAAAGTCGTTCCCGAGGGGACGGCTGGACAGCTTTTTGCGGCAAAAGTTTCCTCCCATCTCGCGCGCCGCGCTGAAGCGGCTGATTGAGCAGGGCCATATCCTGGTCAACGGTCATGCTGTCAAACCGACCCATCATCCGCGCGCGGGCGAGGAAATCGAAATTCATTGGCCGCCCCCCAAGCCCGCCACCGTTCGGCCGGAAAAGATGCCGTTGCACATCTTGTTCGAAGACCCCTCGCTGTTGGTGCTCAACAAGCCCGCCGGACTGGTGGTGCATCCCGCCGCCGGCATCGAGGAACACACGCTGGTGAATGCGCTGCTCTTTCACTGCGCCGGGGAATTGAGCGGCATCGGCGGCGTCGCGCGGCCGGGCATCGTCCACCGGCTGGACAAGGAAACCAGCGGCTGTCTCGTCGTTGCCAAAAACGATGAAACACACCTGGCCCTGTCCCGCCAATTCGCCACCCGCCAGGTCAGGAAAATCTACAACGCGATCGTCTGCGGTGAACTCGCGCGCGACACCGGCGAAATCCACGCGGCCATCGCGCGGCACCCCACTCATCGCAAGCGCATGGCGGTGCGCGACCATGAGTCCAGCCGGGCGGCGCACACCACCTATCACGTGCTGGAACGGCTCCGGGCGGCAACGTTGCTGGAAGTGCAAATCCATACGGGCCGGACCCACCAGATTCGCGTCCACTTCCAATTTGTCGGGCACCCGCTCGTCGGTGACGACACCTACGGGGCGCGGCAAAACCAGGCGCTCACGGAGCTGACCGGATACGACCCGCCGCGCGTGATGCTCCACGCGCGCGAGTTGGCGTTCGTGCATCCGCACACGCAAAAGCCCATGGCCTTTGAGGCGCCGCTGCCGGAGGATTTCCGCCTGGCGCTGGAGAGACTGCGCATTTAAGGCGGCCATGACTCCGGCGCGCATTGGAAAATTGATTCGCTTATCCCGGCATGTTCCTGCATCCTTTCGGCGATGAAATCCATGACGGGCTATGGGCGCGGCGAGCGCGCCCGGGCCGGATTCAAAATCACCGTCGAATTGGGCGCGGTCAACCGCCGCCAGTCGGAGATTTCCACGAGCCTGCCCCGCGAAATGGAAACGCTCGAGGCGCCGGTGCGCGACGTCATCAACGCGCGCGTCGCGCGCGGGCGCGTAACGGCCCGCATCGCCGTCCACGCCGCCAACGGCCGGTCCTCGGCCCACGCGCACATCAACGGTCCGCTCGCCAAGGCTTACGCGGTGGAACTGGCCAGACTGGCCAAACGATTGAAGATTCCAGGCGAATTGACCCTGGAACAGGTCCTGCGCGCCCCCGGGGTGTTTCAAAGCGACGAGGAGTTGGTCGAGGCCGAAAAGATCTGGCCGGCCCTGGAGCGGGCCTTGAAGCAGGCGTTGGACGCCCTGGTGAAAATGCGCGAACGGGAAGGCGCACACCTGGAGCGGGACCTGGCCGCGCGGATCAACCTCATGCGAAAAGCGGTGGGCCATATCCAGAAACAGGCGCCCCGTACGGCGGAGAATTATCGGAAGCAATTGCTCGAACGCCTCAAGAGCGCGGGACTGGAACATATCGCCCCGGACGACGAACGGCTGCTCAAGGAGATTGTCTTGTTCGCCGATCGCTCGGACATTTCGGAGGAATTGACCCGGTTGCAAAGCCACTTCCGCCAGTTCGAGGATTGCCGGAGGTCGTCGCATCCGGTCGGGCGCACGCTCGATTTCCTGGCGCAGGAGATGAACCGGGAAATCAACACCATCGGCTCAAAGGCCAACGACGCGGTCATCGCGCGCGAGATCGTGACGTTGAAGGCGGAATTGGAACGGTTCCGCGAGCAGGCGCAGAACGTGGAATGAACGCCCTTCCAATGAGGAGACCGCGCGCGCGCTTTGCAGGGGGAACCTGGCAACCGGTGTTTTCCCATGGCTAGAGCGAATTCCACCCCGTTGCTCATTTTGATTTCCGCCCCGTCGGGCGGCGGCAAGACGACGCTGTGCCGGCAGTTGCTGCGCGCCCGGCGCAACATGGTCCGGGCCGTCACGTGCACGACGCGCCCGCCGCGCAAAGGCGAGCGGGATGGCGTGGATTATTACTTCCTCAAGGCCGAGGACTTCCTGAAGCGGGTCCAGGCCGGCAATTTTCTGGAACACGCAACGGTTTACGGCAACAGCTACGGCTTGTTGAAATCGGAATTGCTCGCCAAATTGCGGGCGGGGAAGGACGTTTTGCTCAATGTGGACGTTCAAGGCGCGGCGACCATCGGCCAAAGGGCGGAGGATGAACCGGAACTGAAACGCGCCCTGGTGACCATCTTCCTGACGCCCGGGTCGCTGTCGGAAGTCGAACGTCGCCTGGAAATGCGGGGCGCGGATTCGCCGTCCACCATTCAAAAACGGCTGACATTCGCGAAACAGGAGATCGCGCAATGGAGACATTTCGATTATCTTTTGAGGAGCACGAGCAAACAGGAAGATTTGCGCCGGGCGCTGGCGATTGTCGAAGCGGAAAAAATGCGCGTGGAACGTTCGCCCGCGCCGGGGCTTTGAAGAAAACAGGCTGCGTCGGGCGGGGCAGGGGGCCTGCTCGCAGCGTGACGCAAGACAGCAAACCCGCGAGGGCTGGACTATGAAGTCAGGCATGCAAATTGTCCTCGGCGTGACCGGCTCCATTGCCGCGCACAAGGCCGTGGATTTGGCGTCGCTGCTCGCCAAGGCGAAATGCGAGGTTCACGCCGTGCTGACCGCCGACGCGCAACGATTCATCACGCCGCTCCCGTTCCAGACGCTCACGCGGCACCCGGTCGTCACCAGCCTTTATGACGAGGAAGAAGGCTGGAAACCGGTGCACATCCGCCTTGCGGACGAGGCGGACCTGCTGCTGATCGCGCCCGCGACAGCAAACGTCATCGCCAAAATGGCGCTGGGCATCGCCGACGATGCCCTGACGTGCATCGCCCTGGCCCTGAATCCGAAGGCGAAGCGGTTGATCGCTCCGGCGATGAACGGCAAGATGTGGCTGCACGCCGCGACGCAGGCCAACGTGAGGATCCTTGAATCGCGCGGCGCCGAATTCATCGGACCGGACGAGGGGATGTTGTCCTGCGGCTACGAGGGCGTGGGGCGCTTCTGGCCGGTGGAAAAAATCGCCGAAGCGGTGTTGAAGCGTTGAGGCGGAGGACCGCACTGGCTTCACCGCCCGGCGCACGGGCGAGCCGTGAATCGAATTTATGACAGCAAGCCATTCTCAATGGCTGACGCGGCTGCCGGCGCTGCTGGAAATCCCGGCGCCCGACCCGCCGCAACTGCTCCGCCGCATTGCCGTCATGGAGCGGAATGTGATGCTGCCGGTCAAGGCCGCCTTCATCGGCATGATTCTGTATTCCTTCCATTCGACGCCGTGGTTCGGCCAGGAGGCCAGCACGCCGGACGTGGTGGTCGAGACGGTTCAATACCTGTTCTGGTTTTACGTGCTGGGAAGCATCGTCCTGGGCGGGCTGATTATGAGCATGAACCGGCTGCCGCTGGCGGTGGTGCAGTGGACCGTGGTCACCAGCAGCCTGGTGGACGGCCTGCTGGTCGCCGGGATGGCGCTGGTCACGGGCGGGCTGGACAGCATTTTGTTCTGGCTGTTCGTCGCGCTGATCATCCGCAACGTCGTCAGCGTGCCGCCAGGCGGTTCACAGTTGATTTTGAATCTGGCCATCAGCCTGTGTTACGCCCTGGTGCCGTTCCTGGACATCTGGGTGTCGAACAGCCTGGATGAGTGGACGCGGCGCGCGTTGGATTTGGCGCCCCAGCACCTGGGCGACCCGTTCGTCCTGCGGTTGCTTCTATTATGGCTGACGGCGGGCTGCTGCTACGGCGCGCAGGCGTTGCTGGAGCGGCAGCGGCTGGCCGACGAGGAGGCCAGGGAATTTGCCGCGCGCGAGAGCCAGTTGCGTTCCGCCGGCCGGCTGGCCGCCGAATTCGCCCACCAGATAAAAAACCCCCTGGCGGTCATCGCCAACGTCACCTTCTCCCTGCAGCGCGCCCTGGGCGGAGCCAAAGACGATGCCGTCCAACAACTCAAGATCATCCAGGAGGAAGTGGCGCGCGCGGACAAGGTCATCGTCCAGATCATGGGCTACGCCCAGTTAAGCGAAGGTCGCGTCGAAAAGCTGCAAGTGATCGAGGAACTCGACCGGGCGATTGCCCAAGTCTTTCCACCCCGGGCCTCTGGAGCCATTCGCGTCCATCGGGATTACGCGCCGCATTTTCCGCCGTTGCTCATGCAGCGGCTTCATCTAGCTGAAATTTTTGTCAACCTGCTGCAAAACGCGCGGGAGGCGCTGGGCGCCGGGGGAAATGTGTTTGTCACCGCCCGGAGCGACCACGATTCGGCCCTGGAAATCTCGATCGCCGACGACGGGCCGGGAGTTCCGGCCGACAAGGTCGAGCGCATCTTCGAGGCCTATTACACCACCAAGGAACGCGGCACGGGCCTGGGACTGGCGATTGTCAAACACAACGTCGAGTTGTACGGCGGCGCCGTCCGCGTCCAATCTGAGCTTGGAAAAGGCACCCGGTTTATCCTAACCTTTCCGGGAAAAGCCGTCATCCCCGAAAGACCGCCAAAGTGACAATGCTCAAAAAACATCCCTCACCCCGGCTTCGACCAGCAAATTGTCCGGCGCAGATTCACGCCGGAGATTCGTTGAAAGTCCGATGCCCGAAGCGCGGAGTCCGGCGTCTATGAGTCTGCCCCTGCCGCCTGTTCTGGTCGTTGACGACGAGAAAAACATGCGCTTGTCGCTGCAGAACCTGCTGCGGGACGAAGGCTACGACGTCCGCACCGTCGAATCGGCCGAGACGGCCCTGGAACTCCTGGCGGCCGAGGAGTTTCTCCTGGTGATCACGGATGCGCGGTTGGGAGGTTTGAGCGGGTACGAGTTGCTCAGGAAAATTCACGCCCAGTGGCCGGAGCTGCCGGTGCTGGTGCTGACCGCCTACGCCACGCCCAAGCTCGCCGTCGAAGCCATCAAGGCCGGCGCCATGGATTACCTGGCCAAGCCCTTCGCGCCGGAGGAACTGTTTCTGGCGGCCGCGCGCTGCGCCGAGCGCTATCGCCTGCTCCAGGAAAACGCCACTCTTCGACAGCGTGAAGCCGGGGTCTTCAGCCTCGACCAGATCGTCGGCGAGTCGCCGCCCATGCGCGTGCTCAAGCAATTGCTCCAGACCGTCGCGCCGACCGACGCGCGCGTCCTCCTCCTCGGCCCCAGCGGCACCGGCAAGGAACTGGTTGCCGGCGCCCTGCACCATCTGAGCCGGCGACGAAAGGAAAACTACGTCCGCATCAATTGCGCCGCGATTCCCGAAACACTGCTGGAAAGCGAGTTGTTTGGCCACGAAAAGGGCGCCTTTACCGGCGCGCTCAAACAGAAACGCGGCCGCGTCGAGGAGGCGGATGGCGGCACGATTTTTCTCGATGAAATCGCCGACATGAGCCAGTCGCTGCAGGCCAAGCTGCTGCGCTTCCTGGAGGATGGCACTTTCACGCGGGTCGGCGGCACGCAGGAGCGGCGCGTGGACGTCCGAGTGCTCGCCGCCACCAACCGTGACATCGCGCGCGCCGTGGCCGAAGGCAGCTTCCGCGAGGACCTCTTTTACCGGCTGAATGTCGTGCAACTCTCCCTGCTGCCATTGTCCGAGCGCGGACGGGACGTGCTGTTGCTGGCCGGGCATTTTTTAAACCTGATCAACGCCAGCCTGAACAAGAATGTGACAGGCTTCAGTGCCGCGGCACAGGCGAAACTCCTCGCCCACCGCTGGCCCGGCAACGTGCGCGAACTGCGCAATGCCGTGGAACGCGCCGTCATTCTGGAAACCACTTCCCTGATCCAGTCCGCCAGCCTGCCGGACTTTGAAGCGGCAGAATCCCCGAAAGCAGCCCCGCCCAGCCCCCTTTCCGGCAAGATTGCCGACGGCGAATCCCTCGAGGAGGCCTTGAAACGATGCGAGCGCGAATTGATTCTGGGCATCCTGGAACAGGACAATTTCAACCTGACAAGCGCCGCCGAACGGCTTAAAATCACCCGCCATTCGCTGCGTTACCGGATGCAGCGGCTCAATATCAGCGTCGGCGAAGGCGGCAAACCCCCTCTGCCTGGGGATGAGTAGATTGCAGGAACTTGAATTGGCGACTGGAAGAGTATGATTGAGAATTCACTGCCCTTTCAAAACGGCCCGACCAGCTTCTGGTGGCGGGACGTTTTGTTCGTGCTGGGCGCGATCGTCCTGGTGGCGGTCAGCGTGACAGTGGGAATGATCCTGCGCAAAAGGAGCCGTCACCATCATCACCACCATTCGTCGCGGGCCGAGGCGGGCGAGGAAGCGGCGCATCATCACTCCCGCAAACGCCGCCGCCGCCATCATCACCGCGAACACCGCCCGATGAACCCCACCCTCGCCCAAACCGGCGGTCTGCCCCCCATTCATCCCAAGGAACCGCCGGCGGCGATGCCGCCGCCTTCTTGATGCACCACAGCCGCGCGATCACCCGCCGAAGCGCCTCCAACCTCGCGCTCGCGTTCGTCCTCCTGCCGCGCGACCAGCGCGATGCCATGTCCGCCCTCTATGCCTTCTGCCGCGAGGTGGACGACGTGGCGGACGAGGACCTGGCGCCGGCGGAAACACGCCGCCAACGGCTCTCTGACTGGCGTGCCGACGTAAAACGCGCCTGCCGGAATCAGCCGCCGCAATTTCCGGTCAACCGGGAGTTGCAGCCCGTCATCCAAAAGTTTTCCCTTCGTTTCGAGCTGTTCGACGAGCTTATCAAAGGCTGCGAAATGGATTTGGACTTCAAACGATACGAGGATTTCGATCAACTGGAATTGTATTGCCACCGCGTGGCTTCGGTCGTGGGCCTGCTGAGCATTGAGATTTTTGGCTACCAGAATCCCGACTGCCGGGATTATGCGGTTCATCTGGGCAAGGCGCTCCAGTTGACGAACATTTTGCGCGACGTGAAAACCGATGCGCGGCGCGGCCGGATTTATTTGCCGCGAAGCGAGTTGAAGAGATTCGATGTCAACGAAGATGAAATTCTTGATTTGAAATGTCCCGCCCGTTACCCGGCGCTGGCCGCGAGTGTGGCTCGCCGCGCCAAAGACCTCTATCGGGCCGCACGGGAAGCGCTGCCCTCCGAGGACAGGCGTTCGATGGCTGCCGCCGAATTGATGGGCGACGTGTATTGGCGGCTTCTCCGAAAGCTGGAGCGCAAAAACTTCAATGTCTTCGGCCGGCGACCGGTGAAATTATCCAGGCTGCGGAAGTCAGCGCTTGTCCTCGGATCATGGGTGCGTTTCGCCGCCGGCTCCGCATCGTCCAGCTATGGCGACCGGTAACCACCGAGAGCCGCAGCCCCGCCCGTCTCCAGCGGAAACCCAAAAGACGGCAATGGACGGGTCGTCGGGTCGACGTCGTTTGATTGTCAACGCGGACGACTTCGGGTTTTCGAATTCGGTCAACCAGGCCGTCATCCGCGCACATCGTGAGGGCATCTTGACGACGGCCAGTCTGATGGTGAACGAACCGGGATTTGCCCAGGCGGTTCAATGGGCCAAGGAAAATCCCGGGCTGGGCGTCGGCTTGCACTTGACGCTGGCGCACGGCCAATCCGCGCTGCCGCCGGAAGCAATTCCCGGGCTGGTCACCGCGCGCGGAGAATTTTCAGGCAATCCATTCGCGGCCGGAATGAATTATTTTTTCAGACGGGGTTTGCGCCGGCAACTGCGCGCGGAAATTCACGCGCAATTTGAAAAATTTCATTCGACCGGCCTGACCCTCGATCATGTCAACGGCCACCTGCATCTGCACCTGCACCCGGCAATCCTGGGCATCCTGATGGAAGACGCCGGACAACTGGGCGTCAAGCGGATGCGTTTGACTCGTGACTGTCTGGCGCGCAGCCGAAAAATGTCGCGCGGCCGGTGGCTTTATCGAATTTCGCACGCCGCGATTTTTGAGTGGCTGTCGCGCCGCGCGCGCGGACGGCTTGACCGGCGGCACATCCGTTACGCCCGGATCACCTTTGGCCTGCTGCAAGACGCGCGGGTGGACGAGGATTACGTTCTTAAGCTGCTTCCGGAACTGCCGCCGGGCGATGCGGAGCTTTATGCACACCCGTCGCTCGGCGAATTCAGGCACGAGTTGGACGCGCTCATCAGTCCGAGCGTGAAAGAAAAGGTGAACCAACTCGGCATCCAATTGATCCGCTATCAGGATCTGGCCGCGGAGGTTCCAGGCTGAAGCGCAGTCCGAAATTTGTTTGATTGAATCCCGGCCGGAACTGTGTTTCATCTAGGCTACGATTATGGTCAAATTGCTTTTGATTTTGCTCGTGGGCCTGGTGTTTGAATCCACCGGTGTCATCCTCCTGAAAAAAGGCATGATGCACGTCGGCGACGTGAACGGCTACGCGGCGGCCGACCTGTTCCGCCTCGCGCGGGCCGGCGTCACGAACCCGCAGATTCTGCTGGGCGTCTTCTTTGAGGCGCTTTTCTTTGCCTGCTTGCTGATTTTGATGTCCCGCAGCGACATCAGCTTTCTCTGGCCGCTGACCGCCTTGAGCTTCGTCTTTGCGACCTTTGCCGCCATCTGGTTTCTCGGAGAAAACGTGTCCGTCGTGCGCTGGATCGGGGTGATTTTGATCATGATTGGCGCAGCCTTTATCAGCTATAGTCAGCACGTGAAGGATAAACCCGCCCCGCCGCCGGCCCAATCCTCCGGCGCCGACAAATAACCACACGTCAATCCGGATATGAGACCCAAAACCTGCGCGGTGTCCTGAGTGTGGAGCGATTCGTCAATCGCAAATCCTGGATGCGGCCCGAGTCTCGTGTTACTTTGCCGGCCTTAAAATCATGGACAATGCTTCCGCGAGTTTTTCCGCCGCGAACCGGGTTTTCCTCTGCAACTCCAGCAGCGCGCCGATTTTTCCCGGGGATTTCGCAATGGCCAGGGACAATCTGCCCAAATCCAGGCTCTTGTCGGGCTTGACCAGCGCATTGAAGTCCAGCGGCAGGTCTTCGACGGCCGTGTCGGAAATGACACGGATGGTGGCGCAGGGTATGCCGGGTTCGCGGCAGACGGCGTGAATGGCCGCCGATTCCATTTCCACGGCGTCCGCGCCGGTCTCCTCGCGCAAATTTTTCTTTTCCGCGGCGGTCGTGGCGATGCGGTCGGCGCAGAAAAATTTTGCCGGTTGCGCGCCGTTGGCGAGAAGTTTTTCAACCAATCCCTCGCCCGTCCTCGTGGACATCCTCTCCCCGTCGGACGGGAAGGGGGATGGGGCGAGGGGCATTTCAAAAACGACGTCGCCGAGTTTCAAATCTGGATTCAATCCTCCGGCAAAGCCGCACGTCAAAACCAAATCCGGTGGGGCGAGCGTCCCTGCGAGCCATTTCACAAGGAATTCACGCACCGCTTTTTCCGCATTTGCCCGCCCAATTCCGGTGAGCAAAACCCGATGGCCGCGGCGCAAGCCGCTTTTTTGAAACGGCGCGGCTTCTTCCTTCAGCGCGAAGCAAATGAGCGTGGACATTTTGGTGTAGGACGGGCGTCGCGCCAGTCTCCATTTTTTAACTTGACACAGGCTGGAAGCCTGTCCTACGGCAGCCGGATGCGGCGCGGCATTGACGGCTGGTCGAAAAAGTAAGCGCGAACGGCTTCCTGGACATTTTTGCGCACGTCGTCCCAAGTGTCGCCTTGCGTGAAGATGTTTTCCGTCAGGCATTCGGCGCAGAAACCGGCGTCCTCTTCCTGCGTCACTTCAAACACCAGTTCATTCATGACGTCAAAGTACGGTCGCCGCGTGCCCGCCGCAAGCGTGGACTGGCCGGTAAAACCCGGCTTGGAATATAGCCCAGCCATTTATGGCTGGGGAAAGCGTCCAACGAAAATAAAAAGTCCCGCCAGGGACGAAAGAACGGGTTTTACTGTCCCTTCGGGACTCATAATGGATTTTACGTCATGAACACAGCGCTGAAGCTATGGCCTGTTTTCAAAGACAGAATTAAACTTGCCAGTATAGCCAAAAAAGTTTTTCCTAATAACAATTCGGAAAATAAAATCGTTCGGCAAATCAATGGCTGAATTTTTGTACATTTTAGAAAATCCCTCTTTTCCGGGAATCGTTAAGATCGGAATGACAGAAAGAGATGTTGCTGGCAGAGCGAAAGAACTATCGTGTGCAACAGGGGTTCCGACAGAGTTCACAGTGTTCAAGCAATATATCGTTGATGACGCTGCCGTTGCCGAGCGCAGAGTTCATGAACGACTGTCCAAATATCGCTTATCTGAGAATCGAGAATTCTTTCGCCTGTCTTCCGATGATGCCGCCGCGATTATTGAAGAAATGTTCGCCGCCTGTGGGCGGGAAATGCCGAACTATGATAGAGACGACAAACTATTTTTCGCCGCAACCGAAATTGCGATTACAGCTGGAAAAATAGAATGGCCCGGGATGCTTGCTGGTCCTCTCAAAATTTCACACGACGAAGCCATAAGGCTAATTACCGGTTTGCGAGCTAGAGGAATTCTTAACGCCCAAAATGATCTTTGCGCTGATCTACAGTGCGAACATCGAAAACGAGTTCAAAACATACGGCGAAGACAACAAATGGAAGAGCAAGCTGATCTCGCTCGGAAGAAAATTCATTATGAAATGATTTTGCAGGTAAAAGAACTACTCGCCGGGTTAGCTGATCCCGAAACAGGAGAAGAAGCACAAGTTCAGTTTGAAAACGATAAGGGAAATCTTGTTGTTGCCGTCCACGGCACTGAATGGGTAAGAAGCGAAGCACAAAAGCGTTTAGCGGCACTTCAATAATTTCTCTCGAAACGTCATACGCGTAACTCCAATTATTTTATCCCCGCCAGCCTTTCCTTCCAGATTTTGTAAAGTTCGACGGTGGCGCGGACGTCGCGCAGGCAGTATTCGGCAATCTCGCGGAATTTGCCCGCCGCCATCAGCTCCTTCACGTCCATGCCGGTGACGCCCTGGCTCTTGGGGGATTCGATGCCGAAGGCCTTGCAGTAAAAGTCCAGGTTGAACCGCCGCGCCGCGCCGTCCCGCCCGCTTACGTTGTAGAAGGTCAACTGCTCCGCCAGGTCGCAGTGCGGGTCGGTGGCGTAACGGTAGCCCAGCCAGTTTTTCTTGGAGATGGGCACGTTCAGAATGGCCGAGCGCAGGTAAAGGAAGGGCACGTCGAAGCCGCGTCCGTTGAAGGTGACCACGCCGTCGTAATGCTTGGCCACCTCCCAAAACGCGGTGAGCAACTCGCCTTCGTCCACGCAGGGCACAAACTGAACTGAGCCGGCCCCGGCGTCATCTGGCTCGAAATCTTCGGCTGTGAACAGCACCTTGCCCCGCGCCGTTTCGGAGTTCAGCATGGCGATACAGACGACCTGGGAGGTGAACGGCCAAAGGCTCATGAATTGTCTGATCTCGGCGCGTTTGGCGTCGCGCGCCGGTTCGTCGACGATTCTTTCGGCTTCGCGAAAAAGGTATTCCCGCTGCCCCTCATCGAAATGGTCGAGCGGCAGGGCGGAGGTTTCGATGTCAAAAACAAGGGTGGCCACGCCGGAATTAACCGCCAAAGGGCCGCCTGCTGCCAAGTTTTATTTTCAGACGGAATTTGATTTCCGGCTTGCCTTTTCAAGCGCGCCGCTGGCACGTTAGGTTGTTTCCGCAACGCCCTTAAGCCGGCGTTTCGCCTCCGGCTTTTCGCTCCGCCTCGGCCAATTCCCGGAGCGCCTTCCGGACCGCCGTGTGGCTGCTCAGATAATAGCGCGCGGCGGTGTTGGCCATTCCCACACGGACAGAATAGGCCGCGGGCGGCAGCGCGCGGAACAAATCCTCGTCGGTCCAGTCGTCGCCGACGCCGAGGATGAAATCCGGCGCGCGGCCGTTCAGCCATTCCAAGGCGGCGGCGCCCTTGTTCATGCCGGTGTTGCGGATCTCGATCACCTTCTTTCCTTCCAGCACCTGCACGTCAATGTTGCGCGTGTAGCCGGCCAGGTCGTCAAGCAGTTCCTTGGCGCGCAACGACGCCTGCTCCGGGTCGGCGCGGCGAAAATGCCAGGCCAGGGAAAATTCCTTTTCCTCGAGCAACGCGCCAGGCAAACGGTCCACGTAAAGCTGGAGGATGGGGCGCACCCGCTCCTTCCATTCGGTGGTGATATTTTTTAACATGCGCCATTCCCCGTTCCTTCCCCGCAGCCAGACGCCGTGTTCGGCGACGAGGGCGACGGGCAGGCGGCCGAACCAACCTTCAAGATCGCGGCGCGGCCGGCCGCTGACGACCGCCACTTCGTTGAGCGGGTCGGCGGCGAGCGCGGCGAGAAGGTCAAACACCTCAGCGTCCGGCTGCGCCTGGCGCGGCTCCTCGGCAAACGGCACGAGCGTGCCGTCATAATCCAGCAGCAGGGCGCGATGCGTGGCCGCGCGATATTGCTGAATCATGGCGGAATAGGCCTTGCCGGACAACAACCTCGCCCGGCGCGCCGCCTCGGTCTTCTGGGTGGACAGCATGGCCTGGATGAAATCATCGGCCCAGCGGTTCACGTTGTAGCGGCGGAGCCGGTCCTGGAGGATCTGGTTGCGCCGCATTTGTTCCTCGGCGGGCAGGGTCAATCCCTGTTCCAGCGCCCGCGCAAAATCGTCGGCGTAAAACGGATTGATGATGAGCGCCTCGCCCATTTCCTTGGCGGCGCCGGCCATTTCGCTCAGCACCAGCACGCCCTTTTGGTCCGGCCGCGACGCCACGAATTCCTTGGCCACCAGGTTCATGCCGTCGCGCAACGGCGTGATGAGGGCCACGTCGCAGAGCCGGTAGAGCGCCACGATTTCCTCGAACGAAAGGTTCCGGTACTGGTATATCAACGGCGTCCACTGCACCGTGCCGTAGGCGCCGATGATTCGGCCGACCATCTGCTCCAGGTCCAGTTTCATGGCCTGGTAGCTCTCCACGCCGATGCGCGAAGGCGCCACGCAGACGATAAACACCACCTTGCCGTGCCACTGCGGGTTTCGCTTCAGGAAAAGGTCGTAGCCGCGAAGGCGGTTGAAGATGCCTTTGGTGTAATCCAGCCGGTCCACGGAAAAAATGACCTTCTGGCCGACACACTTGGCGCGCAGTTCGGCGACGCGCGCCGCCGTTTCCGGCGAGGCGGCGGCCTGCGCGAAGCGCTCGAAATCCACGCCCATCGGAAACGTGTCCACCTTCACCACGCGGTCCCGCAGGGCCAGAATCCCCAACTGATGTTCGTAGCCGGCGGTGCGCAACACGGAGGTCAAAAAATCCCGCGTGTAATCGTGGGTGTGAAAGCCGATCACGCTCGAACCCAGCAGGCCCTCAATCATCTCTTCCCGCCAGGCCCGCGGCATCATGCGGAAGAGTTCGTAGGACGGAAACGGGATGTGCAGGAAAAAGCCGATGGGCATGTCCGGAAATTTTTCACGGATGAGACGCGGCAGCAGCATCAGGTGATAATCGTGGACCCAGACCAGATCGTCCGGGCGCAGGGCGTTCACCACCGCCTCGCCGAAGATGCGGTTGACGTTCTGGTATTCCTGCCAGAATTCCTCCTCGTATTGGGTGAGCGTCGGGAAATAATGAAAGAGGGGCCAGATCGTCTTGTTGCAGAAACCGTGGTAAAAGTGCTCCATGCTCTCTTCGGGCAAAAAGACCGGGCAGCACTTGAACTGCTCCTCGCCGTAGCTCCGAACGGCCGCCTGGTGCTCGGGCGCGACGCTGGCGCCCGGCCAGCCCAGCCAAAAATAATCCGGGCGATCGGCGGAATCCGCGGCCGCCTGCTGCAAGTAGCTCGAAAGTCCCGTGCTCAATCCGCCGGAACTGCTCTTGAACTCCGGCGTCCCGTCTTTGAAGGACACCGTGAACGGAAGTCGGTTTGAGACGATGACTAATCGCATGATGGTCTTCTGTTACCCCGACGGACTGATTCACTCTAACACATGGCCGCGCGATTCTACAACGAGGTTTTTCAGTTCCTTGACCGCAGGAGCGCACTGGGCCGCGCTCCGATGGCCGTCACTGAACCGTCGTGAACCCGGAAGCGCTGCCGTGCGACGGCGGGCCCCGGGAGTCACGCCGGTTCGTTCACAGGAGCCGCGCTTTTCGCGCCGGGGTGACGGATGTCCTGGGCCTCATAAAGGTACACGATGTCCTCGGCCACATTTTTGGCGTGGTCGGCGATGCGTTCGAGGCTTTTGGAAACGACCATCAAATGGAGGCAGCGCCCGATGGTGTCCGGATTGTCAACCATGTGCTGGGCGAGGGCGTGGTGAATCTCCTTGTTCAGGGCGTCCACATCCTTGTCCCGTGGGATGAGGGCGCGGGCGGCGGCGGAGTCGCGGTTGACAAATGCGTCGAGCGCTCTCTTCAGCATGTCGAGGGCCATGCGCGCCAGGCGCGGCAGGTCGAGGTTGATCTTCACGGGCGCCTCGCCGCTCAAGTCGCGCGCGCGTTTGGCGATCTTTGCCGCCTCGTCGCCGATGCGTTCGAGGTTTTGGGAAATTTTCATTGCGATGGTGACGAGGCGCAGATTGCTGGCCAGCGGCGCCTTGGTGAGCAGGTGAATGACCAGCTCGTCTATCTCGACTTCGAACTGGTCAATGACCCGGTCGTTTTCCTTGACGCGCAACGCCAGTTCATAATCGCGCTGGAGCAGCGCCTGGAGCGCCTGGTTGACGGCGGTCTCGGCGTGGCTGGCCATGGTCAGCAACTTCTGCCGCAGCTCCTCCAGTCCGGCTTCAAAATAATTTTCCATAAATGGTCAAAGCAACCATAGCTCACCCAAACCGGCCTGTCACATAATCTTCGGTCTGCTTTTGCGACGGGCTGGTGAAGATTTTCGCCGTGGGGCCGAACTCGACCAGTTCCCCCAGGTAAAAAAACGCGGTGAAATCCGACGCCCGCGCGGCCTGCTGCATGTTGTGCGTGACGATGACGATGGTGTAATCCTTTTTCAGTTGCACGATCAAGTCCTCGATCTTCGAGGTGGCCAGCGGGTCGAGCGCGGAGGCCGGCTCGTCCATCAGCAGCACCTCCGGCTGCACGGCCAGGGCGCGGGCAATGCACAGCCGTTGCTGCTGGCCGCCGGACAGGCTGATGGCCGGGGCGTGCAGGCGGTCCTTGACTTCGTCCCAGAGCGCGGCCATGCGGAGCGTCCGTTCCGCGCGTTCGGCCAGAATTTTCCGGTTGCGAATGCCGTTCAAGCGCAGGCCCACGGTGACATTTTCGGCGATGGACATGGTTGGAAAGGGGTTCGATTTCTGGAAGACCATGCCGATGCGGCGGCGGACGGCGACGGCTTCGACGTGGCGCGAGTAAATGTCGTCGCCAAACAGGCGGATTTCGCCCTCCATGCGGGCTTCGGGATTGAGTTCATGCATCCGGTTCAGCGCGCGGAGAAAGGTGGATTTGCCGCAGCCGCTGGGGCCGATGATGGCCGTGACGGCGCGCGTGGCGATGTCCACCGAGACGTTTTTGACCGCGGCCTGCCGGCCGAAGAAGACGGAAAGGCCGCGCACAGCGAGGGCCGGGCCGCCGGCCGCTTTGGATTCCGGCGGCGTCAGGAGGGCTTGTCGGGCGGTTTCGAGCATGGGTTTCAAAATTTCAAACTTTGCCGCGCAACCGGTCGCGCGTCAAAAAGCGCACGCCGATGTTGATGACCAGCACGAGCAGGAGCAGCACGAGCGCCCCCGCCCACGCCTGTCGGTGCCAGTCATCGTAGGGTGAGATGGCATAAATGTAAACTTGCAGGGGGATGGCCGCGGTGGGCTGGGTCAAATGCGCCCAAAGCCGGTTGCCCAGCGCGGTGAACAGGAGCGGCGCGGTTTCACCGGCCACGCGCGCCAAGGCCAGAAGGATGCCGGTGACGATGCCTTTGAGGGCGGTGCGCATCACGATTTGCACGGTGGTGCGCCATTGGGCGATGCCCAGCGCCAGGGCCGCTTCGCGGTATCCGTGGGGCACGAGTTGCAGCACCTCTTCCGTGGTGCGCATGACTAGGGGGATCATCATCAACCCCAGGGCCAGCCCCCCCGCCAGCGCGGAAAAACCGGAAATCGCATTGTGCCACTGGATGATCGCCGCCACTACGGAACTCCACAGACCGGGCGCCGAGATGCTGTCGGCCACCCGCGTGGCCTGATGGTTGTGATACCAGATCAGGACCCCGGTCCCCGGACGCAACGAGGCGAGCGGGATTTTGCCGTTCAGATTCAGCCTGGTCTCCGCGTCCACCGCAAATTCCCGGCGCGCGCCCGTCCGGCTTTGCACCGTGACGAGATGCTTTGCGACGTCCACAGATTGAACCGTTCCGCGAAACGGCGCGGGCAGGGCCACGACCAGCAATCCATAAACGACGACTCCCCACACGATGGAGGGCACTCCGTTTAGGATGTCCGCGCTGAAGCGGATCCACCAGTTGAGGCGGCGGCCGCCGTATTCGGAAAGAAAAACGCCGCCCAACACGCCCACGGGCACGCCGACGAGCGGGGCGAGCATGAGCAACACGAACGTGCCGACAATGGCGTTGGCCATGCCGCCGCCGGTTTCACCTGGGCCGGCCGGCAGCTTGGTAAAGAAGGCCCAGTTCAGCGAACTGAACCCCTTGTCAACAAGATAGTAAAACACCAACACCAGGGGCAGGATGGCCAGAACGGCGCAGACCAGCATGACGGTTTGCATCAAACCGTTTTTGAACTGGCGCCAGCGATGGTTCGGGGCGGTCATGCGATTGACGATTGACGATTGACGATTGACAATTTCAACCGGATTGGGCGGGAGCCGCGCCGCTTTGGCCCAACCGTAAATCGCAAATCGCAAATCGTAAATTGCATGTCAGTGTTGCGGCTTGATCGTCGGGCCGGCGAACGTCTTGAGCAGCAGTTGGGCAAAGGCATTGACGACCAGGGTCACGCCGAGCAGGGCCAGACCGACTTCGAACAAGGCGCTCAAATACAAGCCGCTCACCGCCTCGGTGAATTCGTTGGCCAGAACACTGGCCATGGTGTAGCCTGGCGCAAAGAGGGACGCGGAAATGTTTGGGATGTTGCCGATGACCATGGTGGCGGCCATCGTCTCGC
The DNA here is from genome assembly GCA_028873125.1 of Verrucomicrobiota bacterium. Lineage (GTDB taxonomy): Bacteria > Verrucomicrobiota > Verrucomicrobiia > Limisphaerales > UBA11358 > UBA11358. Next base: position 4,793 of record JAGWMQ010000012.1, on the reverse strand, counting down.
CCAGGGCGCGCCCCAAGCCCAGGATCACGGCGCCGAACAGTCCCTTTTTGGCGTAGCTCAGGACGGCAATGCGTGTGACCTCCCATCGCGTCGCGCCCAGGGCGTAGGCAGCCTCCCGCTGCAGGCCGGGCACGGAGCGCAGGATTTCGCGGGAAACGGACGTGATGATGGGCACGATCATGATGGCCAGGATGACGCCGGCGGACAGGAAGCCGATGCCATAAATCGGCCCCTTGAACAAGGGCAGGAACCCAAGCAGCTTTTCCAGCGACGGATCCACATGGTCGCGCATGAAGGGAACCAGCACGAACAATCCCCACAAACCAAGCACCACGCTGGGGATGGCCGCCAACAGTTCGACGAACATGACCAACGGCTGGCGCAGGCGCAGTGGCGCCACTTCGGTCAGATAGATCGCCGTACCGACGCTGATGGGCACGGCGATGAGCAGGGCGATGGCCGAGGTCACCAGTGTGCCGTAAATGAAGGTCAGCGCGCCGAGTTTTTCGTTGAGCACATCCCAGTCACGGGTGATCAGGAAGCGCCAGCCGAATTGATGCAGGGAGAGCCGCGAACCGTGCAGGAGTTCGTAGCCGATGAGAAGCACGAGGACAAAAATGGCCAGTGCCATGAGTCGCGTCAGGCCCTTGAAGGCACGATCGCCCAAATGCGAGGCGGAAGCTTTCGCAATCGCGGTTCGAGTTGGCGCTGATCCAGTCACGGTTTTTCACTCCATCATCCGGCCCGCGATTGGGGCCTCCGTTTTTTGATTCCGCACGGCAGGTCTGCCGCCGCCAAAGCCAAAAAGGACGAAGAGCGGGAGGAACGACGCTCTTCGTCCTGCGCGCCCGCATCTTAGCGGGCGGCCGGCGGAAGTCAGTATGTAATTGTGTCCAACTCGGCCAATATCTGCTTCTGGACGTTGGGCGGAAGCGGAGCGTAATCCAGCGAAGGCGTGATTTTCTGTCCATCCGTGACGGCCCACCTCAAGAATTTGACCAGCCCCTTGGCGCGCTTGGCGTCGTCCGGGTGCTGGTAAACCAGGACCCAGCTCACGCCGCAAATGGGATAAACTTTGGGGCCTGGCGGATTGGGAAATTCGAATCGGAAATCGGGCGGAACGTGGGCGGTGGACAGCGCGGCGCTCACCGCCTCCAGCGTCGGCAGGGTGTAACGACCCGCGGCGTTTTTCATGGCGGCGTACGACATGTGGGTCTGGATGGCATAGGCCAGTTCCACATAGCAGATGGCGCCCGGCAACTGTCGCACCTGGCCCGCGACACCCTCGCTGCCCTTGGCGCCCAGGCCCACGCCGCTGGGCCAGTTGACCGACACGCTGTGGCCGACTTGCGACTTCCATTCCGGGCTGATGCTGGAGAGGTAGCCGGTAAAGATCCAGGTGGTGCCGCTCCCTTCCGTGCGATGGACCGGAATGATGGGCATGGCCGGCAATTGGACGCCGGGATTCTGGCCGGCGATGGCCGGGTCATTCCATTTGGTGATCTTGCCCAGAAAAATATTCGCCAGCGTCCGGCCATCCAGCTTCAGGTGAGGAACGCCGGGAAGGTTGTAGGCGATGGCGACCCCGCCGCACACGACCGGCACGTGCAGGATTTTGCCCGGTGCTCCGGCCATGGCCTGATCGGTCATGTAGGCGTCCGACGCGCCGAAATCCACGGTCCGGTTCAGCAACAGATGCTGGCCGCCGCCGGAGCCGATGGATTGATAATTGAACTGCACGCCTGGGTCCACCTTGGCATAGGCCGCAAACCATTTGGCGAAGGCCGGGTAATCGAAGGTGGAACCCGCGCCGTTGATCAGCGTTTGGGCGTTCGCGCCCGTTTGCGCGGCCAGCAAGGCCGCGCCGCCGAGGAGGGATAGCATCAATTGTTTCATATGTCGGTTGGAAGGTAATCCGTTTTACCGTGCTTGAACACGTTACAATCAGGTTAAAATTTCCACATCAGGTCCGCCATGGCGTGAATCGCGTCGGCGCTGGCGCCGTTGGGGTTGGTGTTGCCGATCATGCTGTTCACGTAACAGTGGAACGAAAACAGCAGCGCGTCAGTCAACGCATAGTCCACCGTGAACAGATGACCTTTGACGTTGGTGCCGCCGGCGAAGCTCCCGCCGTAATCCGCGTTGTCGTCATCCACAATCTGCGCATACCACGCGTTGGCATCCAGCGATTGGTAGCGATAGCCGATGTCCCAGGTGCCTTTTTTTCCGGCTTGGCCGAAAAGAATGCCCGCATAGAAACCCTGATTTCCGCTGGCCACGCCCGCGCCCGAACCGGGAGCGGCGGGATTGTTCATGTATTCGCCTAAGACCTTGATCGGAAACGCGCCGGGATACAGCGGGAAACTGTCCAATTTGTAGGTCAGGCTGGCGTCCACGACAACCGGATTGAAGTTATAAAGCGGGGCCCCGTTGGCAGAGACTGAATTGCCGACATTGCCGGCGTCCGCCGCAGTGGTGGTCAACAAGTCGCGGTTGACAATGTCATAGGCCGCCACGCCGAGTGAACTGGAAAGGTGATCGGTCCAGTTCGCGTTCCAGATCGTTTGCGCGCCGTAAAGAAACGAAATGTTTTCTGCCGCACTGCCGGACCAAGCCAGGACGAATCCCGCCGCGTTGAGCAACAAGTAATTCTTGTCGTTGATTTGGTAGCGGGCCTGGAGCGCTCCGCCTTCCGGCGTATAATCGGGATCAAACACCATCCAGGTTTCCTGGAAGGGATTGTCCATCTTGCCGATGGTGCCTGCCACCATCCAGGTGCCGTCGTCAATCGGTGTCCACTTGCCGTAAGCGGCGTCCACGTAGAGGAACTTCTTGGTGCCGTTGCCCCGAAGGGTGGTGTTGTTGGAAAGAGGGCTGCCGCCCACGCCACTGGTGGTGTCCGCATCGGCGCTGCCCAAACGGAAGCCCACCTGCAAATTGTCCTTCATGTTGATCGTCAAGCCGGCGCGCAAACGGTAGCGCAGGCGGATGTTATCCGGCTGGGCCGGATTCGGCGTCGTCCGCTCGTCGAAGCGTCCCCGGAAATCTCCATACAGTTTATAGCTGGTGATCCAGTCGGGCATGGGGAAGCGGGAGCTCATCGCCTTGTTGAACTCCGAGGCGGTTTCCTGCTCGTTTTCAGTCTTCAATTGCTCCGCCTCGTTCGTGGTGAGAATTCCCTTTTGCTCGAGTTTGTTGAGCAGGTTGTCCACGGCGGATTGCGCGTGGGTCTGGGGTGTCAGGGCCATCAGCGCCGCGGCTCCGGCGAAGAAGGCGGTTTTGGTTGCGGTGTTTTGTCGCTTGTTCCTTTTCATAGATATTGTTTCAGATTGCGACCGCAGTTTGAAGCATCGCTGTGACGATAAGGTTGTGAAAATGCTACGATTTGGTGACAACTGAAACGGGTTGGAGGACGGCGACGCAAATCAAAAACCCCGCTTTTTGAGCGGGGCCGAACCGTCTGCACGCGGCATAAATCAAGCCGGCGTGGGCGACACTGATAGGCGCGCTGGGCGATTTTAGAAACTCCACATCACGCCTGCCATGGTGTGGATGATGGCGGAACTGGTGCCGGCATAGGGAGCGGGCAGACTGTTGCCAATCTGGCTGTTGATGTAACACAGAAACATAAAATCCAGATTGTTCGCCAACATGTAGTCCATCGTGAACAGGTGGCCTTTTACGTTGGTGGCGCCGGGGAAACCGCCTCCATTATAGACCTCATTGTCCACGTTCACGACTTGCGCATACCAGGCGTTGGCGTCCAGTGCTTCGTAGCGATAGCCGATGTCCCATGTGCCTTTCGTGGTGGCATGACCGAAGATCACGCCAAAATTGTAGCCTTGGTTTCCGTTGGGCTCGTCGCCTGCCATTCCTCCGGAACCGGGCGCGCCGGGATTGATCATGTATTCGCCGGCCAGCTTGATGGGAAACTTGCCCGGGTAAAGCGGGAAGCTGTCCAGCGTGTAAGTCACACTCGCGTCCGCGACCACGGGATTGAAATTGTAGAGCGGGGCGCCGCCGGCGCCGAGCGAGTTCCCAGAATTATAGGGATAAACATTCAATGGGTAAAAGCCGCCACTCACACTGTTGGTCGAGCCATCGGTCAGTTGATCACGGTTGACGATGTCCAAGGCTGAAACCCCCAGTGAACTGGAGATGTGCTTCGTCCACTGGGCGTTCCAAATCGCCTGTCCGCCGTAAAGGAACGACATGTTCTCGGCGCCGTTGCCGGCGTAAGAAAGGACGAACGCCGCGCCGTTGAACGCCAGCGAATTCCAGTCGTCGATTTTGTAAGTCGCCTGCAACGCGCCGCCTTCCGGCGTGTAATTCGCATCGAAGAGCATCGGCGAAACCTGAAAGGGATTGTTCATTTTGCCGATAGTCCCGGCCACCATCCAAGTGTCATCATGGATCGGCGTCCACTTGCCGTAGGCCGCGTCCACGTAGATGAATTTCTTCGAGCCGTTGCCTTGCAGCGTGGTATTGTCGGAGATCGGAATGCCGCCGAACGGGTTGGCGCCGGGATCATCGGCGGTCCCCAAGCGGAACCCCACTTGCAAGTTGTCCTTCATGTTGACCTCCAACCCCACCAGCAGGCGGTAACGCAGTCGGATGTTGTCCGATTGGTGCGTGTTCGGCGTTCGTCTGATACCCTTTTCGGAGCTATTCACCACCGAGCGATGCGCCCCCGTCAAAGCACGCAGAGGGAGGTGGTGAATAACTCCGCCGGCAGTTACGTTGATGCCGGCCAAGAGCTGGCCCCGTCGGTGTCACGGCCACTTCCGTCTCAC
>JAGWMQ010000011.1 GCA_028873125.1 Verrucomicrobiota bacterium | reverse complement strand
TATCAAACGAGCAGCGGCGCGAACGCTTACATTCCATTGAGCGCGCTGGCGAACATCACCTTGGACACCGGCGCGTCGTGGATTTATCACGAAAGCGGCGAGCGATTCATTCCGGTCAAATTCAGCGTGCGCGGACGCGACCTCGGCGGGGCCGTGGCCGAGGCGCAGGCGCGCATCAAGGAAAACGTGAAACTGCCGCCTGGCTACCGGATGGAATGGTCCGGCGAATATGGGGAACTTCAGACAGCCAAAAAGCGTTTGGAAGTGATTGTGCCCGTCAGTCTGGTGCTCATTTTGGGATTGCTTTACAGCCTGTTCAATTCGCTGCGCGAATGTCTGTTGTCGCTCGCGGGAATTCCGTTCACTGCCGCCGGCGGCGTGCTCGCGCTTTACATCACCGGTGTCAATTTCAGCATCTCCGCCGCCATTGGGTTCATCTCGTTGTTTGGCGTGTCGGTGATGATCGGCATTTTGCTCATCACGCATTACAATCAGGCGCGGTTAAGGCACGCGCCGAACGACGCCATGTTTTCCGCCGCGTCCGGCCTGATGCGTCCACTGCTGATGATGAGCCTTTCCGCCGGCATTGGACTTTTTCCGGCGGCAATTTCGAGGGGCATCGGCAGCGAAGTGCAGCGTCCGCTCGCCACCGTGGTCGTCGGTGGAATGTTGTTCGGCTCCATCATGCTGCTGCTCGTCGTGCCCGCGCTGAAAATGATTTTCCTCGGCCACGGCAACGGGCCAGCGCAAAAGGGAGAATCAAAATGAAGACTGCCAACTTCCTTTTCGTCGCGGCCTCGGCCTTGCTGCTCATCGCCGGCTGCGCGGTGGGGCCAAATTTCAAAAAGCCGGCGGCTCCGACCGTCAGCGGTTACACCACCACGCCGCTCCGGTCCACCGCCGGCGTCAAGAGTGTCCCCGGCGGCGAGGCGCAACGCTTCGTTCAAGGACTCGACATCCCTGGCGACTGGTGGAAATTGTTTCACTCGCAACCGTTGAACGATTTGATTGAGCGCTCGCTCACCAAGAATCCCGACCTCAAAGCAGCGCAGGCGGCTTTGGTGGTGGCGCGGGAAAATCTGCTGGCGCAGAAGGGCTCCTTTTGGCCCGGCGCGGACGCCAGTTTCTCCGTGAGCCGGAACAAAACCTCGGAGCCACTCGCACCCATTCCCAATGCCAACCAGTTTTATTTTAGCCTTTACACGCCGCAGGTCAGCGTCTCCTATGTCCCGGACGTTTTCGGCCTGAATCGGCGCACCCTGGAGTTGTTCCAGGCGCAAAGAGAACAGGCGCGCTTCGCCTGGGCAGCGACGTATATCACCTTGAGCGCCAACGTGGCGGCCGCCGCCATCCAGGAGGCGTCGTTGCGGGCGCAGATTGACGCGACGCGCCGGCTCATCGCCATCAATTCCAGCATGGTTCAAATTCTGCGCGACCAGTTCGCCCACGGATACGCCAGCCGGCTGGCGCTCGCCGCGCAGGAATCGCAACTTGCCCAAGTCAAAGCCACGCTCCCGCCGTTGCTGAAACAACTGGCGCAACAGCACGACCTGTTGGCGGCGCTGACGGGCGGATTTCCGGATGGGAATCTGCCGGAAAAGTTCGGGCTTTCGAGCCTGCGTCTGCCGCGAGAGCTTCCGGCGAGTCTGCCGTCGCAACTCATCGAACAGCGACCCGACGTGCGCCAGGCCGAGGCGAACCTGCACGCCGCCAGCGCTCAAATCGGCATCGCCATCGCGAACCGACTGCCGAACCTCACTCTCACCGCCAACGCCGGCTCCGCCGCGCTGGAGGCCGGCCAGATGTTCGCGGACGGCACCGGGTTTTGGGCCCTGGCCGGAAGCGTGACGACGCCCATTTTTCACGGCGGCGCCCTGTTGCACCAGGAGCGCGCGGCCAAAGCCGCCTACGTTCAGGCCGCCGAACAATATCGCAGCACCGTCCTGAACGCGTTCCAAAACGTTGCCGACACGGTGAATGCGCTCGAACAGGACGCCGCCGCCCTGAAGGCCGCTGCCGACGCTGCCAACGCCGCCAAAGTCACGCTGGATTTGACCCGGCGGCAAATGCAGACCGGTTACACCAATTACCTGGCGCTGCTCAACGCGGAGCAGGCCTACCAGCAAGCCGTCATCGCCCTTGTTCAAGCCCAAGCCAATCGCTATGCCGACACCGCCGTGCTGTTTCAGGCCCTTGGCGGCGGCTGGTGGCATCGCACGGATTCCGGCCGGGACTGAACGGAATTTCAGCGCCGTTTGGCAAATCGCTCCCACGCGGGCGAGACGAGGCGGAATTTCGGTCTTGCCCGTCACGTCAGGATCTGGCTCGCGGCTGATTCCGCCGCCGATTTGGAGCGTCGGTTTGTAACCGGCATTTGACTCAAAACCGACTTCAATCGGCGCTCCAACTCCTGATGCCGCCCGGATGAATCAGCCCGGGACGTAGCGCCGGTTACAAATTAAAACCTCGACGGGAAAGCCGACTCGGGGTTGACTGGTTCCGGTTATGCGGCAAACACACAAAACCATCGCGCCGCGCGCGGCGGGGCAGCCGTCCGACGCCTTCCGCCGCTCGCGCCGCGACCACGCCACGGAATTGGCGCAGGATTACGTGGAGGCCATCGCCGACCTGTCGGCGTCCCTGGGCGAGGCGCGCGTGGTGGATCTGGCGCGGCGCCTGGGCGTGACGCACGTGACGGTCAACCGCACGCTCTCCCGGCTCCGGCAGGCCGGATTTGTCAACACCCGGCCTTATCGCGCCATTTTTCTGACCGACGCGGGCCACAAGCTGGCCGAGGAATCTAAGCGACGGCATGAAACGGTCGTGGCCTATTTGCGTTCCATCGGGGTCTCCGAAAAAACGGCCGAGATGGACGCCGAGGGCATCGAGCATCACGTCAGCCCGGATACACTGGCGGCCTTCGAGCGGCAGATGAAACGGCGATGAACCGGCGGCTTGCCAGGGGCTTGGGCCGCCACTCAGGAATTTTTTATACAAATCCGGCGGGGCGGGTGTCTATCCATTGAAACCGTGATGCTGGACGAACCATCGGATTGGCTGGAACGGCTTTACGACGCGAACGCGGCGAAACTGATCTTGTACGGCCGCGCGCTGGGGCTGAGCCATGGCGAGGCGGAGGACGTGTTGCAGGACACGTTTCTGGCGTTGATGCGCCTGGAGCGGCCGCCCCTCCAGCCGGAACATTACTGCGTGCGCAGTTTTCGCAACCGCGCGCTGAATCACCGGCGCTCGCTCTGGCGACGGCTCACCCGCGAACTGGAGTCGTGGCGCTGGTTTGAAAAGTCGCCGGCGGAGACCGCGGCGGAGCGTGAATCCATGCGCCGCCTTGCCGAACTGCCGATGCCCCAGCGCGAAGTCATCGTGCTCAAGATCTGGCACCGCCACACCTTCGAGGAAATCGCCGGGCTGCTCGACATTTCGCCCAACACGGCGGCGGGCCGCTACCGCTACGGCGTCCAACGCATCAAATCTCAAATGGAAGGAGTTGTGTATGAAAGAGACGAACTGGCTGGAGCGTCCATGGCGTTCCTGGCGGCCACGCCGCCCGTCGGCGAGGCTTAAGCACCGTCTGTTCGCGGCGCGGCGGAGCGGCGCGGCCGGGCCGTCGCCAGCGTGGTTATTGGGCTGGCTGGCGCCGGCCGCCGCGTGCCTTCTGCTGATCTCGCTGGCGCTCAAGGCGGACAACGGTCTGGCCGGCTCCGGGGCGCTTCGCCCGATGACGCTGGCGACGGTCTTGAGCAATGAGAGTTACGTCGCCTATGCGGCCAGCGGCTTGCAAAGCGCGCTGAACCGCCCGGCGCAGGTCAGTTTTGATTGGACAAATTGCGGCGTTTCGTCTTCCAATAATCGTTTTGTGCCGTTGACCTATTGAAATCATTTCGCCAAAAAATGGAAAAGCCAAAGCCAGGCCAGAACAACACAGACCGCACCAAGGGAAAGGCCGCCAGTCCGGCGGTTGCTGTCAAAGTCTCCGCGCCCGCGTCGCCGCCGCCGCGCGTGCCGCCGCTGTTTCGGAAGATTGACTGGCTGGCGCTGCTCCTCACCACGGTGGCCGTCTTCATCGGCTACTACCTGACGCTGGCGCCGGACGTGACGCTGGAGGACTCCGGCGAGCTGGCCACCGCGTCGTTTTACGCGGGCGTGCCGCATCCGCCGGGCTATCCGGTGTGGACGATGTACACCTACTTTTTTGCCAACTTCATTCCGGTGGGCAGCGTGGCGTGGCGGGTGGCCCTGGGTTCGGCGGTGGCCGGGGCTTTGGCCTGTGGCCTGCTGGCCTTTCTGGTCTCGCGCGGCAGCAGCATGATGATGGAGGGGATTGCCGGATTCAAGGCGCTGGACCGGCGCCGGGAGAACGCCATCTGCGTGGTGGCGGGTTTTGCGGCGGGTTGTTTGCAGGGTTACAGCGGTTTCATGTGGAGCCAGGCGGACATCGTGGAGGTGTATTGCCTGAGCGTGCTGTCGTTGATGGGCGTGTTGTTGTGTTTGATGCGCTGGCTCTACGCGCCGCATCAACGCCGCTACCTTTATGCGGCGTTTTTTCTGTTTGGCATCTGCCTGTGCAATCACCAGACGCTCGTGGTGGCAGCGATGGGCTTGGAGGTGTTGATTCTGGCGGTGGACAACAAGGCGGGGCGGAACCTGTTCATCGGCAACGGCCTGTTTTACCTGCTGGGGCTGGCCGCCCGGCTGCATGGGGTGCTGACGAGCTTCGACGGCAACGATCCATTGTTTGTTGTCTACAATCTGATCGGCATCGCTTCGCTTTACATCGCGCTATGGTATTCGCTCAAGGGCAGGATCTCCACCCGCGTGTATCTGCTGCTGGGGCATTTTTTGGTCAACGTGGCGGTGTTCGCCGTCTGGGTGCATGGGAATGACAAGCCCAATCCGCCGTTGAGCGACATGGACTTCACCAAGCTCATGCTCTGGATCAATCCCCTCGGGCTGACCGCGGTTTATTTGTTCTGCCTGGCGACCGGCCTGGCCGAGCCGGTGGTGCGTTTCAACTGGCGGGACCTCCGCCGGGAATGGGCGCCGGCGTGGGCGGGCTTGTTCTGGTGGCTCTTTGGCGCCTCGTTTTACCTGTTCATGCCAATCAGTTCCATGACCAATCCGCCGATGAACTGGGGCTACCCGCGCACCGACGAGGGCTTCTGGCACGCCTTCACGCGCGGCCAGTATGAGCGCACCAACCCGACCGACGTCCTGCATCATCCGCTCCAGTTTTTTTCACAAATCCAGGTGATGCTGGAAAACTCCATTGATGAATACAACTGGGTTTACATCCTGATCGCGCTGGTGCCTTTTTTCTTTTTCCGGCGGATGCAGAAGCGGGAACGGGCCTGGGTCACCGGTGTCGCGGCGATTTATTTGTGCCTCTCGGTGCTGCTGCTGCTGCTGCTGAACCCCTCGCCGGACCGCGCGTCGCAGTCGCTCAACAAGGTGCTGTTCGCCTCGTCCAACGTCATGATCTCCATGGCGGTGGGCTACGGTCTGGCGCTGCTCGCAGCCCTGATGGCCGCGGACTATCCGTTGTTCCGCCGCGCCGGACTTTGGGGCGGCTTGGCGGCGCTGGATTTCAGTGTGTTCGGGTTGATCATCACCACCGAAGACCTGCTGAGCAACGCGCTGGATTACCACGCCATTTCGCTCAACGGCTTCGGGAAAATCTTCTGCTGGGCGGTCATCGCCGTCTGCCTGACGCTGGCGCGGCGGGAACGCTTCAGTCCGGACCGGCCCATGATTCTGGGCGTGGCCGGCCTCTTTGGAGTGTGCTCGGCGGCCCTGAGCGTGGCGACGCTGCTCAACAATACGCCGAGCCTGGCGGGCCTGCGCGACTTTGCGCACTCGCTGGCCGCCGCCTTCAGCCCTTATCAATACGCCCTGCCGGTGTACGCCGCCCTGATGTTGCTCGGCATGGTGCTGGTGTATCTGGGCGGCGTGTTCCTGTGGCGCAGCCGCGCGCCGCTGCTGTTGACCCTCGGGCTGTTTGCGGTGATGCCGGTCTATTCGGTGATGACCCACTGGTTCGACAACGAGCAGCGCGGCCATTGGTTCGGCTACTGGTTCGGGCATGACATGTTCACGCCGCCGTTCGGCATTTATCCATCCATGGCCCGCAACGCCATCCTGTTTGGCGGCACCGATCCGGGCCGCTTTGTGCCCACCTACATGATCTTTTGCGAGAGCTTTGTACCGCCCAGTTGCAAGCCCAAGGACCCGAATTTTGACCGGCGCGACGTGTATATCATCACGCAGAACGCGCTGGCCGACAACACCTACCTGGAATACATCCGCGCCCAGTACTTCCGCAGCGCGCAGCAGGACCCTCCGTTTTTCAAGCAGTTCCTGACGCACGTGCTGGGCATGGCGCTCGGGACGAACAATGCGCTGGTGCGCGGCGTCGCCACCCTGGCCTATCATGTGCTGGACGTGCCGCTGACGCGGTGGGGCGCGCGGATCGAGGCGCGCCGGCGGGCCAAAGGCGTGTATCCGCCCAAGGAAATCTACACGCCCTCCCAGGAGGATTCCCAGGTCTGTTTCCAGAATTACATGGAGGACGCCGGGCGCCGCGCCCAATTGGGACAACTCCGGCCCGGCGAAGACGTCCACGTTGTCGGCGGCAAATTGCAGGTCTCGGGCACCATCGCCGTGATGATGATCAACGGCCTGCTCTGCAAGGTGATTTTCGACCACAACCCGACCAACGAGTTTTATGTCGAGGAGAGTTTTCCGCTGGACTGGATGTATCCTTACGAGACGCCCTACGGCATCATCATGAAGATCCACCGTCATCCGCTGACGGTGCTGCCCGATGAGGTCTTCAAGAAGGACCACGAATTCTGGAGCCAATACTCGGCGCGCCTCATCGGCAACTGGATCACCGACGACACGACCGTCCAGCAGATCGCCGATTTTGCCCACCGGGTGTATTTGCAGGACAATTTCAAGGGTTTCAAGGGCAGCCTCAAATTCATCCGCGACGACGACGCGCAGAAGTCCTTCTCAAAACTGCGGGACTCGCAGGCCGGCGTTTTGGCCTGGCGGCTGGGCGCGGTGCCCGGCAGTCCCGTGCCGCCCGAATACGCGCCCAAGACGCCGCCGGAGCAGGAGGCCCTGGTGAAGGAGGCCGACTTCGCCTTCAAGCAGGCGTTTGCCTTCTGCCCCTACAGCCCTGAAACCGTCATTCGCTACGTCAATTTTCTGCTGCACTTCAACCGGTTGGACGATGCACTGGTGGTCGCCAAAACCTGTTTGGAACTGGACCCCTACAACGCCCAGATCGGCGATTACGTCGAGAACCTGGAAAAATTCAAGTCCCAGTCCCCGGAGCGCACCCAGATCCAAAATGAATTGCAGCGGATGGAGAGCGAGGCGCGGAGCCACCCAACCAATCTCCAGAATCTCTTCGCGCTGGCCGGGTTCTACCTGCAATTGCAGCAGACCAACCGGGTCACTCAGTTGTTCAACCAGGCACTGGCCAACGCCGCCCTCTCCATTCCCGCCAACGACCTGGGCGCGATCGCCCAGTTTTACGCCCAGACGGGCAACCTCCCTCAACTGGAAGCGGTGCTCGAAAAGCTTGCCCGCCTCGAACCGGACCAACCCGAACCGTGGTATGACCTGGCTGCGCTGCAGGCGGTCCTGAACCAAAGGGACAGCGCGATCGCGGATCTGGGCCGGGCCATTGACCTGAGCGACCAACGGCTCAAGACCAATCCCACCGCGCGCAATCTGCTGGAGGTGGCGCGTACCGACGGGCGCCTCAACTCCTTGCGCGCCCTGCCCGAATTCCAGAAGATTGTCGGGACCAACCGTTGAGCCTCCCGGTCGCGAAGGCATTCCGGCCCGTGATGTTTTCATTGTCCGGGGTTGCTGGTTTTCCATCCATCGTCTAAATTGAGGGCTTGAAATTGTTTTCCCAACGGCAAAATCGCATGAGAAAGTCCGAACCAGACGCACCCAATACCGAAACGCCCGGGTCCGCGCCGCCGGCGGCAAGGCCGGAGGACGCCGCGCCCACGCAGGCGGCCAACGACCTCCCCGCCAGGACGGAGTTGACACCCGAGCAGCTTGAGGAATTAAAGGAGCGCGCCGCCAAGGCGGACGAAAACTGGGAGCGCCTGCTCCGCGCCACCGCCGATTTCGAGAACTTCAAGAAGCGCGCCGCGCGCGAGCGCCTGGAAAGCGCGCAATTTGCCGCCGCCGCGCTGATCCAGAAATTACTGCCCGTCCTCGACCACTTCGAAATGGCCCTGGCGGCCGCTCAAAAGGCCGAAGGCAATCACCTCGCGTCGTTTCAGGCGGGCGTGGCCATGATTCAACAGCAGATCAAGGGCGTTTTGTCCGAGGCGGGCCTCGAGGAGATTGACGCGGGCGGCAAGCCGTTCGACCCGGCGCTGCACGAGGCCGTTTCCCAACAGGAAACCGTCGAGGCGCCCGAAGGCCAGGTCGTCCAGCAACTCCGCAAAGGATACAAATTGCGCGACCGTTTGCTGCGGCCGGCGACCGTCGTCGTCGCCAAAAAGCCGGCGGAGAAGCCGGAATGAAACCGGCCAACCGGGAGCGGCGGCGGCAAAACGCCGGTGACGGCAATTGAAATCGAAAATCGAAAATCGAAAACCGCAACTTTCTTCAGATGGCCAAGCGCGATTACTATGAAGTCCTCGGCGTCGGCCGTGAGGCCAGCGACGAGGAGGTCAAGAAGGCCTACCGCCGGCTGGCCGTGAAATTCCATCCGGACAAGAATCCGGGCGACCATGCGGCGGAGGAAAAGTTCAAGGAACTGGGCGAGGCGTACGAGGCGTTGAGCGACCCGCAGAAGCGCGTCGCTTACGACCAATACGGCCACGCGGCGTTTGATCCGCGCGCGCGCGCCGGGCGCGGCTTCGGCGGCTTCGGCGGCGCCTTCCACGATCCGTTCGAAATTTTCCGCGAGGTCTTCGGCGGCGGCGGCGGCATCTTTGAGAGCATCTTCGGCGCCCAGGACCCGTTGGCCCCGCAGCGGGGCGAGGATTTGCGTTACGACCTGGAGCTGACGCTTGAGGAAGCCGCCCTGGGCTGCGACAAGGAAATCGCCGTCACCAAGCTGGACCGCTGCGAAACCTGCGGCGGCACCGGCATGGAACACGGTTCAAAAATGCGGACCTGCTCCATGTGTCGCGGACGCGGCCAGGTGCTCGCCGCGCGCGGCATCTTCAGCATCGCCCAGACCTGCCCGCAATGCCGCGGCGCGGGGCGCATTTTGGAAAAGCCCTGCAAGGCCTGCCACGGCGCGGGCAAGCGCCAGCGCAGTTCCAAGATCAAGCTGCGCATCCCGCCCGGGGTGGACACCGGCTCGCGCCTGCGCTCGTCGGGCAACGGCGAGGCGGGCTTTCGCGGCGGACCGCCGGGCGATTTATACGTGGTCCTGCACGTCCGGGAGCACGAGATTTTTCAGCGCGACGGCGACGACCTGCTTTGCGAAGTGCCCGTGAGCTTCTTCCAAGCCGCCCTCGGCGCAGAGATCGAAGTGCCGACGCTTGAGGGTAAGGCGACGATCAAGATTGCCCCCGGCACTCAGCCGGGAACCCTGTTTCGCGTGAAGGGCAGGGGAATCAAGAACCTGCACGGCCACGGCCACGGCGACCTGCACGTGAAGATTCAGGTGGAAGTGCCGACCCATCTGACCTCCGAACAGAAGGCCAAGCTGCAGGAGTTCGCCGCCCTGTGCAACGGCCAGGAAACGCCGGCCAGCCGGAGTTTTTTTGAAAAGGCCCGGAAGTTCTTTCGGTGAACATTTGCGGTTTGCTGTTTGTCATGGGCCTGCCTTGACCTCAAGTTGCCGGAAGCGCAAATGCAGATGCACCGCTTTTATCTGCCGCCCCAGGACTGCGCCGGCGGGCTGCTCCATCTCGGCGGCCGCGAGGCGCATCACGCGCGGCGCGTGCTGCGCCTGAAATGCGGCGACCCGGCCGTGGTGCTGGACGGGGCCGGCATGGAATGGGTTTGCCAAGTCGAAGACGCCGCGCGCAACGCGCTCACGTTGCGCGTGATGAAAAGGCGCTCCATCCCCGCGCCTCTCTGTGCGATCACCCTGCTGCAGGCGCTGCCAAAAAGGAAAGTCTTCGAAACCATCATCCAGAAAGCCGCCGAGATGGGCGCGCGGCGCATCGTGCCGATCTTGTCCGGGCGCGTGGTGGTGCGGCTGGACGGGAAGGACCTCGAACACAAGCGTTGCCAATGGAGTCAAGTGGCCATCGAAGCGATCAAGCAGTGCGGCGCCGCCTGGCTGCCGGAGGTCGAGGCACCCGCAACCCTTCAGCAATTCGTGGCGCGAAACGAGAAATTCGACCTGGCGCTGGTCGGTTCGCTTCAATCCGACCGTCGCCATCCGCGCGATTGTTTTCAGGAATTCGAAAGGACGCACGGCCGTTTGCCCCGGAGCGTCGCCATTTGGATCGGTCCGGAGGGCGATTTTGCCCCCGGGGAAATGGCCGTCATTCAACAGTCCGGCGCGCTGCCGATTTCGCTGGGCGGCCGGGTGTTGCGCGTCGAAACGGCAGCCACCTACTGCCTTTCAATCTTGAATTACGAAATGGAGCACGGGCACTGCGACCCGCCGACTTTGTTTTGAGAAAACGCCGCAGGGAATCGGCCCGCGCACCTTCATGGAATGTCCGGGCGATTCTCGGATGACGCCTGCGGGGCCTTGAACCGGAAGGCCGGCAGGGCGCGTCACTCCGTGCGCGCCGTCTGGGTGCAAAACGTCTCCTGGCCCGCTCGCGGCGCGCAGGGGACTGCGCGCCCCACCGGATGGTTCAGGGGAAGACGACGTAATAGGCGCGGTTGCTGTCGCTTATGGCCCACAGATTCAGCGGATAGAGGGCGGTGTGGTTCTTCAGGTACCTGGCGCTCCCGTCGGCGAAGGCGTAATTGGAGCCGGCCCGTTCCTCATGCCGCGTCTGGTCCAGCACGCCGGTGAAGTCGTTGCCGCCGTTTTCCAGCAAATCCATGTAGAAATCGCCGTGCTCGGGGATTTTTTCTCCGAACAGAATGGTGTTGCTGGGATGGACAATGGCGCTTTCTTTCAGGCCTTGGTCTGCGGGCGGCGGGAAGATGGGCTGGAAGTAATCGTTCCAACCGTTGATGAAGTAGCTGCGCGGCGCGGCGTCGGCGACGTTGTTGGAGGGGCTGTCGCCGTAGGTGAGCGGCGGCGGGTTCACGCGGTCGTCCGGACAGAGCAGCAACTTCAGGTCTTTGCCATAGTAACCGTAAAGACGGCTGGGCCAGCGGATGGTGTCGGAACGCGGGGGAAAGGTGTTGTTGTTGTCGTTGACGTACATTTCGGCGGACAGGCCCAGTTGCCGGAGATTGTTCAGACAGGAGATGCTCTTGCCGGCTTCCTTGGCGGTGGCCAGCGCCGGCAGCAGCATGGCGGCCAGAATGGCGATGATGGCGATGACGACCAACAGTTCGATCAAGGTAAAAGCCCAGACATTGCCGAGGCCCAGGCGCCGGGTGCCGAGGAAACGGCAAGACGCCTTCCGCGCCGCGCGGTCAGCCCGCTTCTCGCGTCCGTTCTGCTCCGCGACCCGCGCGTGTTTGGTTCTCGCCATTTTGTCGGCGGCTGTTATTTTCATAACCTTTGAGATCATTCCCGCGTCTTGACAGGGCAGTGGAATGCATCTGCCGCGTCCACTTTAACTTTATTTATGACAAAAAAAAACTGGTTTCTTGTCGCCGTGCTGGTCGTGCTGGCGGCCTTGTATGTTCGGTTTTTCACCGATTGGTTCAGGCCGCGGACCATCGAAATCTCCTACACGGAACGAACCATGCCCCTGCGCTTTCAGCGGCAGCCGCGCCCCCTGGTCACCTTCGGCCTGGACCAGGACTACCGGCTGACCGAGATCAAGGCCGTCCCCTTGGCGGCCTGGCAGACCAATCAGGCGGTCCTGCCCCTCTGGCACCTGGTCTCCGACTCCGGATCGGCGCCGGTGAAAGTATTCCGCTACGGCCAGCCCCTCCGCGGCATGAAACCGGCCGTCGCCGGTGGGCGGGCACGGCCGTTGGAACCCAATCTGATCTACCGCCTCTTCGTGCGCGCCGGCTCGATCCAAGGCTGGCGCGACTTTGAGCTGGGCGCCAACCTTCCCGGCGCGACAGCCAGTCCGCAATCCCCCCATTAGACGCCACCGCGGCGCAAAGGGTTACGCATCACGTTTTCGGCCATCAGATGGCGGACGCCGGGCCGATTCACTTCGGCGGTTCAATTCTGGTCCCGGCAAAATGGCAGGCGGCCCGGACACCGGGTTTGACTTCGCGCAATTCAGGGGTTTCGTCCTTGCATTTGGGGAACTGCGCGATGGGGCAGCGCGGATGAAAGGAACAGCCGCCGGGCGGATGGATCGGCGAGGGCACGTCGCCCGGCAGCACAATCCGCCGCCGCTTCGTCTCCGGGTCCACCTCCGGCACGGCGGAAATGAGCGCCTGGGTGTAGGGATGTTGCGGCGAGCGGATCAGCGTCTTGGCTCCGGCCGTTTCCACGATTTTGCCCAGATACATCACCATCACCCGATGGCTGATGTGCTCGACCACCGCCAGGTCGTGCGCGATGAAGAGGTAGGCGATGCCGCGCTGGCGCTGCAGGTCGCGCAGCAGGTTGATGATCTGCGCCTGCACCGAGACGTCCAGCGCGCTCACCGGCTCGTCGCAAATGATCAATTCCGGCTGCACGGCCAGGGCGCGGGCGATGCCGATGCGCTGGCGCTGGCCGCCGGAAAACTCGTGCGGATACCGCTGGGCATAGGCCGGATCCAGGCCGACCGCCTGCAGCAACTCGATGATGCGTTGGTGCCGCGCGGCTTTGCCGTCGGTCAGCTTGTGGATGTCGAGGGCCTCGCCGACGATTTGGCCGACGGTCATGCGCGGGTTGAGCGAGGCGTAGGGGTCCTGGAAAATGATCTGGAATTTGCGCCGCCGCGCGCGCAGCGTCGCGCCGCCCATCCGGGTGATGTCCTCGCCGTGGAGAAAAATCTCCCCCGCCGTCGGCTCCACCAGCCGGACGATGGCGCGTCCGAGGGTCGTCTTGCCGCAGCCGCTTTCGCCGACCAGTCCCAGCGTTTCGCCCGGCGCGATGCGCAGGCTCACGCCGTCCACGGCCTTGACGCTTTCGCGGTCGCGGCTGAACATGCCGTGTTTGACGGGGAAATGGACTTTCAGATCGTTGACTTCCAGCAGCGCGTTCATTCGATGCCGGAAGATTCAAAAGGAAGCGCCGTCCCAGCGCAATCTTTATAGCCGGCCGACGCGTCCGCACTGTCGTGGGTGAAGGTTTTGCGATTGCCGCGGGGATTTTCAAAGCTTATACTGGCGGTGCAACCTGTGAAACTGGAACGGCACCTGCGGTCGTTGACGAATCGCGAGGCCGAGCCACATCCGCTTCCTGTAAAAACTCCGGTGTCGCCCAAATCCAGCCTCCGACCGGCCTCCTCGCACCTGATGAGGCGAGGAAATTCACCGACTGCGCGGACCCTCAGCCAAATCCGCGCAATCTGTGGATTTCGAGCATTTGGACCCAAGACCTGAAATTCAACTCCGCATGAAATCCATTCTTAAATCCGCGCTGGTTCTGTTGCTCTGGGAAGCGGTCCCCCTTCGAGCTGGGACAACTGTAACAAACGTCGCTGCGGGATACTATCACAGCTTGTTTCTCAAGTCTGACGGGAGCCTGTGGGGCACGGGAGGAAATTTCGAAGGCCAACTTGGCGATGGCACGTTCAACAACACCAACCGACTGGAGCAAATTGTTTCTAGCGGAGTCACCGCTATTGCTGGCGGGCTCTATCACACCCTGTTTATGAAAACCGACGGTAGTCTTTGGGGGATGGGCCTCGATAACTATGGACAGCTTGGCGACGGCATGTCGGGTTACAATTACCACACCAACCGACCGGAACAGATTAACAGATTGTTTCCAGCGGTGTTATCGCCACCGCTGCCGGACTCGAGCACAGTTTGTTTTTGAAGTCCGACGGCAGCCTTTGGGCTATGGGCAATAATGACTATGGTCAGCTTGGCGACGGGACGTTCAACGCCGCCAACGAACCGGAGCAAATTGTCTCCACCGGCGTCGTGGCAATCGCCGCTGGATTCTGGCATTCTTTGTTCATCAAAGCCGATGGCAGCCTTTGGGGCATGGGGTGGAACGCCACCGGCCAGCTCGGCGATGGCACCACCAACAACGTGAACAAGCTGGAACAGATGATTTCTAATGAAGTTGTTGCGGTCGCGGCCGGAGGCTTGCACAGTCTGTTTGTGAAAACGGGTGGCGGTCTTTGGGGCATGGGCGGCAATGCAGAAGGCCAGCTCGGCGACGGGACATTCAACAAGATGACGAACGTCCCGGAACAAGTCGTGTTCAGCAATGTCGTCGCAATAGCAGCCGGAGCCGACCATAGTCTCTTTCTCACGTCCAACGGCAGCCCTTGGGCAATGGGCAGAAACGATTACGGCCAACTGGGCGACGGCACAACAAACGACACAAACAAGCCCGAGCAAATCGTCTCTAATGGCGTCGTTGCGATTGCGACTAAAGGCCTACACAGTCTCTTTTTGAAATCTGATGGCAGCTTATGGGCCATGGGTGACAATGAGTATGGGGAAGACGGCGATGGTTTTACCAACGCCAGTCCTTCTATTGGCAATTCCCCAAGACCGGAGCAGATTGTTCCTTCACCGCAGCCCAAGTTGATGGCTGGCATTTTATCCGAAACAAATCTACAATTCCAGGCGACCTGCAACTTCGGCGGGATGTTCTCTCTGCTGGCCAGTACAAATCTCACCCAGCCCTTGAACCAGTGGACGCCGGTCTGGACCAACATCGTCACCGCCCGCGGCACCGACAATTTCACCGTGACGCTGACGAATGCGCTGGACTCCGGCGCCGGACGGCGATTTTACATTCTCCAATCGCAATGAAATGATGTATTTATCTGAAACTCGGAATCGAAACCGGACATCGAAACCCGAGCCGAACCCAAACCTGTGAGAAACAACCGCCGCCATCGCATTTTCCGAAATCAAACCACCCAAACTGAAAGGATAAACTCATGCAACGTCCAACCGCAGTGACCGTGTTCGGAATCCTCAACATCGTCTTCGCGGCGTTGGGCATCTTCGGGGTGCTGGCGTCGGTGATGTTGTTCGCGGTGGTGGAGGCCACTTCCCGCAATCCGCTGGTTAAACTGATCCACGAGAGTCCGTTTTTTGCGGCGTGGATGAAGCTGTCCATCGTGCTGGGGTTGGCGGCGGCCGCGGCCTTGCTGGCTGCTGGCATTGGCCTGCTTAAGCTCCAGCCTTGGGCGCGCGCGCTGTCCATCACCTACGCGATTTATGCGATCATCATGGTCTTGATCGGTATGGCCATCAATTTCATTTTTTTGACGCGACCGATGCTGGATTAAGCGCACCAAACATCAGGACCGGAAGCTGCAGGGGCCATTGGCGCCGCCGTCGGCGGAATCTTCGACAGTTGCGTCGGGCTGATCTATCCGATTTTGCTGCTGATATTCATGAACCACGCCAGCGTGGCCGCGGCGTTCCGTCCACCGGCGACGGCGGAAGTCCAGCCTCCGCCGGTGGCCCAGCCGTAGGGCGTTGGCGTTCAGCGACGCCAGACCCGTGTTCGATTGCCCGGAGAAAAAAAACCTCAAATTTATGAACACCGACGAAGAACATCTCAAGTTGTTGTCCATCTTCCATTATGTGGTGGCCGGGTGCGCGGCGTTCATCGCCTTGTTTCCGGTCATCTACATCGTTTTGGGACTGTTCATGCTGCTGGCGCCCGCCAGTTTTGCCGACCACGGGCAGCCGCCCCCGGCATTTGCAGGCTGGATTTTTGTCGTCATGGGCAGTGTGTTTATGACCTTGGGCTGGATCTTTGCCGCGTTCGTGTTCGCCGCCGGTCGTTGTCTGGCCAGGCGGAAACATTACACGTTTTGTCTGGTAATGGCGTGCGTGGAATGTTTGTTCATGCCCTTTGGCACGGTGCTGGGGGTTTTCAGCATCATCGTCCTGATGCGTGAGCCGGTAAAACAGATCTTCGGCTTCAATCCTCCGGCGCCGGGCGGACAACCTTCCTGAATCGCATTGATCCAAAACTGCGTGACGCGCCCGCGTCCTGTGCGCCGCCCGACGCGCTTTTGCGATCCGGTCCGGTCTTTTTGGGCGCAAAGCGGCAAAGCGATTGGTTTTGACGCTGCCGGCTTTCTGGCGTACGATTTTCGTCTATTTTCATAATCTAAAATGACTGGGTTGATCAAAATGGTTTTGGGGTCGAGAAACGACCGGGCGGTCAAACGGCTCTGGCCTCGGGTCCGGGAGATCAACGAGATCGAGGCCCGGCTCCAGGCGCTTTCCGACGACCAGTTGCGCGCCAAGACGGACGAGTTCAAGACGCGCATCGAGGAGGCCCGCAAGCGGCAGGGGTATTACGAACAGACGACGGAAGCCGACAAGCTGGCCTCCGAATTGCGCGCCGAGGAGGCCAAGGCTGCGCGCCGCCGTGCCTTTGACATCGAACAGGAGATCCTGGACGAAATCCTGCCGGAGGCCTTCGCCGTCGTCAAAAACGCCTGCCGCCGGCTCGTCCACCGCAAGACCGAGGTGATCGTGCGCGACCATCCGGTGGTCTGGGAAATGATCCCGTTCGACGTGCAGCTCATCGGCGGCATCGCGCTGCATCAGGGCAAGATCGCCGAAATGGCCACCGGCGAGGGCAAGACGCTCGTGGCCACGCTGCCCATCTACCTCAATGCGCTCACCGGGCACGGTGTCCACGTGGTGACGGTCAACGATTATCTGGCCGCGCGCGACGCCGAATGGATGGGGGCGATTTACAAGTTCCTGGGACTGACGGTGGGCGTCATTCTACACGACCAGTCGCCGGCGGTGCGGCGCGGGCAATACCATTGCGACATCGCGTACGGCACCAACGCCGAGTTCGGCTTCGATTACCTGCGCGACAACGGCATGGCCGTCCGCAAGGAGGAGCAGGTCCAGCGCGGGCATTACTTCGCCATCGTGGACGAGGTGGACTCGATCCTGATTGACGAGGCGCGCACGCCGCTCATCATCTCCGGCCCGTCGCTGCACACGTTCGACGAGCAATACGCTCAATGGAAACCGCCCGTCGAGGCCCTGGTCCGGGCGCAACAGCAGTTGTGCAACCGCTTCCTGAAGGAGGCCGAGGAGTTGATGAAGAAATTGAATCCGACCGACGGCTCGAACGTCACGAACGCCGCCGAGTTGGAGCATCAAATCGGCCTGCTGCTCTTCCGCGTCAAGACCGGCCAGCCCAAATCCGAGGGCCTGCTGAAGCTCCTGGAGAACCCGGAGAATCTCCGGATGATGAACCAGGCCGAACTCGAATTGCACAAGGACCAGAAGAAAGTGGACCTTTACCGCGAGAAGGAGGAACTGCTTTTTGCCATTGACGAAAAAGGCCACGAGGCGGACTTGACCGAGAAAGGCCGCAATTTCATCAGCCCCAAGGATCCGGAGGCCTTCATGCTGCCGGAGTTGACGACCGCGTTGCACGAGATTGACACTGGCCCGGAGACCGACGCGCGCAAGCGGATGGAGGCCAAGACGAAATTGCAGCAGGAATTCGAAACCAAGGCCCAGAAGATCCACTCCATCTCGCAACTGCTCAAGGCCTACAGCATTTATCAACTGGACGTGGACTACGTGGTCCAGGAAAACAAGGTCATCATCGTGGACCAGCACACGGGCCGGCTCATGCCCGGGCGCCGCTGGAGCGACGGGTTGCACCAGGCGGTCGAGGCCAAGGAAGGCGTCGAGATCGAGCGCGAGACCCAGACGCTGGCGACGATCACCATCCAGAATTATTTCCGCCTGTACCAGAAGCTCGCCGGCATGACCGGCACGGCGGAGACCGAGGCGACGGAATTCCTGGACATCTACAAGCTCGGCGTGCTGACCATTCCGACCAACAAGCCCTGCGTCCGCAAGGACGGCCACGATTCGGTCTATAAAACCAGGCGCGAGAAGTTCAACGCCGTGGTCAAGGAAATCAAGGAGCTGCACGCGCAGGGCCGGCCGGCGCTGGTGGGCACCGTGTCGGTGGAAACCAGCGAGATGCTCTCGCGGCTGCTCAAGCGGGAGGGGCTGGTCCATTCCGTGCTCAACGCGAAATACCACCAGCAGGAGGCGGAGATCGTCTCGCGCGCCGGCCAGCACGGCGCCATCACCATCGCCACCAACATGGCCGGGCGCGGCACGGACATCAAACTCGGCGAGGGCGTGACGGAGCGCGGCGGGCTGCACGTGCTGGGCACCGAGCGCCACGAGTCGCGCCGCATTGACCGGCAGTTGCGCGGGCGCTGCGCGCGCCAGGGCGACCCCGGCTCCTCGCACTTTTTCATTTCCCTGGAAGACGACCTGATGCGCCTGTTCGGCTCGGACCGCATCGTCAAATACATGGAGAAAATGGGGCTGGAAGAAGGGCAGGAACTGTCGCACCCGCTCCTCAACCGTTCCATCCAACAGGCGCAAAAGCGGGTGGAGCAGCACAACTTCCAAATCCGCAAACGCACCCTGGAGTACGACGACGTGATGAACAAGCAGCGCGAAGTCATCTACGGCTTCCGCAACCAGATCATCCGCAGCGACGACGTGCGCGACCGGCTGATGGACATCATGGAGGAGGTCGTCGTCGAAAAGGTCGTCGAATTCACGACGCCGGACGCGGAGTTCGGCGAATGGAAGGTCCGCCAACTGGCCGACTGGGTGAACCTGAACTTTCCCATCGGCCTGCCCGAGGGCGAAATTCTCGAGGTGGCCGGCGCCGGCAAGGACACGCCCGTGGCCGGCTCGCTGTTCGACGGCCTCAGTCCGGCCCAGTTCGCGGTCGTCACCTTCATTTCCGACAAGATCCGCAAGGCCTACGACATCAAGATCAGTTTTGAGAATCCCGACGCCCTTAAGGAAGTGGAGCGCTTCACCATCTTGAGCGCCATTGACCGGCTCTGGCAGGAGCACCTCTACGAAATGGACAGCCTGCGCTACAGCATCGGGTTGCGCGGCTACGGCCAGCGCGACCCGCTGGTGGAGTACAAGGCCGAGGCGTTCAAGATTTTCGACGAGCTGATGGTGAACGTGAAGACGCAGATCTGCCACAACATCTTCCGCAGCGCCTCCAGCATGATGGCGTTCGAGAATTTCCTGAAAAACATCCCGCAACAGATGCTGCACCAGAGCACCAGCGCCTTTGCAGGCGGGAGCACCGCCACCGCGACGTCCGGGGGCGGCCCGGCGTCCAAAGCGAGCGACGTGGTCAGCGAGGCGGCGGCGGCTGTCGCCGAAAAGGCCCGGCCCGTTCGGGTCGGCCCGAAAGTTGGCCGCAACGATCCCTGCCCCTGCGGCAGCGGCAAGAAATACAAGCACTGTTGCGGCCGGTGACGCCATCTACGATTTACGATTCGCGGTTGACGCGGTTTGCCAAATCAGCGGAGCCTCGTGTATCGCGCATCGTAAATCGAAAATAAAAAAGGTGTTGCTTTTTTCCCGGTCCGGGCTACTAAATGGGCGTGGCAGGAAATTTGCTCGACCGCCTGCCGCTTGGACGATACACCGGTTCCTCACGACCAGGTCAATTGTCGGCGCATGAATGAATTGTCGTTTGCTGTCGTGGGGGCCGCTTCAAACCAGGCGGAACTCATCTACGTCTGGGAACAGGCGACGCCGGAAGCCAAGGCGATCATCGTCTGTCTCTTCGTCTTTTCCGTCATCGCTTGGTCCACCATGTTCTACAAGGCCGCCCAGATGCGCCGGGCGCGACGGTTGAACCACTATTTCAACGAGGAATTCCGCGCCCAGAAAGCCGTGATGGACATTTTCGACCGCAAGTTGCAGGTGGAGGGCTGCCCGCTCTACGAGGTCTATCAGGCCGGCTGCGCGCAACTGGACGCCCGGCTGCGCGGTCCCGGCGGCGAGCGCCGCAAACAGGCCGTCTCACTCAAGAACATGGAGCACGTCAAACGTGCCATCGAAAACATCGTGGCCCAGGAATCGTTGAAGCTGGAATCGGGACTGATCCTGCTGGCCATCGCCGTGAGCGGCTCGCCGTTTCTGGGCCTGCTGGGCACGGTCTGGGGGGTCATGAGCGCCTTCGGCGGCGTGGCCCAGCAGGGCACCGCCACCCTGGCGGCCATGGCGCCAGGGGTCGCCGCGGCGCTCATCACCACCGTCGCCGGCCTGCTGGTGGCCATCCCCTCGATGTTCGGCTACAATTGGCTGGTGCATAATCTGCGCGTTTTCACCGTGGGTCTGGACAATTTCGCGCAGGAACTGGTTTCCAAAATGGAGACGGAATTTCTCGAGGAAGAATAGTTGCAAGTTGCAGGTTGGAAGTTGCAAGTGAAAAAAGATGGCAACAGCACGACAATTTGAAGAATTGGAAGTCTGGCAGCAAGCGCGCCAGCTTGTCGGAGCGATTTACGGAGCGACGAGGCCGCGCGCGTTTCATCAAGATTTCGGTTTGCGCGAACAGATTCGTCGCGCCGCGGTTTCAACGATGTCAAATATCGCAGAAGGTTTCGAGCGCGGCACCCGGAAGGAGTTCATTCAATTTCTGAATATCGCTAAAGACTCGAATGGCAAAGTCAGGTCGCAACTTTATGTTGCGTCGGATCAAAGATACATCACCGAAAAGGAATTCAGCGCGCTGCATGACGCGGCCGCTTTGCTTTCGCGGAAATTATCGGCTTTTGTCCGCTATCTCAGCGGCTACGCCGAAAATTCGCGCGTGAAGAGGCCAGCCAGGCGCGCGCCCGCCAACCTGTAACTTTCAACCTTTCACCTGCAACCTCCATGCGACGCTTTTCCCAACGCAGCCACCTGGTGACGCTGAGCGAGATCAACATCACGCCGCTGCTGGACCTGGCGTTCGTGTTGCTCATCATTTTCGTCATCACCACCCCGCTGCTCGAGCAGAGCATCAACCTCAAGCTCCCCGGCGGCGGCCAGCCCGACAAGTTGATTGACAAGCGCGACGTCCGCACCGTGGAGGTCGGCGCCACCGGCGTTTATGCGCTCGACAAGCGGCGGATGCCGGTCAATGAATTGCTGGCGCGGCTGGCCGCGGATTACCGGACCGACCCGCGACTGATCGTTTACATCCGTGCCGACCGGGACGGCCCGTATAAATACGTGGCCGCCATTCTGGACGGCTGCCAGCGCAGCGGCATCACGCGTTATTCGCTCCGCACCGAACCGCCACGATGAACCGGCTGCAAAAAAAATGCTTCGTTGCCACGGTGGGTCTGCACCTGCTGTTGCTGGTGCTCCTGGTCGTCGGCCCGGCGTTTTTCGCGCCGCGGGAGAAACCCGATGACCTTCCGGTGCTGGACGTGATTCCGGCCCGGCTGATTGACGCGCAGGTCATCAGCGGCGTCCGCAACGCCCGGCCGCCCGCGCCGACCACGCCGCCGGCGCCGCAACCGGTCGTCACTCCTCCGCCCCCGGCGCCCCGTCGGGAAGTCCAGCCGCCAAGGCCTCCCGAACCCAAACGGGTCGAGAAGCCCGAGCCGGTCCCGGAGGTGGTCAAGACACCGGCGCCCGAACCCCGGCGCGTGGAAAAACGGGTCCGGCCGGAGCACAAAATTGAAATCAACACGAAGTTGACCACGCGCGTGGAGGTGATTCATTCCACCTCGGCGCAGTCCCGGAACAATCTGCGGCAGCAGGAACAACATCAGGAGCAACTTCGACAGCAGGCCTTCCAGAGCGCCATTCAAAATTTAAGACACAGCTTCTCGCCGAGCACGACGGTGGATATGCCCGGCAACAGCAGCGTGGCCTACGCCAATTACGCCGCCGTCGTGAAAAGCGTGTATGAGCGGGCCTGGATTCCGCCGGACAACGCCCAAAATGACGAGGCGAACGTGAAAGTCACCGTGACCATCGCCCGCGACGGCACGGTGGTTTCGGCACGCATCATCGGGCCGTCGGACGACCCGGGCGTGGACGCCTCCGTCCAGCGCACGCTGGAGCGGGTGAAGTTCATCGCGCCGTTCCCCGAGGGTTCCACGGAAAAGGAGCGGACTTACACCATCAACTTCAACCTCAAAGCCAAACGAATGCTGGGATGAAAACTCATTGCCTGAATCTATTGAAACTAACTGCGGCGGGGCTTCTCGCCGTGCTGGCGCCGGAATTTTCCCGCGCCCAAAATGAAATTCAAATCCAAAGCACCATCAACGTCCCGGGCCTGACGCGGCCCATTCCCGTCTCGCTCCAGGGTTTCAGCGGCGAGGTTGCCGAGGCGTTGAAATTCGATCTCTACGTGCAGGGCTTTGCGTTTGTGGCGCCGGGTGCTGCACAGTATCAAATCAGCGGCAGCGACGCCGGCAGTGTCCAGGGCAGTGTCGTGGATGTGGTGGCCCACAAGACCATCCTTTCACGCCGCTACACCGGCGCGGATTTGCGGCGCCAGGCGCACGCCTTCTCCGACGACATCGTGTTTGCCATCACCGGCAAGAAGGGGATTGCGCAGACGAAGATCGCCTTCAAAGTCGAGCACGGCGGCGGCGGCGGCGAAATTTACGTGGCCGATTACGACGGCTACAACGCCGAGGCCGTGACGCACGACGGCGCCATCGTCGCCGCGCCCGCATGGGTGCCCGGGCGGCTGGCGGTGTATTACACCTCCTACAAGCTCGGCAACCCCGACATCTTTTTTCAAGACCTGAGCACCGGCCAGCGCCGCGTCTTCGCCGCGTTTGCCGGACTGAACACCAGCGCGGCGGTGTCGCCCGACGGCTCGAGGGTGGCCATGATTCTGAGCAAGAGTGGCAGCCCGGACGTGTGGGAATGCAGCGCAGGCGGGTCGGATTGGATGGATTTGACCAAGACGCGCGAAGACGAGTCCTCGCCCTGCTGGTCGCCGGATGGCCGGTGGATTTGCTACGCGACAAAAATCCGGGAGCGCCGGCTGCTGGCCAAGGTGCCGGCGGGCGGCGGACCGAGGCAGGTCATCCGCACCATCGGCGCCGCCAACCCCAGCGAGCCGGACTGGTCGCCGGACGGCAAATGGATCGCCTTCACCTCGCAAATGGGCGAGTTCGACATCTGCGTGGTGCCGGCTTCCGGAGGCAACGCCACCATTCTGGTGCGCGGCCAGGACCCGTCCTGGTCACCCAACTCGCGGACGCTGGTTTTCACGCGCCGAACCGGGTCCTACCGCTACGTGGTGTCTGTGCTTGACGTTTTCACCAAACAGGTCAAGGATATCCGACAAATTCCGGGCAATGATTCCGAACCGGACTGGGCGAAATGACTTTTGATGGTCAAACCAACATGCAACCGAAGGAAAAATTTATGAAAATGAAACTGATTTGCCTGCCGGCGCTCGCGCTGGCGCTCTCGCTGGCCGCCACCGGCTGCAAACACAAGCCCGTCGGCGTCACGCCCCTGCCCGGGGAAGGGCAGGTGGGCGAACAAAATCCCAACACGTTGGGCGGGGGAAATCAATTGCCTCCCACGACACCCCCCGTTGCGACGCCGATGACACAGACCGGAATCCCCGAGTCGGCGACCTGGAATTTGGCGGACATGACCCAGGACCGTCAGGCGCTGGCGGCCTACACGATTCATTTCGCCTTTGACAGCGCCGCCATCCGGAGCAGCGAACAGGCAAATCTCCAGAGCGTGGCCTCGGCCTTGAGTTCGGACGCCAGCGCCAAGCTGCTCATCGAAGGCAACTGCGACGAGCGCGGCACCGAGGAATACAACCGCGCGCTGGGCGAACGCCGCGCGCTGGCGGCGCGCGAGGCCCTGGCGCAGATGGGGGTGGATCCGAATCGCATCCGCACCATCAGTTACGGCAAGGACAAGCCGGCGGATCCCGGCCATGACGAGTCGGCGTGGGCCAAGAACCGCCGCGACGATTTTGTGTTGCTGCACCCCAAGACCGGCGCCTGAGTTCGCCGCCTGGCTGAGGCTGTCCGGCCCCGTTTTTGGCGCTTTACTATTCGCTGGCGCGGGGGTAAGTTTTTGATGGCTCGATAAAAAATTATGAATGTCATGCTTGCTTTTGCCCTGGGCGGCTGGGAGTGGGTGGTGGTCATTTTGGCGGTCTTGCTCTTGTTCGGCGCCAAGAAGATTCCCGAACTGGCCCGTGGTTTGGGAACGGGCATCAAGGAATTCAAAAAGGCGACCCGGGAAGTGACCGAGGAAATCCAGAATGCGACGGAGGAAACCCACTCGTCGCCCAAGAAGTCTGCGGCGAATGGCCAGGCGTCCCCCGCGCAAACCGTCTCGCAGTCTTCCACTCCGCCCAAGGCCTGAGGGCGGACTGTTTCTGGCATGGCCGGCGACCACGAACCGGAGCGTTCCGACGAGGCTGAAGGGGGTCCGGTCAAAACCTTTCTCGAACACCTCGAGGATTTCCGATGGGTGCTCATCAAGAGCCTTGTCGCGTTGTTCGTGGCCATGCTGGTGTGCCTGGTGGGCGCCAGCCACGTGGTCCAAATCATCAAGTGGCCGTTGGAGCATCCCCTCCTCAAATGGCCGGGCCAGGTTCACAATCCCGGCCCCGGCCGGGACCAGCCGGTTGCCGTCAATTTCGGCACGAATCACCTGGGCGATTTGCAGCTCACCCCGGCGTTGCGGCAGTCGCTGAATCTGGGGAGCAACAGCCCGGCCGCCATGGATCTGGAACCGCTCCTGATCGGCACCAATCACGTCCTGGGCTGGCGCCTCGACACGGACGCCTCCGCCGGCGCCGCTTCGGGACGGCACGGGATCGAATTGATCAATCTCAGCCCGGCCAGCGGCTTTGTGATCGCCTTTCAAGTGGCGTTGTACGGCGGCGCGGTGCTGGCGGCACCGTTTATTTTTTATTTCGTCGCGTCGTTTGTCTTTCCGGCGCTGAAACTCCGCGAGCGCAAATACGTTTACCGCGGACTGGCCTTTGGCGGCGGGCTGTTCTTTCTGGGCGTGGCCTTTTGTTATTTTGTCCTGATGCCGCTGGCGCTGGTGGCGGCGCAAAAGTATTCGCAATGGCTGGGCTTCGGCGCCTACCAATGGCAGGCCGAAAATTACATCAGTTTCGTCTGCAAATTCATGCTGGGCATGGGGCTGGGCTTTGAGCTGCCGGTGGTCCTTTTGACGCTCGTCAAGATCGGCGTGCTGGATTACCAGATGCTGTCCGGTGCCCGGCGCTACATGATCATCATCAACCTCGTCTTGGGCGCGGTCCTGACCACCCCGGAGGTCATCACCCAACTGGTCATGTTCCTGCCGCTGCAGGCGCTTTACGAAATCACCGTCTGGATCGCCTGGTATTGGGACCGGCAGGAGCGAAAACGGGCTTTACATCCGGTGGATTGAGAGTAATCTGAACTCGTCAACTGAAACAACAATATGCGAAACGCCTCAACTTTACTGGCAGCCATCGCCCTGGCCGCCCTGTTCACGGCCGGCTGCGCCGGCCCGGAACAGAAATTCGGACGCGGCATGAGAAACACCTATGAAATCGTCCGCCTGGGCGAGTTGCGCCGTTCCGTGGAACAGACCTCCGTGTTCTATGGCGACGATGTCGGTTACACGACCGGGTTCATCGCCGGTCTGGATCGTTCCCTGGCCCGCACCGGCGCCGGGCTTTACGACATGATCACCTTTCCCATTCCGCCCTATGACCAGCCTCCGCTGCCCAATTATCTGGCGCCCGAACCGGTTTATCCGGACAGCTCCACTCCCGGCCTGATTTCCAGCCCGACGCTGGACACCGACACCTACATCGGCTTCAGCGGGGGCGAGGTGGCGCCGTTCATCCCCGGGAGCCGGTTCAAGGTGTTTGATAATTGATCCTCTCGGGCGGCCAGGACATGGAGGTCTTGAGGCGCTGAAGCGGACAAATTCGAGGCGCTTCGATGGTTCAATGCTCCGACAAACGTGTCGCTCGAGAAGCAATCGTTTTGCAAGGTCAACCTGCTGCTTAACGTTCTGGGCCGGCGCGCCGACGGCTTTCACGAACTCGAAACCGTCCTGCATCCGGTAGCGGTGTTTGACGAATTGCGCTTCGAGCGCGGCGGCTGTGGTGTCGCCCTGACCTGCAGCGATTCCCGTCTGCCGGTGGATGCGACCAATCTGGTGCATCGGGCCGCCGCGTCCTTTTTACAAGCCGCGGGAATCCGCGACGGGGTGGAAATCCATCTCGAGAAAAGGGTCCCGCTGGCTGCGGGACTGGGCGGCGGCAGCGCCGACGCGGCGACGACCCTCCTGGGCATGAATGAATTGTTCGGTTTCCCGCTGCCCGCCGGGACCCTGGAAACGATCGCCGCGTCGCTGGGTTCGGACGTGCCGTTTTTTTTGCAGAAGCAGCCGGCGCTGGCCACCGGCCGCGGCGAAAAACTTCAGCCGCTCGAATTTTTTCCCGCCTGGTGCGGGAAGGCGTTTCTGCTCATCCACCCCGGCTTCGGCATTTCGGCGGCGTGGGCCTATCAAAACCTCGCGCGCTTCCCGGCGGCCCTGAACGGCCGACCGGGCCGGGCGCAGGCACTGATTTCAAAACTCCGCGGCGGTGATTGGGACGGGGCGGGATGCGAATTCTACAACTCGCTCGAAGCGCCGGCGCTGGAAAAATTCCCGGTGCTGGCGCTGTTCCAGGAATTCCTCCGCGACAACGGCGCCTTGGCGGCGCTCATGTCCGGCAGCGGCTCAACCACCTTCGCCGTGGCCGAGAACGGGAATGCGGCCCGGGACCTTGCGGAAAAATTCAAATCCCGCTTCGGTGCGAACGCCTGGCTCACCGCCATACCCGTCCAGTCTGATTTTGAAGAATCCTTGCCCCCGGCGCCGGACGGGAATTGAAGATCGTCGCTTCAATGCCGGTTTTTCTCTTGTATTCGCCGGCGATGGTTTTGGAGATTGCCCCGGCGGCTTCGCTTTTGACCAGGGCCACCGCGCAACCGCCGAAGCCGCCGCCGGTCATGCGGCAGCCGAACACACCGCCTCTTGGGCCGATGGATTCAGCAATTTCCACCACCGCGTCGAGTTCGGCGCAACTGACCTCGTAATCGTCCCGCAGCGAGCGGTGGCTGGCATACATCAGCAGGCCGACGGTGGGCCAGTTCGAGGCGCGGACGCCCTCGGCAGCGTGGACGGTGCGTTCGATTTCGCCGATGACGTGGCGCGCGCGGCGGAAAACCACGTCGTCCATTTTGCCCCGGGCACGTTCCAGCGCTTCGGCGGTCGCGTCGCGCAGGGAGGGGACGCCGAGGATCTTCGCGGCGGCCTCGCACTGCTTGCGCCGCATGGGATATTCGCTGCCGGTCAATTCGTGCTTCACGTTGGTGTTGACGATGAGGATGGCGACGGACGGATCGTTCATCGGCACCAGGTCCGTTTTGCGTGAACGGCAATCCAGCAGCAGGAGGCGGTTTTCCCGGCCCATGACGGAGATGAACTGGTCCATGATGCCGCAGGGCATGCCGGCAAATTCATGTTCGGCCTTCTGACAGAGCAACGCCTTTTCGACGGGGTCAATCGGGTGGCCGGTGGCGGCTTCCAGCAGGGTGGCGGCGCAGACTTCCAGCGCGGCGCTGCTGGACAAGCCGCCGCCCAGCGGAACGGTGGACTGGAGCAGGACATCCAGGCCGCCAAGCCGGGCGCCGCGCGCGAGAAAGCCGGCCACCACGCCGCGCGGATAATTGCCCCACTTGGGCGCGCCGGGGCGGATGGGCGCGGACAAGTCAATCGTCACCGGCTCCACGCCCGGCGCGGCGTCGCGGATCCGGATGAGCTTTTTGTCGTCGGGTGCTCCGTCGGCGGCCATGACCGCATAGCGTTCGATGGCCATCGGCAGGACGAAGCCGTCGTTGTAGTCGGTGTGCTCGCCGATGACGTTGACGCGACCGGGCGCGGCCGCGAGCCAACGCGGCGGGCGGCCGTGGATCTTTTTGAATTCAGCGGAAACGTGGCTTGCCAGTTCGTTAAGCGTCATAAATCGGGTCCGGGATTTGGCGTCTTGGCTCTGGGAAAATTCCCGGTGATTAAACGGCGACCGGCGCCGGCTGGGCCGTGCGTCTGTCTCCGTCTGCAATCCGAAACAGGCGCGACGCCGCTCTTGCGAAAGGTTCAGGCTGGCGGCGGATTTTTTTTGCCGTCGCGCCGGGCGCCGAGCAGCATCAACACGCCGAACACCAGCAGCACCAGGCCCCACCACAGGTTGATGTTGATGCCGAGGGATTTTTCACTTGGACCGGCGATGAACCCTTCGATGACGAGCAAGACGCCCACGAGGGTGAACATGAGTCCGATTGGCCAGCGGATGTCGAGTCCCATAAATTTTTTCCTTTCTACCAGAAGATAATGTTCAGGATGACACAGCCGATGATCAGGAGGGTTCCCAGCACCGCCGGTCGCAGCAGAAAATGCTGTTCATCGTCCTTGATTTTTGGGGTCAGCGAATACACCAAACCCTTGAGCTGTTCATCGGTTTTCATACTCCGGGTCACCAGGGAAATGGCGAAGGTCAGCGCGAAACAAGCGGTGAAGGAAAAGCTGGCGAGCCAGAAATTCTGGGCCATCTCGCTGGGAAACCATTTGACCACTTCGATGTACCCGCCCTTGAGCCCGGGCGCGTCACCGGTGGCCAGGGTCAAGGAATGGAAGATGGCCGAAGTCAGGATGCCGCCCAGCAAACCGAGAAAGGCCCCCGTGCCGGTCGTGCGTTTCCAGAACATCCCCAACAGGAAGGTGGCAAAGATCGGCGCATTCACAAAGCCGAAGACCAGTTGCAGCACATCCATGGCGTTGTTGTAATGATGGGCAAAGTAAGCGCAGAGGATGCCCAACAACACCCCCACCACCGTGATGGCCTGTCCCATCCGGAAATAATGATGGTCGTCCTTGTGCGGCGCGATGTACGCCTGGTAGAGGTCGTAGGTCCAGACGGTGTTGAACGCGGTGATGTTGCCGGCCATCCCGGACATGAACGACGCAAAGAGCGCCGTCAGCGCCAGCGCCAGCAGACCGGAGGGACAGAACTTTTTGATGAGCGATGGGATGACTCCGTCATAATTGTTCTCGGCCACGGCGGCCTGGAGTTCGGTCTTCAATTTTGCCTGGGACAGGGCCGAGGTCCGGTTTTGCTGAATGACGGCTTCCACTTTGGCGGGGTCCATCTTGTAGCCCACCGCCGAGTTGACGGCCTGGACGGCCGCTTCGGGTGTTTCCTGCGGATCGGCTGAAGCGGCTTGGATGGCGGCAATGGCTTGAGGATACGCACCCGCTTCAATCTCCATCTTGGGCAGGTGATAGCCCTTGCCGGGACTCAGGGCCAGACCCACGGCCAGCATCCCCGGCAGGATGACGATGGCTGGAAACAGCATCTTGGGAATGGCAGCGATGAGCGGGGTGCGGCGCGCGGCGGCCATGTTTTTGGCGGCCATGGCGCGCTGGACCACCAGGAAGTTCGTGCACCAGTAGCCGAACGACAGCACGAAACCCAACCCGAACACCATCGCAAACAAATCCACGCCCATGGGATTGTGCGCCGAACCGCCCAGCAATGGCTTCCAGGCGCTGGTCCAGGCGTCGGGCTGAAAGGTTTTGTCGTTCAATGCCAGTGCGCCGGGATTCTGGGCGACCTCCGCCAGTTTGCCTTTCAACGCGTCCCAGCCGCCGACGTCTTTGAGGCCCAGCCAGACCACGGGCGCGAAGCCCAGCACGATCATAAAGAACTGCAACACCTCGGTGTAGATGGCCGAGGTCAGCCCGCCCTTGAACACGTAGAGCAACACCACCGCCGAGCAGAGCCACAGGCTCCAGTTGTAATTCCAGCCCAGGAGCAACTGCAGGAGCTTGGCCAGCGCGTTCAAAGCGATGCCCGAGGTGAACACCGTCATCACCGCGAAGGAGATGGAATTGACGCAACGCACCCGTTCGTCGAAGCGCATTTTGAGAAATTCCGGCACCGAACGCGCCTTGGAGCCGTAATAGAACGGCATCATGAAAACCGCCAGGAAGACCATCGCCGGGATGGCGCCCACCCAGTAAAAATGCGCGGTGGCGATGCCGTATTTGGCCCCGCTGGCGGCCATGCCCACCAGTTCCAAGGCGCCGAGGTTCGCGGAAATGAAGGCCAGTCCCGTGACCCATGCCGGAATCGAACGCCCGGACAGAAAAAAGTCCGTGGAGGTTTTCAGGTAACGCCGCAGGGCAAAGCCGATGCCGATGACGAACGCGGTGTAAGCCAGCAGAATGGCGTAATCAACCCAGGCCAGATGTATTGGTTGCATACAGGATGGCCGCTCATTTAGCGAATCGCCCCGGACGTGTCAAATTGAATCAAGCCCCCCGCTCCCGATTTTCGCTTGCGCCGGCGCCCTGGCAGGTTACCATCGGCGTACATGGGTCCGCCGGCAGCGGCGGTTTTTCTATTTCGACCTGAACCTAAAATTGACTCGTGAAAATTTTTTGCGGCACGGCGAATGAACCTCTGGCCCGGGCCATTTGCAAATCCATCGGCATCGAACTGGGCCGGTGCAGCATCAAACCGTTTCCCGACGGCGAGACTTTCGTCAAAATCGAGGAAAACGTCCGCGGCGAGGATGTCTTCGCCATCCAGTCCACCTGTCCGCCGACCAATCACAACCTGATGGAGTTGTTCATCATGATGGACGCGCTGCGCCGCGCCAGCGCCAAGCGCATCACGGCGGTGCTGCCTTTTTACGGCTACGCCCGCCAGGACCGCAAGGACCAACCGCGCGTGCCCATCACCGCCAAGCTGGTTGCCAACCTGCTGGTGGCCGCCGGCGCCAACCGCATCCTCACCATGGACCTGCACGCCCAGCAGATTCAGGGGTTTTTCGACATCCCGGTGGACCATCTCTACGCCGCGCCGGTGATGTACGAGTATTTGCGGAAGAAGAGCCTGCCCGACCTGGTGGTCGTCAGTCCCGACGTGGGCGGATTGAAAATGGCGCACGCCTACGCCCAGGTGCTCGAAGCGGGTCTGGCCATCGTCGCCAAACGCCGCAAAAGCGCGACCGACGTGGAATCCCTGGCGGTCATCGGGGAGATCAAGGGCAAAAACGTGCTGTTGGTGGACGATTTGACGGAAACGGCGGGCACGCTGACGCACGCGGCGGAGTTGCTCAAGAAAAAGGGCGCCCGAAGAATTCTGGCCTGCGTTTCGCACGCCATTCTCAACAACGTGGGCGTCCAACGATTGCGAAAATCTGTCATTGACGAATTGATCACCACTGATACAGTTCCACGCCCTGCGATTGACGGTGTGAAAATCACCACGCTGTCGGTGGCGGGGCTTTTGGGCGAAGCCATCAAACGAATCAACACGAATTCGTCGGTCAACTCGCTCTTTGAATTCAAAGGCGGACGCACGAGTTGAGCGCCCGTCTGATGGTGGTTTGAAAACATGAAATCTGTCTCGTTAAAGGCCTGGCCGAGGACGCAAACGCGCCGCGGACCGGTCAAGAAACTGCGCGCCTCCGGTCGCGTGCCCGCCGTCATTTACGGACGCCTGGGCGCGCCGCAGAACCTCGAAATCGCCGCCAAGGAGTTCGGTGATCTCATCGGCCACTCGGTGTCCGAAAACCTGCTGGTGGACCTGTCCATCGCCGAGGACGCGCGCGCCAGGCGCCTGGCCCTCGTCCAGGAAATCCAGCACCACCCGCTCGATGGACAGGTGCTGCACGTGGATTTTCACGAGGTCGCCGAAAACGAAAAAGTCGTCGTCATGGTGCCCGTCGAAACCGTCGGCGAAGCCGCGGGGGTCAAGACCGGCGGCGGCGTCCTGGAGCACGTGCTCTTCAAGCTCAAGGTCCGCTGCCTGCCCAAGGACCTGCCGGAGCAGATCACCGTGGACGTCAGCGCGCTCGAACTCAACAAGAGCATCCACATCGGCGAAATCAAGGCGCCCGAAGGCGTCGAAATCCTTGGCGACAAGAAGATCCCGGTGGTGTCCGTGGCCGTGCCGCGCGCCGAGGAAGAGGCCGCGCCGGTCGAAGGCGCCCCCGTCGCCGCGGGCGATGTCGAGATGATCAAGGAAAAGAAGGAAGAAGGCGAGGCAGGCGAGGCGCCGGCCAAAGGCGAAAAGGGCGCCGCCAAGCCCGGAGAAAAGGCCCCGGCCAAGGGGGAGGCCAAGGGCGCCGAGAAAGCCGTTGAAAAGGGTGCCGAGAAAAAACCGGCCGAGAAAAAGAAATAATCCGGGAGAGGGCGCGTGCTCCCGGAAACGATTTAGGCTCGCGTGGAAGCCGCCTTTCTCATCGTGGGCTTGGGCAATCCGGGCTCCGAATACGCCGAGACGCGCCATAACGCCGGTTTCCGGCTTGTGGAAACACTCGCTTCGCGATGGGAGGCCGGATGGAAGACGGACCGGAAGTTCCGCGCCCGCGTCGCGCGCGTTGAGCGCGGCGGCAGGCGGGTGCTGCTGTGTCAGCCGCGGACCTTCATGAATTTGAGCGGCGAGGCGGTCGGGGCGCTGAAGCGCTTTTATCGGCTGCCCCTGAAGCAGTTGCTGATTTTGCTGGACGACGCGGACCTGCCGCTGGGCATCGTCCGCATGCGCCCTTCCGGGAGCAGCGGCGGCCACCACGGGTTGGAGTCCGTCGCGGCGCACTTGGGGACGCGCGAATTTGCCCGGCTGCGGATCGGCATCGGCCGGAAGGACGGCGCGCGCCAAATCACCGGCCAC
This sequence comes from Verrucomicrobiota bacterium, assembly GCA_028873125.1. Taxonomy (GTDB): domain Bacteria; phylum Verrucomicrobiota; class Verrucomicrobiia; order Limisphaerales; family UBA11358; genus UBA11358. Next base: position 18,093 of record JAGWMQ010000011.1, on the reverse strand, counting down.
GTGCTTGGAACGTTTGAGCCGGACGAGGCGCCGTTGCTGAAGAAAGTGTTGGACCGGGCGGCCGGCCAGGTTGAGACCTGGCTGGACGCCGGAATTGAAAAGGCAATGCAATGGAATGGAAGCGTTGAAGCGTTAAATCGTTGAAGCGTCGCGGCGGCTCTGCCCGCTTGAACGTCTCACGCTTCAACGCTTCAACGAATTACAAAACGAATGAAACGATACGAAGGTTTGTTTATCCTCAACACGGCCGGCAAGGAAGAAGGGCTCAAAGAGACCCTGGATAAAATCTCCGCGGAGATCGCGGCGGCGGGCGGCCGGGTCGAGACCGTGCAAAAGATGGAATCCAGGCATTTTGCGCGGGTCCGAGACAAGAAACACAGCGCCGGCTTCTATGCCAACGTGATTTTTTCCGGCTCACCGGCGATGGTCGCCCAGTTGCACCATAAATTTGCCATGAGCGAAGAGGTTTTCCGCGTGCTCTTCACCCAGGCGCCCGAGCCGGCGGTGGCGGAATAGACTTTGCAGCTTGAACCGAAAACCTTAAACTCGAATACCTATGGCCAACTTCAACAAAGTTATCCTGGTCGGCAATCTCACGCGCGATCCCGAATTGCGCTACACTCCCAAAGGCACCGCCATCGCCCGAATCGGCCTGGCCATCAACCGCAAATGGAAGAGCGAAACCGGCGAGATGAAGGACGAAGTGACGTTTGTGGACGTGGACGCCTTTGGCAAAACCGCCGAAACCATCGGGCAATATTTGAAGAAAGGCCGTCCGATCCTGATTGAAGGCCGGCTCCGCTACGACACGTGGGAAGACAAGCAATCGGGCCAGAAAAAAAGCAAGCTCGGCGTGGTGATGGAGGGTTTTCAATTCCTGGATTCCGGCGGCCGCGGCGAAGGCGGCGCTCCCGCGTCCGCACGCCCCGCCCCCGCCGCTCCCCCGTCCGAAGGTTCCGATGCCGAACCGCCGGCCGAACACGACGACGTTCCCTTCTGACGCGACACATCAATTTCCACGCGCGCGGCATCGCCCTTCACGCCCCGCGCCCCAACGCACATCACCGCAACGAATCCATGAAAACTGAAGTCATTCTCACCGGTCACATCGTGGGCCTCGGCGCCGAATCCGACCAGGTCAAGGTCGCCGCCGGCTACGCCCGCAACTTTCTTTTTCCCCAGCGGCTGGCGATTCCGCTCACCCAGGCCAACAAGAAGCAGATCGAGGTGCTCCGCCGGCGCCGCGCCGAACGCGAAGCGCACGAGTTCAACACCATGAGCGAACTGGCCAAGGGCGTCTCGAAGCTTATCTGCGTCGTCAAGGTCAAGGCGGGCGAGGATGGCAAGATGTTCGGCGCGGTGACGGCCGGCATGATCGCTGACGAACTAAAGCACCAGTTCGACATCGCCCTCGACAAGAGGAAAATTCACCTCGAACACCCGATCCGCGCCCTGGGCGATTACGATGTGGAATTGAATCTGCACGCCGAGGTCAAAGGGACGCTCAAGGTCCGCGTGGAAAGCACCACGCCCGTGACCGTGGCCGAGCCCGCCCCCGAAGCGAAGGTCGAGGAAGGCAAGAGGCCGAGAACGGAAAAACGCGGCCACGGAAGGCACGAGGCCGAGACCGCAAAGCCTGAAAAGGTCGAAGCCTCCGCGGAGAAGAAACCGCGCGCGGCCAAAGCCGAAAAGCCGCACAGGGCCGCCAAGGCGTCAAAACCTGAAAGGAAGGAAAAGGCCGAATAGACCGGGACGGCGCCTTCGTCGCTCGCGGGCCGCGGCGGCGATCCGCTTCCCGCGGTTTTCAAGAGCATCTCCGCCGGAGCAATAAATGGCTGAAAAGGCCAAAAAAGTGGTAAAAATGAGGCTTGACCGCGCCGGGGATTTTGCTAAAGTGAACTGGACATGTTGAAAAACGTTTCACAAGCCGCTAACCTGCTGGTCGTCGTTGTAGGCGACGACGCCGTTGGCGCTTGTTGAACGCAATCAAACTTTAACAAGAACCCGCGGCCGAAACGTCGCGGGTTTTTTTATTGATCCGCCATCGCCGGTCGCACAACCAAAGAGCACATGAACAAGACAACTGAAACTGCTGGACGAAAATCCAAACCCGCCGCCGGGCGCGCCGAGGTCGGCGCGGCGATGCTCGGGCGCGACATTCTCGTGGAAGCCCTCGAACGCGAAGGGGTCGAGGTGATTTTCGCCTATCCCGGCGGAGCGAGCATGGAAATCCATCAGTCGCTCACCAAATCCAAAATCCGCACCATCCTGCCGCGGCACGAGCAGGGCGGGGGCTTCGCGGCGGAAGGTTACGGGCGCGCGACCGGCAAGGCCGGCGTGTGCATGAGCACCAGCGGACCCGGCGCGACGAACCTCGTCACCGCCATCGCCGACGCCTATCTGGATTCCAGCCCCCTCATCGCCATCACCGGCCAGGTGACGACCAACATGATCGGCCGCGGCGCGTTTCAGGAGACCGACATCATCGGCGTGACGCTGCCCATCGTGAAGCACAGCTACCTGATCACCGACGTGAACGACACTCCGCGCATCGTCAAGGAGGCGTTTTATATCGCCCAGACCGGGCGGCCCGGCCCGGTGGTCATTGACGTGCCCAAAAACGTGCAGCAGGCCAGGACCCAGCCGGTCTGGCCGACGTTGGAGCAGATCAAGAAAGGTCTGCCCGGCTACACGCAGCCGGATTTGCGCGCCGACGAGGTGGCCTTGAACGAAATCATGGGCTTGATTGAAAAGGCCGAGCGCCCGGTGATTTATTGCGGCGGCGGCATCATCAGCAGCAATGCCACGGAGGAGCTCAAAAAGTTTGCCGAGGCCACGAACATTCCCGTGACCACTACGCTCATGGGCATCGGCGCGTTTCCGGAGACCCATCCGCTGTCGCTGCGCTGGCTGGGCATGCACGGCGCCGCCTTCGCGAACTGGGCCGTCAACGGCGAATACGCCCGCCGCCAATCCCTCGGCGATCCGATGGTCAAGCTCAAAGACGGCGCGGACCTGCTGCTCGCCTTCGGCGTGCGCTTCGATGACCGGGTGACCGGCAAGTTCGACGAGTTTTGTAAGCACGGCACGATTGTCCACATTGACATTGACGCCTCCGAGTTGAACAAGAACAAGAGGGCGCACCTGCCCGTGGTGGGCGACATCCGGGACGCGTTGGCGCGTTTGAACGGCATGCTTCAAAAGCGTCCGCTGGCCAAAAAGCACGCCGCCTGGCTGGCGCAGATTGATGAATGGAAGAAGAAGGCGCCGTTCGCGTACTCGATCACCCAGGAAATCTCCGCCAGCGACCACATGAAGGACCACCTCAAAGGCCAGGAAAACCAGATCGTCCTCCAGCAGATGGTGGTGGAGGCGCTCTATGAATTGACCCGGGGCGACGCCATCATCACCACCGGCGTGGGCCAGCACCAGATGTGGGCCGGCCAGTGGTTCAAATACACGCGTCCGCGCCAGTTCATCACCAGCGGCGGACTGGGTTCGATGGGCTTCGGCTTCCCGGCGGCGCTCGGCATCAAGGTCGCGCATCCGGACCAGGAGGTGATTGACATTGACGGCGACGGCTCGTTCCTGATGAACATCCAGGAACTGGCCACCGCGCACGTCGAGAAGATCAACGTCAAGACCATCGTCCTGAACAACCAGCACCTCGGCATGGTGGTGCAATGGGAGGACAAGTTTTACCAGGGCAACCGCGGCCACACCTACCTCGGTGATCCGCAATATCGCGAGCAGATTTATCCCGACTACGTGCGCGTCTGCAATTCGTTCAACGTGAAATGCGAGCGCGTGATGTTCAAGAAGGATCTGCGCGCCGCTCTCCAGCGGATGCTCGACGCCAAAGAGCCGTACGTCCTGGACGTGATCGTGCCCTACACCGAACACGTCCTGCCGTTCATCCCGACGGGCCGCACGGTGGCGGACATGATCTGGAAGGCGTAGCAGTTGCTTCACAGTGTTTGCCGGCCGGGGCCGCAATGGTCCGCCCCGGCCGGTATTGTTCCATTCAAAAGCCGCACCTAAAACAGGCTTGGAACTCTCGGGACGACAGCTCGAAGCTGAAGTGTAACCGTCAATCAGCACAGGTGGGCTGAAGGCAGACCCACAACTGCACTGCATTCTGCAATGGGAAAATGGCAATTTGATCAAAATCTGCCAGCAGCACGGTTGCCTTGGAAGATCATCGTTCCGCGCAAATCATTGTCCTCCAAACAAATCACATCTTTCCAGCAGGTCGGCACGCTTCCAGCATTTAACGAAGGGTGAAATTCCAGACCGTCAAACGGGCATGGGTCGTTGCTGTTGCCGGAACAAATCTGATTGAACGGAGGTTGGGATGCGGAATTTTTGGTCTTGTTCTGGCCGGGATGCTTTGCTCCCGGTTTCCAGTTCGGGCAACACAACAGGTGACCCTGGCCTGGAACCCGAGCACCAATTCCGACGTCGTGGGTTACAACATTTACTGGGGAGTGGCCAGCGATATTTACACCAACAAGATTTTTGTCGGCAACGTCACCAGCGCGACCGTCAGCGGTCTGACCGAGGGGACGGTTTATTATTTTGCGGCGACGGCTTTGAACAGCATGGGCTTGGAAAGCCCCTTTTCAAACGAAGCCGTTTACACGGTCCCCAGCCCGGTCCTCCTTTCCATTCAGACCAGCCAGTCCAACGGCCTGACGGGGACGCTGACGGTCAGGGCGACGGGAACACTTCCCGGGAAATGGGCCTTGCAATCCTCGCCGGACTTGCGGACCTGGACGATGATCGCGCAAGGGACCAACGCGATGGCGAACGTGCCGGTTTCGGTTCCGGGAATCCCCATGGAGTTCTTCCGCCTGGTCGGCCAATAGGCGCAACGGTCCGTCGGCGACAGAACGCCGGCGTCCAGGAAGCTGGCACGTCCGTACAACCTCTCTTTCGATTTGCGGATTCGGCGCGCGTCCGGACCCGGGTGGCCATCCGCGGACGAATTTGCTGAAATCCCGGCGTCAGCGGCCCGGCGCGTTGGTCGCGGTGTTGGAGGGAAACAATTCCTCGATGCTGCGGATCGGGTGCAGCGGCCAGAGCAGGATTTGCGGGAGGTAGGGAACCAGCGGCTCGCTGTGAGGGGCCTCGAGTGTGCCGGTGATCCGGTATTCAAACAATTTGCTTACGGGCCACAGCGCCGTGCTGATGAGCGGGCCGATCACCCAGGTGTTGCGCAGCAGTCGCGCGGTGGCGCGGGCGTTGACCTCGCCCGTCAAATCCACGCTGCCGGCGTAATCGAGCCGCATGAGCGTGGAACGGACTTCGAGCTTGTCCGAGAAGATCACGCCGTTGGTCAGGACAAACTGGGCCGAGGCGTCCGTCGCCCGGCTGCTGCCCAGGCCCGGGACGATGGTATTCAGCGGCACCGACAAAATGCCGAAGATGGGAATGTCCCAGAGCAATCCGTTCCGCAAGTCCGCGGAGCCGCGCCCGTTCCAAGTCCGCCAATCCTGAGTGTCGCCGCGGGTCACGACCAGTCTTCCAGCCAACACGCCTTCCAGGTGATTGCTGGGCGAAGCCAGTTCCGACGCGAGCCGGTGCACGTCCACATTGGTGACGCCGGCGCTGAATTGAAACTCCGCCCCGTCGCGCGGGGGATGAAAATGAAACAGGGCCGAACCGCCGCCGTTTCCGCCGTAAAGCGATGCCGTCAGGTTCGTCAGGATCAGCGTGTGCCCCAGCCAGCGCGCCTCGCCGCTGACGTGCGCGGCCTTGAGCTTGAGCCAGTTCAACGGTCCGCCGTCCACGTCAAAACGCAAATCGGCGTCTTCGTCGCCGCGCAGAGGCGCGTAGCCGCTCACCCGCACCGTCGGCGGCTGCAAGAAATGATACGGCGCCAGGGCGCTGCCGACTTTCGGCCCGATGGCGCGCGCCACGGCCTGGGGTTCGGCGGTGCTGAAGCCGTTGGTGAAATAAATGCGTTGGGCGTTGAAGTCCACCGTGATGCCATCCGCCGTCAGACGCTCGCCGCCGCGCCGGAGGTCGGGCTGAAAGCATTGCAACACCCGGTTGGTGTAAGCGGCGGCGGACTCGAAATAGTCCGCCGCTTCGCCACGAAAGGTGAAATTCGTCAAGGCAATGCGCCCGCGCGCGCCGATGCTGTCGTAATCATACAGCCGTCCCCAAACGTCTGCGTCAACCCGCGCCGGCTGCGTGGAAGTGAAGAGGTTCAGGGCATGCCGGGCTTTGCGGGTCTCGAACTGCGGACGGAGGACCGCCGGATCCAGCGCCCCGCGCACGTGCCAGTGATAAAACTTCGTCCGGTCGTCCTCGGTGCCCGCCAGTTGGATCAGGCCTTCTGGTTGCGCGACAGCCAGGTCCGGCAGTTGCCAGACAAGGTTGGAATATGAAAAACTGCTCCGTGCGGAGTCGAACGGGACGCGGTCGAACGAGCCTCGCCCCAGTTCAAAGGAGCCGGCCAGCCGCTCGGTGGGCTGCACCTGCCCGCGCCAGTCCGGAGCGCAGTTGGTCCAGGCGGGCAGCGTCAACGAGCCGCCGGCCCGCAGCCGCGGCGGTTGCGCCCAGGAAAATCGCGCGAGCCAGAGACGGGTTTTTTCGGTGAGCAGTCCGGCAATCGCGTTGAGATCAAAGGAGGAGGAATTGGTGAAGTTGAACCGCCGGGTGACGACGTTCAAACGTCCCCGGGCGTCGAGCCTGCCGCCACCCAAATCGGCGGACAAACGGGTCAGCCTCAGTTCCGGCGCCGACCAGTTGCCGTCACAGGCCACCGTGTCGGCATTGACCTTTTCCGACCGCAGTTGGGTGCATTGCGCGGTCCAGTCGAACCGATACGGCTGGATTTTGGCCCAAGCGCCCCAAGCGGTGCCGGCCGACGGCCCGTTGGAAGTTCCCCGGACAATGCCGGCCTCCAACTCGAGGTGGCGCGCGCCAGCCCACCTGCTTCTGGCGTCGTCGGCCTCCAGGCGCAGCGTGGCGTGCGGCGGATGGGCGGGAACGGAACTGATTCGCACGATCAGCCGGCCGCGGCGCACGCGGCACCACGGGGTGTCGGCATCGTCTGTGGCCAGCAGCGCTGTGGCCTGCGTTCCCGCGGTTGGCGCCGGGGCAACCCGCACCAACAACCGGCCTTGCTGCACCCGGCCCCACGGCGTGTCCGCGCCGGACGCGTTGAGGGTGAGCCGGAGTCGAAAGGAATTCAAATCGCGCGCGTCACCGTGGATCGAGAAGTTCAGATCCGGCGCGCTCTGGAAGTGAATCTGGTCGAGGGCGTCGGAGAATTGGCGCAGTCGGGCCTGCCAGACCGCGCCCGCGGCGCCGTGGCTGGGGTGAAAAATGGGCCAGCGGCGGATAAGCGAGGCGTGAGCAACCTCGCCGGAAAGCGTGAGCCTGGCGCCGGCGAAATCAGCCTGAAAATGGTCGAGAGACCAGGTGCCATTGGTCTGGAACCGCAAATCGGTCTGGAGGTGGTCGAGAGTCAGGGAACGCGGCGGGGCGTTGCTTTCGAGGATGGGCCAGGTGAATTGGCCGTCGCGCAGGATCAGCCCTTCCACCTGGAGATGCCGGCCCAGCAAGGCGCGATAATCCAGGCGCAGTTGCGCTTCGTGAACGAAAAAAGTCGGACTCCCGGTTGCCGCCGTGAGGCCGAGGCGGACGTCTTCGGCGACCAGCCCGCGGACAAAACGCCAGCGCAGGCGGGTGAACTGGACCTCGACACCGCGCGCGCGCAACGATTGGACGAGGGCATCTTTCAGAAAATCCGGCAGGCCAATGCGGTTGAGCCAGAATGCACAGCCTAGCAGGGCCAGCACCAAAGCCAGGACGCTGATGCGAAACCAGCGGAAACACACGCGGCATTTCCGCCAGAAGCCCGGTTGCGAAGGCATATCAGGGAACGTTCGCCGGAATGGTGAGATAACTCATGACCAGTTGGTAAAGCGTCGGTGGAAAAATAAAGATCCATCGCTCGCCGTCGAGAGCGACGGAGGCCAGCACGGTTTCGGGCGGGAGCAGGCCGCCAAAATCCACCGTGCAGCGCTTTCCGTCCTTGAGCGCGACGGTGATGGAAAGATTGTCCGGCTTGAAGCCATAGGGCGCCGCGTTGGTCACATCGTGCGCGACCCAGCCGCCGTAGGCGTCCATCTGGCCGAGGCGGTAGGCGGTTTCCTCGAGGGCCGGCGGGTTGATGATGCCTTGGGAGCCGGGCGCCAGCGACCATTGGTTCGGGCTGTTGCGGATGAGTTGGCGCGTCTTGCCGTTCTGGTGAATGGTGATCTCCTTGACGTCGTTGTCGCCAAAATTCCAGATGCGCCGCTCCCGAAATTGCCAGCCGGCCTCGGGCAATCGGCTGAGGTCGTTCGAGGCGATGGCATAGACGTAATCCTCGTCGGCGCGGCGGACGAACACCTCGTTGGTCCGTGTCGCGCCGAACAACAGCCGGGCGATGATTGCGTTGGTGTCGCCCAGCGCCGAGCGGAGGGTGATCTCGCGCACGGGATTGGTGAGTCCGTAGGCGGCCAGGTCCGGCTGGGTCACCACGTCCTTGACAAAGTCGGAGATGCGCAGCCGGGCAAGGGCCTGGATGAATTGCTGCACCAGCCCGCTGTCCACGGGGAAGGTCTCGCCGGCCGCCTGCCAGTTCGTGCCGTGCCGTTGCAAGGTGAAATTGCGGGCGCCGCGCACGCTGATTTCAGCAACCGGCGCGGTCAGGTCGAGCAGATACGGGTCGCGAAAATCGTTGACCGGCCCATACCAGGGCGACAACGGGTCGCGGGCGGTCGTCATGATCGTCTTCCAGTCCTCGCATTTGGCGAAAATCTGCGAGGAATCATTCGTCTGGCTGCGGCCCAATCGCAGACCGGCAACCAGATTGGTGCCGCGGCCCAGCCACAAATCCAGGCTGGCCGGCTGCAGTCCGTAGGCGCTCAAATCCGCGCCGGGATCGTCGGTGACAAATTGCGTGACGCGCGCGGTTTGCAGGTTTTGGAGCGCCTGGTTGATGAGATCGTTGTTGGCGCGGGCGGGCAGGGGCTGGATCATGCGCCACAAGTGGTTTGTCGGGTTCCGTTGAAGTTCAAGGACCCGCGGCTGATTGCCGGTGGTCCGGGTGTTGTTGGTCACCACGATCCAATCGAAGGCGCGAGCCTCGGTCTCCACCAGCGACGTGTCCCGCCAGTCGTTGGCGGTGCGCGGAATGAACTTGAGCCAGTTGGCGTCGGCTACAAACACCCCTTCGACTCCCACCACACGCAAATAGACCTGGTCGCCGGGAGCAGTTTTGCGGCCGACCAGCACCCGCCACTGGTCCTGCCCCTGTCGCAACACAAGGGACAACGGATTGGCAAAACCGAATTCGGCGTTGGCGTCGGCGTGGTGGCTCAGTTCACTGGCGTTGATGCGGCTGGCGGGCTTTAGACGTTGCAAAGCGTCGAGGAGCGCGCCGACGGCCGCCGACTGCGCCGGATAGGAGATTGGTTTGACGAGATTCCACACGCCATTGGAGCAATCGGCCTGGATTTCGGGCGCGGCGGCGGGAATGACCTGGACGCTCGTCACCTCCGCCGGCCGCAAGTCGGACAGCAGCGGCTTGGGCGCGGCGGGAGCGCGATGCAGAAAATGGTCCACGAGGACGACGCCCACAAACATCGCCGCGGCAAGCAACAGCCAGGTTCCGGTGGACTTTGAGTTCATCACTTCCTTCGCACCAGCCAGACCAGGCCGCCCAGCAGCAGGACCGCGCCCGGCAGCGCGGCCAGCAGCAGCCAGCGAATGTCGTTTTGCTGGGTCCGGGTCATCACCAGCCGGTATTCGGTCACCGGGCGCGGACCGATGCCTTTGAGGAGCGCGGGGCGGTCCAGCAGCCAGTTGACGGCGTAACCCAGAAAGTCGCGGTTGGCGCCCGCAGCGATCATCTGGTTGTCGAGAAAGAACGCGTCGCCGGCCACGACCAGGCGCGGGGCATCCCGCGCGGGAGCGACGCCCTTGACCGCGTTCGGTTGTTCAACGGCAGCGATCAGCGGGTACGCCCGGGGTGGCGCGCCCCGTGCGCCGGCCAGCACCGAATCGGGGCCGGAAAAGGCGATTTCCTGAACCTTTGGCGCGTCGGCCGGGCCGCTGGCCGAGGTCGTGCGACCGATGGGTCGCGGCATGACCATTTGCAGCGCCAGGTTCATGAGCGGATTAACGACGGGATGCTGGCTGAAGGACGAAACGATCACGCAGTAGGACAAGGGACTGTTCGGGTCACGCACGACATCCCGGCCCACGTTCACGCCGTAGCGCGCCAGCAGGTCTCCGAGGCCGCTGGGCCTTTGCAGGGACCAGTAGTCGAACAAGGCCAAGAGCCGTCCGCCTTGCGAGAGGTATTGGTCAATTTGCCGGAGCTGGTCGGGGGAAAACGCCATTCGGGCGCCGGCGATGATGAGCAGGTCGCAATCCGCCGGCACGGGGCTGGCCCCGGTCAACCGGAGCGGCTCCACGTCAATGTAATTTTCCCGCAGCACCGAGGCAAATTTCACATAGCCCGTGTCGCTTGAGTCGTCCAGCGCCGGCTCCCCTTCGCCTTGCACGTAATAGGCCTTGAAGGGTTTGGGATTCGTGATCGCCAGCAGCGCCGCGGTGAACCATTCCTCGCCCAGAAACGCCTCCGGCTTCTTCCGAAACTCGCGGTCCTTGGGGTTGACCAATTCGAGGGTGTATTGGGCCAGGGCGGCGCCCGGGACGACCTTGAACCGGCCGCCGCAGTCAAAGATGATGAGGTTCTTCTGGGGCGGACCGTTCGGATAGGCGGGCGACTGGAAGAGACCGTATTTGGCCTTGAGCTTTTCGGCCTCGCCGGCATCGCGCGTGTAATCCACCACTCGCAGCGAAATCTGCGGGTTGACGTCGCGGTAGGCCTCCAGCAATTCCTTCACGGTCGGGAACATGTCGTCGTCCTTGTCGTAATACAACGTCACCGTCACCCGATTCGTCAGCGAATGCAGCACGCTGATGGTGCGCAGGGACAAATGGACGCTGGTTTGCGCACTCAGATAAAACCGGTGAAAAAGCTGCGCGCCCAGGTAGTTGGCCATGACCACCACCGCCAGCACCGCCGCGGTCCGCACCAGGAGGTCGCAACCGATCCGCCACCGGCGATGCGGGGAGAAACTGGATTTCGTTTTGGGATCGGCCTCCATGCGGTTTACTTCCAGCGGCGGCTTTCCACGACGCGCAAGGTCAGAAACAGGAAGAAAAACGCTAGGCTGGTGTACAGAATCACGGCCCGCGTGTCCACCACGCCGCGCGCCAGATCGTTGATCTGGTCGAACAAGTCAAAGTATCCGATCACCTGCGATTCCCATTGCGGCGCCCCCGCCGGAATGGCCCGGGCCAGGAAGCCGAACGAAAAAAGGCTGACACCCAGCACGAAGGCAACCATGGCCGCCGCCATCTGGCTGCGCGTCAGCGCCGACGTGAAGCACCCCGCCGCCAGAAACAAACAGCCGACCAGAAAGACCCCCAGAAACATCCCGCCGATCGTCCCGGCGTCGAGCGTGCCCTGTTGATCGGTGAAGCGGCTGACGACGAACAGGCAGGCGAGCAGGGGCAGCCACATGACCAGGTAAAAAACAATGGCCGCCGTGAATTTGGCGGCGACGACCTGCACGTCACCCACCGGCGCAGTCATCAGGGTCTCGAATGTGCCGGAAAACTTCTCCAGCGCGAACAGCCGCATCGTGATGACCGGCGCCGCCAGCAGCACGATCAACCAGAAGTACGGGGTCTGATAGAACAACTCCGTCACCGGCACCGGGGATGGCTGGTTTCCGAGGCCGTTGATGAGCACGACAAAACTCAAGCCGATCAAAAACGCCGCCGCGGCGATGATGACATATCCCGTCACCGAAAGGAAATAGGCGGCCAGTTCGCGCCGCGCCAACGTCCAGAAGATTTTCATTGAATCGCGCCCCCCGTCTTCATCGGGTTATTCGCCTTCCTCATCCTCGTTTGGCCGGGTGACCTGCACGTAAATGTCTTCCAGCGACTGGCGGTTGCGCGTGAGTTCGCGCAGCACCCAGCCGTTTTGGAGGGCGACCGTGAAAATCACCGGCCGCAAATCGGTTCCGTCCCGCGGGGTGAGGATGCACCGATGAAACTCGCCTTCGGCCGCGGAAACCTCGGCATGTTCGATCTCGGGCATCTGCGCCCAACATTGGCGCAGGGCCTCGGCCGGCGCGGCGATTTCGGCGATGATCCGTGCGTTGCCGGCCATGAGCCGCTGCAAATTGTCGGGTGTGTCGGCCGCCAGCATTTTCCCGTCATACAGGATGAGCATCCGGCCGCACATCATTTCCGCTTCCGGCAGGATGTGCGTGGAGATCAGGACCGTGTGCCGGCCGGCCAGGCTTTTGATGAGCTGGCGCACCGAGCGGATTTGATGCGGGTCCAGGCCGATGGTCGGCTCGTCCAGGATGATCAGCTCCGGTTCGTGGACCAGCGCGTCCGCCAGGCCGACACGCTGGCGGTAGCCTTTGGAAAGCTGGCCGATGATGCGACGGCCCATGTGCGTCAGACCGCATTGTTCCATCACCGTGTCCACGCGCCGGCGGGACTGTCCCCAGCCCAGTCCTTTGATCCGCGCCCGGAATTTGAGGTATTCGCGCACGCGCATTTCCGGGTAAAGGGGATTGTTTTCCGGCATGTAGCCGATGCGGCGGCGCGCCTCCCCGGACTGATAAAAGACATCGTAGCCGGCCACGCGCGCCGTGCCCGAGGTGGCCGGCAGAAAGCCCGCCAGAATGCGCATGGTGGTGCTTTTGCCCGCGCCGTTGGGGCCGAGCAGGCCGACGATCTCGCCGCGCGCGACGCTAAACGAGAGGTCCGCCACCGCGGTGCGTCCGGCGTAGCGCTTCGTCAGATTCGAGACCTCAATCATTGCGTCGTTGCTCATCGCACGCTGGACATGGAATCAAAAAAATCCCCTCCGGGCCAACAAATTCGTCAGCGCAGTTGCAGGGTGACAGTGGAGGATTGGTAGTTCAGAAAATTCTCCCCGAGCCGCCGGGTCACGACCACGGTCACGGGCACGACGTCGCCGGCGTTGTGTCCGGTCAGCGCCTCGCCCACGTCCAGCAACCGGTTGGCTGCGACGCCGTCAACGCTTGTCAACACCATGCCCGCTTGCAGGCCGGCGCGGGCCGCCGGGCTGTCCGGATCCACCTGCTTGACGGCCATCCCCTTGCCGGAGAACAAGTCCGTGGGCAGGGCGGCGCCATTGGTCGCGTCCCCCAGGCTCAACCCGGTTTTGTCGCGGATCAGTTGGGCGAACGGAATGAGCGTGGCGTTGAGCGTCCGGCGTTCCTCGTCTTGCAGAACGGTGAGAACCGCGCGGTGATGGGGAGAGGCGACCAGGGATTGATTGAATTCGACCAGGCTGCCGGGCGTCTGTCCGTTGATCCGCAGGATTTGCTGGCTCGGTCGCAGACCCGCCGTCCAAGCCGGGCTGTTGGTTTGCACGTTGCTGATTTTCAACGGAGAAGTGCCCGGGCTGACCCGGGCTCCGAACCACAGCGAGCCGGTCAGCTCCGGAGTGAACATTTGTGACAGGGTGGAGGAGACCTCCTTGACGGGGATGGCGAACCCGATGCCGCTGCCTTCGGGATAAACCGCGACGTTCACCCCGATCATCTGGCCGCGCAAGTCCACCAGCGGGCCGCCGCTGTTGCCGGGATTGATGGCCGCGTCGGTCTGCAGCCAGTTGGCGATGTTGAGCGGTTCGCCGGGCTGGGGCGGGCGGCGGCTCTCGGAACTCAAAATGCCGCGCGAGACCGATTCGCCCAGGCCGAAGGGATCGCCCAGCGCCAGGACCGTTTCGCCCAGCAGGGGATCGTCGTCCGCCAGGTGGATGGCCTGGAACCGCTCGCCGGGCTTGCAGCGCAACTTCAGCACCGCCAGGTCGCTGTTGGTGTCGGCCAGAAACATCGGCTCGGCGTCGTAAACGCGCCCGTCCCAAAGTTTAACCTCCACATGCCACGCGTGACGAAGGACATGGACGTTGGTCAGCACGTAGCCGTGGGGATCAATGATCACGCCCGAGCCGATGCTGTTCAACTCCTCATGATACCAGGTCGGCCCGTAGAATTTGTTGAAGATGGGATCATAGAAATCCCCCTCTTCAACGACGCGCGAGGTGGCGATGTTGACGACGCTGTGGAGCACCTTTTGCACGGCCAACACCGTGGTGTCCAACCTCACGTCCGGCGCCTCGGCGCCGGTCTCCGGCCGCGCCCCGGTGGCGAGGGTGACGGCCGCAAAGAAGATGAGAAACCGACCCGGACCCTGCCGCCGCAAATTAGTTATCATATCAGTTAAACAGGCAGTTGGCCCATTGGATGCGTTCAAAAATTGTCGCGTGAGCCGGGAGGGCCGCGGCGCCAAAGAAAGGCGACCGTTGTTTTCCTTCGAGCGTCCCCACAGTTGACAACGCGCTGCCGGATGTTAGCTTCGTCCCATCCGGCGAAGCCAGGGCAAGTGAAAAAAATCGAAGCCATTGTCAAACCGTTCAAGCTCGAAGACGTCAAGGCGGCCTTGTCGGCGTTGGGCATTCAGGGCATGACGGTGAGCGAGGTCAAGGGGTTCGGCCGCCAAAAAGGCCATACGGAAATTTATCGCGGCAGCGAATACACGGTGGACTTCCTGCCCAAGTTGAAAATCGAGGTGGTGTTGGCCGACGATCTGGCGGATGCGGCAGTGGAAGCCATCGTCAAGGCCGCCAGGACCGGAAAGATCGGCGACGGAAAGGTCTTTGTCAGTTCCATCGAGAACGCCGTCCGGATTCGCACCTCGGAATCGGGCGAACAGGCGGTCTGACGCGACAGCCAATCCCATTCCTAAAACCATTGATTTTATTAGCCGGAAGGCCCTTGTGAACAACTCGTGAATAAATGTTAACATTTTGTGCTAGCAAGTTTCGACGCGTTCTCGTAAAACCGTTCCCGTTCATCAGGACCGGCTGGGCGGGGTGTTGATTTTATGGACAGACACGACAACAGTGAGGAATTTTCTTTTTACAAGCAATTGAAACCCAATAATTTGCTGATTTATTGACGCGGTTTTTACGGGGCAACGCGTGGACCGCGGTGACGCGATTCGAAGGTGTTGCTTTTGGGTGGGCGCATGGCGGATGGAAAGCGGCGCTAAAGTCCCGGTTCAAACGCAAGTGAATAAATCACCCGAGAACGGGGTATTTTGGCAGTCAGCCATGCAACTTTCGGTAGAAAAAATTTGGCATTCGGCGCAAGGGCATCTCCGCTCCAAGTTAAGCGCAGACACTTACAACCTTTGGTTCGCGCCGTTGCGCGCCAGTGCGTTGGAGTCCAGCGGCGTGGTCCTGGAAGTGGCCAACGAATTCTGCGAAGTCTGGCTCAAGGACAATTACTCCAGCCTTATTCAGGACGCCATTGCGGCGGTGACGGGAAAACAGTTGCCGGTCAAATTTAGAGTTGCCGTCCCCGCCGCAGCGGCCACGCCGCCCGCGGTTCCGGCGCCGCCGCCCGCCAAGACAAGGAACGCCGAGTCCGCGCATCCGCCGGAACGCGCCGCGCATCACGGCGACTTGAATTTCAACCCCAAAAACACCTTCGAGACCTTTGTGGTGGGCGCAAACAATAATTTTGCCTACGCCGCGGCTCTCGCCGTCGCCCAGGCGCCCGGCAAATCCTACAACCCGCTGTTCCTCTATGGCGGCGTGGGCTTGGGCAAGACGCACCTGCTCCACGCCATCGGCTGGCACGTGACCGCCAGCCGCAAGGGCGCGCGCGTGGCCTACGTCTCCTCGGAAAAATTCACCAACGAATACATTGACGGCATCCAAAACAACCTGCTCGCCCGGTTCCGCAAGAAATACCGCCAGACCGACGTGCTGTTGATTGACGACATCCAGTTCCTGGCCGGCAAGGAGCGCATTCAGGAGGAATTTTTCCACACCTTCAACGCCCTCCACGAGGCGCACAAGCAGATCGTCCTGACCTGCGACCGCCCGGCCAGCGAAATCCAGGGACTGGAACACCGCCTGGTCTCGCGCTTCGAGTGGGGGCTGGTCACCGACTTGCAGCCGCCCGACGTTGAAATGCGCCTGGCCATCCTCAACAAAAAGGCGCAGATCATGGGCGTGACGCTGCAGGAAGACATCATGAACTTCCTGGCCAACCGCATCCGCACCAACATCCGTCGCCTCGAAGGCGCCCTCATCCGCGTCGCCTCCTACGCCTCGCTCACCGGCAGGAAACTGACCATCGAGGTCGTCGAAGGGCTGCTCCGCGAAATTCTCCATGAGGAAGGGCGGCTGACCGTCAGCATCGAGCTCATCCAGAAAAGGGTCGCCGAACATTTCGACATCCGGCTGGCCGACATGACCAGCAAACGCCGTCCCGAAAACATCGCTTTCCCGCGCCAGATCGCCATGTATCTGTCCCGCGAGATGACCGAAAGCTCCCTCAACAACATCGGCGAGGCCTTCGGCGGCCGCGACCACGGCACCGTCCTTCACGCCTGCCGCCTCGTCAAAAACCGCATGGACGTGGACGCCAACGTCCGCCAGATCGTCCGTTACCTCGAAAAACAGTTGATGCGCTGAAAGCTCCGCACTCGACACCCGGCGCCTGGCGCGCGACACTTCGAGCATGGCGGTCATCGAAGTCCACGGCCTCTCCAAGGCCTTTCGCACCTACAAAAAACAGCCCGGTTTCGCCGGCGCGATCAAGGGTCTTTTCCGCCGCCAATACGAGCAAACCCTCGCCGTCAACGAAGTCAGCTTCAAAATCGAGCCGGGCGAACTGGTCGGTTTTCTCGGCCCCAACGGCGCCGGCAAGACCACCACGCTCAAGATGCTCGCTGGCCTGCTGTATCCGACCGGCGGCGACGCCAGGGTCCTCGGCTACACGCCGTGGGAGCGCGCCGACGGCTACCGCCGCCAGTTCGCGCTGGTGCTCGGCCAGAAAAACCAGCTCTGGTGGGACCTGCCCGCGCGCGAGTCGCTCGAGTTGAACGCCAAAATCTACGGCATCCCCGCCGACCGCTTCGAGCGCACCGTGGCCGAAATGGGCGAACTGCTCGCCGTCAAGGACAAGTTCAACGTCAGCGTCCGCGAATTGTCCCTGGGCGAACGCATGAAGATGGAACTCATCGCCTCGCTGCTACACCAGCCCAAAGTGTTGTTTCTGGACGAGCCGACCATCGGTCTGGACGTGGTGTCGCAGCAGACCGTGCGCGAGTTCATCCGCTGCCACAACGCCGAGCGCCGGACCACCATCCTGCTGACCAGCCATTACATGGCCGACATCCAGGCGTTGTGCGACCGCGTCATCATCATTGACCACGGAAAAATCTTCTTTGACGGCCGGCTCAGCGAAATCGTGGACCGCTTCGCCGACTTCAAACTGGTCACGATTCAATGCGAAAAGGCCAATGAATTTCCGCCGGACCATTTGAACCGCTACGGCGAGGTTGTCGAAAAATCCGCCGGCGCCGTTACCTTCAAGGTCAAGCGCGACCGCGTCATCGCCGTCTGCAAATCGCTGCTGGACGACCTGCCGGTGGCGGACATTGACATCCAGGAAGTGCCGATCGAGGACGTCATCCGCCGGATCTTTGAGCGGTAGTCTCCCCTGAGCGTCGCCACGTTGCTCCGCTGAACGTCGTTGTTCTCCCGAACCGCGAGCGTATTCCTCCGATGATAGTCAACGCTCATTGAATCCGCGTTTTCCTGCTTTCGATGAACGTCCTCTTTCTTCCGGTCTGCGATTTCGTTCTTCCGATGAACGTCCTCCTTTCTTCGATCCGCGGGTTCTTTCATCGGCAATTAACCGTTGACAGGTTCCTTGGGTTCTGCTTGACTGGCAGTGTTCCCTCAGGAAGCGAAGGCTGTTATGAAACGAAACACTCAGATTCTCACCGGAATCCTCCTGATTTCCATCCCCTCAACCCTCCTCGCGCAGTCGGCCCCCCCGTCGGCGACTAACATGGTGGTGGGCTACCAAATCGGCAAGGAAGACGCCAACTCCCGCACCTGGCTGAAAATCGTCCAGACCACCGACGCCCAGGGCAAGACCG
>JAGWMQ010000126.1 GCA_028873125.1 Verrucomicrobiota bacterium | reverse complement strand
TCCCCGCGATTCGTATCCTCTGACCCGCGCCGGCTATTTGAAATGGCGCGAGAACCTGAAAAAATTCCACGCCCAAAATGCCGGGGCCATCCTGCGCGAGGTCGGCTACGATGAGAACCTCGTCCGCCGCGTGCAGGAACTCAACCTCAAGAAAAATTTCCCGAACGATCCGGAGGGCCGCGTGCTCGAAGACGCGCTCTGTCTGGTCTTTCTCGAATTTCAATTCGTCGATCTTGCCGCCCGGACTACGGAGGACAAAATGATCACCGCGCTCCGGAAGTCGTGGCAGAAGATGACCCCCGTCGCGCGCGCCGAGGCGTTGAGGCTGGATTACGCGTCGAGCGAAAAAGCCTTGCTGGAACGCGCACTTAACGGCTAATCAGAATCATGCCGTCCCCGACTGACGCGCCGCGCGACCGTCCCATTCCACTCGTCGTGGACCTGGACGGCACGCTCATTCGCACGGATTTGCTCTGGGAATCGCTGGCCCGGCTGCTCCGCCGGAATCCCTTTTGGCTCTTTGCGGTCCTGTGCTGGTGGACGCGCGGACGCGCTTTCCTGAAGAAAAAACTGGCGGCGCGGGTGACGATTGATCCGGCCACACTTCCGTTCAACGAACCCTTTCTGGCCTTTCTGCGCGGCCAAAAGGGCGCCGGACGGAAACTGGTTTTGGCCACCGCCTCCGATTTGCAAATGGCGCTGCCCGTGGCCCACCACGTCGGGCTGTTCGACGAGGTGCTGGCCAGCGATGGCCGGACCAATCTGCGCGCCCGCAACAAACTCCAGACGTTGGTCGCCAAATTCGGCCAACACGGGTTCGATTACGCCGGCAATTCCTCCGTGGATCTGGCCGTCTGGCGCGGCGCGCGGGAGGCCATCGTGGTCAATGCCAGCCGCGCGCTGGCCGAACGCGCCGCGCGCTGTGCGAAGCCCGGACCGGTGTTTGTGGAAAATTATCGGCCGCTGGCCACGCTAAGAAGCGTCTTGAACGAGCTTTTCATCCGCAGCGGCTATCTTCTCGCCTTACTGGCGGGCCTGGCGCTGGCCTCCGCCTTTCCCAAAATCGGGATGGCCGGTCTCGCGTGGGTGGCGCCGGCGCTCCTGGTTTTCGCCGCGCGGAACAAATCCGGCGGCGACGCCTTTCGCGCCGGCTACGTCGCCGGGCTTGCCTTGTGGCTGGCCTCGCTTTACTGGCTGCTGCTCATGCCCGTGGCCGGGCTTCCCATTCTGGCGTGGCTGGCGATGGGCGCATACCTGGCGTTGTACCCGGCCATGTGGACGTGGCTGGTTTCGCGACCGGCAAGGCGCGACACGCAACCTCCTTCCTGGTTCGACCGGCTGCAGTGGTCGTTGTGCGGCGCAGCCGTCTGGGTCGCTCTGGAAATGGTCCGGGCACGGCTGTTCGGCGGGTTTCCGTGGAACTTCATCGGGGTATCGCAATTCATATTGGTTCCGCTGATCCAAATCGCGTCGGTCACCAGTGTTTACGGCGTTTCCTTTGTGGTCGTCTGGACCTCGCTCTTGCTGTATTCGGCCGCGCGCGCCATCGTGGCAAAGCCCGCGGCGCTATTTGCCTGGCAGGCGGAAATGCTCCTGCCGCTGGTCCTCATCGTGCTTTTGTTCGCAGCCGGGTGGACGCGGACAAAATCGGAAGGGCCGCCCGGCCCGGCGCTGCGCGTGACCCTGGTCCAGCCGAGCATCCCGCAGACGATGATCTGGAATGAAAGCGTGAACTCGAACCGGTTTCAACAGTTGCTGGCGCTTTCGGAGAACGCGCTCACCAACCAAACCGACCTGCTGTTGTGGCCGGAATCCGCCGTGCCGGAATTCGACGACGCCGCTTACGCCGCCATCACCAATCTGGTCCGCACGCGCCGGGTCTGGCTGATTTTCAACGCCGATGACAATCTCCCCAAACTCCATCCGACGGCCCAGGAGCCATTCGATTCGTTCAACGCGGCCTTTCTGTTCAATCCGCAGGGGAAGTGCGCGGGCATATATCACAAGCGCAAGCTGGTGGCGTTCGGCGAATACATTCCGCTGGCGCGCTGGCTGCCGTTTCTGAAATGGTTCACGCCCATCTCCGGCGGCTACGAGGCCGGCGGCAAACCGGCGGAGTTTCCACTGGAGCCGCCTCTCCAAACGGCGCCCCTGATTTGCTTCGAGGACACGTTTCCGCCCCTGGCGCGCGAGTCGGCGGAAAACGGCGTGGATTTTCTCGTCAACCTGACAAACGACGGCTGGTTCGGCGACAGTGCCGAACAATGGCAACACCTAGCCAACGCGGTTTTCCGCGCCGTGGAAAACGGCCTTCCGCTGGTGCGCTGTTGCAACAACGGCGTGAGCTGCTGGATTGACGCCCACGGCCGCGTGCGGGAAATCCTGCGCGACAAGACCGGCGGTGTCTATGGCGCCGGCGTCCTGACATTCCGCCTGCCGCTGCAAAACCACGCGCCGCCGACCTTCTACAATCGCCACGGGGATTGGTTCGGATGGACTTGCGTGGGAATCGCCGCCTTCTGGATTGCCGCCCGGGTCCTTCGCCGCGCCTGACTATTTCAGCAGGGCCTCGGCGTGTCTCCGGGCCGTGTCGCTTTGGCCGCCGAGCATCCGCGCCAGTTCCGCCACGCGCTCTCCTTTGCCGAGCAGTCGGATTTCGGAAATCGTGCGCCCGTTCCGGACCTGCTTGGTCACGCGGTAATGGGCGTCCGCGGACGCGGCCACCTGCGGCAGATGGGTGATGCACAGGACCTGCCGCTTGGCCGCAATCTGTTTCATCTTGTCGCCGACGGCCTTGGCCGTTTCGCCGCCGATGTTGGCGTCCACCTCGTCGAAAATCAGCACCGGAACCTCGTCCTCGGCGGCGAGCACGGTTTTCAGCGCCAGCATCACCCGCGCCATTTCGCCCGACGAGGCAATGGCGCGCAACGGCTTGGCCGGCTCGCCCGGGTTGGGCGCGAATTGGAATTCGATTTCGTCGAAGCCGGTGGCGGTCGGGGCGGCGCAACGCGACGGCCCCGGCCCTGAAATCGCCACGTCGAACTGGCTTTGCCGAAATCCCAGATCTTCGAGTTGCCGGCCCACCGCCTTGGCAAGTTGCGGAGCCACTTTGCGGCGGGCGTCGGAGAGCTTTGCGCCGGTCCGCAAAATCTCCGCGTCGAGTTTTTGCATTTCCGCATGGAGCCGGGCCAGTTCCGCGTCGCGGCATTCCAGCGATTGCAATTGGCGGGCCGCCTCGGCGCCAAACTCGATGACCGCCGCGAGCGTCGCCCCGTACTTGCGCTTGAGCGAGTGGATCAAATCCAGCCGCGCTTCCAGTTCGGCCAGCCGCGCGGGGTCCACGTCCACTCTTTCGGCGTAGCGCGACAGTTCCGTCTGCAACTCGCGCCACGCGCCGGCGGCTTGTGAATGCAGCTCGACCAGCTTCGAAGCTCTGGAATCCACGCGCTCCAGTTCCTGCAAGGTCCGCCCCATCAGGCCGGCCTGGGCAAGCAGTGAATCTTCGTCTTCACTCAACGCCGCCAGCGCGGATTGGCTCAATTGCAACAGCTTCGCCGCGTTGCTGGCGCGATTGTATTCCTCGCCCACGGACTTTTCCTCGTCGGGCTGCAGGCGCGCGGCGGAAATTTCTTGGACTTGAAAGCGGAGCAGGTCCAGTTGCCGGGCGTAGGTTTTCTCGTCCACGACGAGCGCGGATTTTTCCGACTCGATCGCGGCACGCCGGCGGACCACCTCACTGAAAACTGCGCGTTCCTTTTCCAGACGGCCAAAGGCGTCCAAAATCAAGAGCTGCTTTGCGGGATGCAGCAGCGATTGATGATCGTGCGGCCCGTGCATGTCCACCAGCCATTCGCCGAGGGACGCCAGCGTATTCAACGTGGTCGGCGAGCCGTTGACAAACTGGCGGTTGGCGCCGGCGGGTGTGAAGGTGCGCTTGAGGACCAGTTGGCTGTCGTCGCAAGGTTCCACGCCGCTTTCCGCGAGAAACGTTTCCAGCGGCGCGCGGAGCCTGGCGACATCGAAGACGGCCTCGACCGCGCAGGTCTCCTCGCCGGAGCGGATCAGCGCGCGGTCGGCGCGTTCGCCCAGGACGAGATTGAGCGCCCCGATGAGGATGGACTTGCCGGCGCCGGTTTCGCCCGTGACGACGTTGCAACCGGGCCGGAGCTCCAGCGTGAGATCGTTCACCAGAGCGAGGTTTTTAATGCGCAACGTCGTCAACATCGTTAGATTTGCGGGCACATTGGAGCGGTTAAAGCCGTTTGACAAAAGAAAATTTTGGCATGGCGTTTGAAGTGACTTTTCTGGGCAGCGGCACGTCGCAGGGCGTGCCGGTCATCGGCAAGGAGTATCCGCCGGAATTCCTGGCCAACCCGAAAAACTGGCGCACCCGGCCATCAATCTACGTCGCCACGGACAAAGCCAAGCTTGTCGTGGACACCACACCGGAGTTTCGCATGCAATGTCTGCGCGAAAAAGTCACCTGGCTCGATGCGGTGATTTTGACGCATCCCCACGCCGATCACATCATGGGCCTGGACGACTGCCGGCGGTTCTGCGACCTGCGCCAGGGGGCCCTGCCGGTTTACGCAAATGCAGAAACGATGGCCGCGCTCCGGCGCGTGTTTATCTACGCCTTTGACGGCCGGCCGATTCCCAAAGGCTATTTTCATCCCGAACCCCGCGTCGTGGACGGCCCGTTCACGCTGGGCGATTTGGAGATCGTGCCCCTGGCCCTGCCGCACGGCTCGGTGACGACCAACGGCTACCTGTTTTTGCAGAACGGCGCCAAGCGGCTGGCGTATTTGAGCGACTGCAAGGAAATTCCGCCCGCGGCGGTGGAGAAGGTGCGCGGCGCGGAAATCGCCGTGCTCGACGCGCTGCGCCCCAAACCTCATCCGACGCACATGAGCCTGGACGAGGCGCTGACGGCAGCGCGGCGCATCCGCGCGGGAAAAACCTTTTTCACGCACCTGACCCACGACTACGATCACGACCGGGCGCAGGCGGAATTGCCGCAGGGCGTGATGCTTGCGTGGGATGGGCTGAAAGTGACGGGCGACACCTGACAAACGACATGAAAAAGTGTTCCACAATCATTGCCGCGGTCATGTTGGGGTGCTGCGGGCTTCGCGCGCAAGCCGACGGGGACGATTCGTTCGTGCCGGCGAATCCGCCGCAAATGCAGCGGCTCACCAACTTCGATTCACCGGCCTGGCGCGCCGCCGGGCATTTCCTGCGCGGCGTCAACCTGGGCAACTACCTGGAGGTGCCGCCGGGGCAAAGCTGGCGCGTCACCGCTTCCGCCGGCGACTTCGCCCTCATGCGCGCCCAGGGTTTCGATCATGTGCGGGTACCCGTCGGCTGGCATCATTACGCCGGGCCGGCGCCGGATTTTGCGCTGTCGCCGGAGATTTTTTCGCGGGTGGACTTTGTGGTGACCAACGCGCTCGACGCCGGGCTGTCGGTGATCATCAACATCCATCACTTCGACGAACTGGACCAGAACCCGGCGGCGGCAACCGCAGAATTCCTCAAAATCTGGGGGCAGATCGCCGCGCACTACGCAAAATTTCCGCAGCGGCTGGCGTTTGAACTGGACAACGAACCGCACGCCAACGCGACGACGGCGGTGATGAATCCCATTGACGCCCGCGCCATCGCCGAAATCCGCGCGACCAATCCGCACCGGACGATTTTTGTGGAGCCTGGCGGCTGGGGCAGCATCGGGGAATTAAAGCACCTCGTCCTGCCGCCCGACGACAACGTGATCGTTTCGGCGCATTGCTATGACCCGTTCTATTTCACGCATCAGGGCGCGACCTGGGCGGGACCGGACCCCAAGGTGACCGGCATTCAATTTCCCGGCCCGCCCAAGAAGCCGCTGGTGCCGGATCCGTCGCTCAAATTGCATCCGTGGGTGCTGGACTGGATCCACCGCTACAACACGCTGCCGGCGGACAAAAATCCGTGCAGTCCGCTGGCCTTCGAGGGGAAACTCAAGTATTGTCGCGCCTGGTCGGATTATTACGGGCGCCCGGTGCATATCGGCGAATTTGGCTGCTTCACCACCGCCGACCCGGCCTCGCGCGCACGCTTCTATGGCGCGTTCCGGCGCGCCGCGGAACAGGAAAGGCTCGGCTGGGCGATTTGGGACTGGAACGCCGGCTTCCGCTACTGGGACCGTCAAAACCACCGCCCCATGCCCGGCTTGCGCGAGGCGCTTTTCGGGAAATGAACCGCAGCCATTTTGCAACGTTTGGGCCTGCCGGAGGTCAAATGGCTGAGGCATGAGAAACAAACTGATCGCGGCTGCGGTTTCAATTTTCGCGTTCACGCCCTTTTTGGCCCGCGCGGACGATGGCAGCCAGGTCATCGTTATCTACAACACGCGTGTGCCCGAATCCGAGACGGTGGCCGACCACTACGCCCAGGTCCGGCACGTGCCCGAGGATCAAATCCTCGGATTTTCGCTGACGGCCGACGAGACGATGTCCCGGGACGAGTTCCAGAATTCGTTTCAAATGCCGCTGGCGCGCAAGCTCGAATACGACGGCTTGTGGCGGTTCGGCTCCGTCACCAACGTCGCCACCAATGGCCTCAAGCAGGTCCAGGTGCGCGTGGTCTGGTCCAAAATCCGCTACGCCGCTTTGTGCTACGGCGTGCCGCTAAAAATCGCGCCCGACCCGGCCTGGCATGAACCGCGGAATGCCAAGGTTCCCGCCGGACTGGACCGGAACGAAGCGGCGGTGGATTCGGAACTGGCCTGGCTGCCGTTGGCCAAGATGAACATCGCGCTGGACGGCCCGCTGGGCAATTGGGACTACGGCGCCACCAACCCCGCGGCGTTGGACCCGACCAACGGCCTGCTCCTGGTCGCGCGGCTCGACGGCCCGACGCCGGAGATTGCCAACGCCCTGGTGGACAAGGCGCTGGAAGCCGAACGAGATGGGCTGTGGGGGCGCGCGTATTTTGACGTGCGGAACATCAGCGAGCCCAGTTACAAACTGGGTGACGACTGGATTCGCGACGCGGCGGAAATCTGCCGCCAGTTCGGCTTCGAGACCGTCACCGACGAAAAGCCCACCACGTTTCCCGCGAGTTTTCCCATGAGCCAGATCGCCATCTACGCCGGATGGTATGCGGGAAACGTCAATGGCCCGTTCGCCCTGCCCAAGGTCGAGTTCATGCCCGGCGCCTTTGCGTATCATTTGCATTCGTTCAGCGCCGCGACGCTGCGCAGTTCCACCGAGCATTGGTGCGGACCGTTGCTGGCCAAAGGGGCGACCTGCACGATGGGTTGCGTCTATGAGCCTTATCTTTCCGGCACGCCGAATGTCGCCGTGTTCCTCGCGCGATTTTTGAGCGGATTTACCTTTGGCCAGGCTGCTTGGGCGGCGCAGCCGTGCCTGTCCTGGCAGACGACCGTCGTCGGCGATCCGCTGTACCGTCCGTTTGGCGAATCACCGTTGGAACGGCACGCCGAATTGGCGCGCCGCAAAAGCAAGCTGATCGAGTGGTCATTTCTGCGCGTGGCGGACCTGGCCCTGGCACACGGCCAAGGCATCCCGCAGACGGCTGATTTTCTCAAAAATCTCCCCGCCACGACCAATAGCGCCGTGTTGACCGAAAAACTCGGCGACCTTTACGACGACCTGGGCAAGCCGGCTTCGGCCATCGCCGCGTACAAACGCGCTCTGGCGCTCGATCCCTCGCCGGAACAGCGCATCCGTCTCCGACTGGCGCTCGGCGAAAAGTTGCTGGCGGCACACCGTGACGCCGAGGCGGCGAATGATTACAAAGCGCTTCTCGCGGAGGCGCCGGATTATCCGGGCAAAGCCGGCATCGAGGACAAACTCACCGCCCTTTCCGCCAAGGTGGCCGAAACCAATTCCGCCCAGACCAACGCGGCCGCCAAGCCGTGATTTTCCTTGCGCCGGCCTTTGTCATTTGCGATTCCCAGTTCACGCGCCGGCTTCACGGCTGCCCGAGGCTCGTAAATCGCCCGTCGCAAAATTGACCATGTTCTACGACACCCACGCGCATCTGGACTATCCCGATTACGCGGCCGACCTGGCGGAAGTCATTGCGCGCGCCCACGCCGCCGGCGTCACCAAGATCATTTCCATCGGCACCAATCTGGAGAGCAGCCGGCGCGCCATCCGGCTCGCGGCAAAATTTCCAAATGTCTTCGCCGCCGCCGGGTGGCATCCGGCGGATGCCGGGGCCGCGCCGGACGACGTGCGCCCGGCCCTGCGTGAACTCGTCAAACATCCCAAGGTTGCCGCCATCGGCGAAATCGGCCTGGATTATCACCATCTGCCGGGTGAGAAACCGGGGTCCACCGCCCAAGACGACGCGCGCTGCAAGGAAAAGCAGGCGCGGCTTTTCCGGCAACAACTCGAAGTGGCCGCTGAAGCCGGTCTGAATTGTGTCATCCACCAGCGCGACGCCTTTGACGACACCCTGGCCCAACTCAAGCCGTTCGCCGGCCAAGTCCGCGGCGTGTTTCATTGCTTCGGCGAAAGTCCGCAACGGATGACACAAGTCCTGGAGCTCGGCTCGCTGGTGAGCTTCACCGGCATCGTCACCTTCAAGAACGGACGGAACGTCCGCGACACCCTGGCGGCCACGCCGCTGGACCGGTTCATGTTGGAAACCGATTGTCCGTATCTGGCCCCCGTGCCCTATCGCGGTCAGCGTTGCGAACCGGCTCACGTCAAGGAGATTTCCGAAATGGCCGCCCGGGTCAAGGGTTGTTCGCTGGAGGAACTGAGCGCCGCGACCTGCAAGACGGCGCACGGATTTTTCCGAAAGCTACTGACGGTATAAGCGCGCTCCGGTTGACTGTAACAGCGGATGTAAATCCGCCCCAATTCTCCGACTTTGAAACAGAATGAGACCGACTCACGTCGGCTACCACAATCATCGTTTTGCATTTGACTTGACTCCGCCCTGCCGGCCTTTTTTGTATCTACCGCACGCAGAATGAACATCATGGCCGACGCCAAGCCGCCTTTGGGCTGGGTAAAGTCTTTTGCCCTGATGCTGGCGGCGGTCATCTGCTTTCATCTCGCCTATACGCCGCTGCAACATCCGGCCTTCGGCTTCTTCATTTTCGGCTACGCGGTCTGCCTGACGCAGTTGACGCATCAGAAGACCGTCCGTCGCGCGTTTTATTTTGGGCTGGCCACAGGGTTTTTGTGCGTCGCGCCACACTTGATTTGTTTCTGGGAGATTTTCAGCGCCGCAGCCATCGTGCTTTGGCTGGTCTTGGCTTTTTGGATCGGGTTGTTCGCCGCCATTGTCTGTGCCTGCATCCGCCGTTGGGGAAGCGCCAAGGCCATGTGGCTGGTTCCGTTCATCTGGACGGGCTTGGAGTATATTCGCAGCGAACTTTATTACCTGAAGTTTTCGTGGCTGAATGTCGGGTATGTTTTCCCGCATTTCCAATTCATTCCGTTCAAGGTTCTGGGAATGTATGGCATCGGCTTTTTGTTGTTCTTAATCGCCACGATATTTTGTCACAGACATTTGCTGACAAAATTCCGGACCCAAATGTTCGAGATTTTACTGGTATTGCTGACTCTCGGGGCCATTTTTCTGAACGCCGCATCCGCAGCCAGATTTGAAAGACCTTTCCCTTCACTTTCCATCGTCGGCATCCAGCTCGAATTCCCGCCCGCAACCATCCTTCCCATTGCGCTCAACAATGCCCTCAAAAAGCATCCCGAAGCGCAGATTGTTGTCTTGAGCGAATACACGCTTCACGGGCTTGTTCCCGAGTCGCTCAAGCAGTGGTGCCTGGAACATTCGTGTTATTTGGTCGTGGGCGGCGAAGACCCGGTTGGCACGAACAATTATTATGATACCGCCTTTGTCGTCGGCACGGACGGCGACATCGTTTTCAAACAGGCCAAGAGCGTGCCCATTCAATTCTTCAAGGACGGGCTTCCGGCGCAAAACCAGCAACTTTGGGATTCGCCGTGGGGCAAAATCGGAATCTGCATCTGCTACGATTTGAGCTACACTCGCGTCACCGATGCCCTCGTGCGGCATGGCGCGCAGTTGCTGATTGTCCCGACGATGGACGTGAGTGATTGGGGCCAACACGAGCACGAATTGCACGCCCTGGTCGCGCCGGTTCGCGCCGCAGAATATGGAATCCCGATTTTCCGGCTGGCGAGTTCCGGCATTTCGCAGGCTGTCAATAGCGAGGGTCGTGTTGTGGCCAAAACTTCATTTCCGGGAAGCGGGGAAATTCTTTCCGCAAATCTCCGCCTGCCGATGGCCGGCTCGCTGCCATTGGACAGATTCCTTGCGCCATTTTGCGTGGCGCTTGTAGCTGTGGTTTTAATCGTGCTTGTCGTCTTGTCGTTTCACGAGAAACGCTCGGCAGGCAAAAAAGCTTCCTGAATTGATGGAAGAAGAGCTTCAACTCCGCATCCATGGTGATGGTTCGTTGCCGGCGTTGATTTATCTGCCCGGCTTGCACGGCGACTGGACGCTTATCGGGGGCTTCCGCAACGCTGTCGCTGGAAAGGTCCGCTTCGTTGAGCTCACCTACCCGCGCGCGCTCGGGTGGTTGCTGGATGATTACGCGGCGGCCATCGAAACGGCGCTCTCGCGGCACGGAATTTCCCGCGCCTGGCTGCTCGGCGAATCGTTC
>JAGWMQ010000125.1 GCA_028873125.1 Verrucomicrobiota bacterium | reverse complement strand
CACCAGATGAACTGGTCGCAGCCAGAACAGCCGCCGCCACGAATCTATCAGGATCAGCTCGCCGATGTGTGGCCGACCTGAATGGTGCCCATACCGCTTTTCCGCAGGAAAATGATTTTCCACCGCCAAATCTGCGAAAGTCGGGTTAGAATGAAACATTTCGGTTGCGTGTTCATGAAATGGTGGTTTCGAGAGGCTAATCAGCGGTTCGTTGCCGATAGTTTTCCAAGTCTTCTTTTGTGACTTCTTCGGGCGGGACAAGCTTGTAATGCTTTTCGGTGCTGATTCTGACGCTGCCGTCAGCCTGCTCGAATTCAAATAGTGCGATAATTCCGCCGTCCATAAATTGTGTGCCAATTGGCCGGCAAATCAGGCCGGGAAACTTGTTCGCGCAGACGGCAAAATCCTGCTCAATTTGGACCACGTTCAACTTGTCAGTGCCGCCCTTCGCCTGTATTGGGAAAATGTAATGCACGCCTTTTTTATCCAGCCCCACGTAAAGTTCATCCGTCTCGACCTGCCCCATGTCTGGAACGACGGTTCGCAGGTGGTTTTGGAGTGAGTAACAGGTCACGCTTGTAAAAACGTCAACCAAGCGATTGTAGCGCAACCGTGCCAGCAATGCCTGTTCGTCGTCGAATGCGTATTTTGTGACAATGCCCGGCGTCGCGTCAGGAACTTTCGTTGTCGCCAAATTCGCGTTGGGCTGGATCGGACGATTCGCAACCAGCGCCAGCCGATAGCGTGCCTTCCCAATCGGCCGGATGATCCACACTTCTCCCTTGCCCGCCTCCGCCCGGATTTTTTCCGGCAAGTTGGCCCGGTATCGAAAACTGTAAACCAAATCGCCAAGGTTCTTCGGCAGTTTGATTCGAAGCTGGCGTGCGACAGTTTCAAATTCCTCTCGCGCGAAATCCAACATCTTCATTCCGGGTTTGAATTTGGAGGTGAAGATTTTTTCGATGATGGCAGAGTATCGGTTTTTTCGTTTCATTTCCTTCCTTTCACGCCGGGCCAACGAAGGACTACAACCTCCTCGCGCAATTGTTCCTTGGTGGCAGTTGCCAGGCGGGTGCGGAACAAATCCAAACCAACGACTTCATAGCCGAGAGATTCTGCAATGTCAGCCAGCAATTGCCCTGTCCGAATCATGACCCGGAGATACGATGCCTGATCGCCTACAACGTATGCCAATTGCGCTCCGGGACGGAGCACGCGGCGCAATTCAGCGAGATGCCGGGTCATGCCACCGAAGTAGAGCTTGGTCACTCGTGCATAAAGCCGTTCAAAACCGGAATCCTTGTTTAGCTCAATGCGCCGTTTTTCGATTGCGGCGGCGATGCCCTCTATTTGCGTGTGTCCTCTCACGTGCGCATCGTCTGTGTCGGCTTTGTAAACGTTCCTGGTATTGGAGCGAACCAGCCGCTTTTTGAGATTGCGCAAATCCGCTTTCGATTGAATGAATCCGAGCAACACCGATTCCAAACGGGTCGTGCGGGTATAATCCTTTTCGTTGGGGTAAGGCGGAGACGTGATGACCGCGTCAATTGAATTGGCAGGCAACATGGACGCGCCATCGCGTGCATCTGCTTGATAAACCACCGTGTTGGCTGTTTTCGTTTTGGGCAAATTTTCCAAGTCTTGCACCATCACTCGGATGCCATTCAGCCAGAGAGAAACCACAGGAGCGTCGGACTTGGCAGGCCCGACACCGACTTCAGGCCCGAAATGCAGATTGCTAATTCCGTTTACTAGCGCGGTGGCCAAGGCGAGACGCTCGTGATCGCTGAATCGGTCATCCCGATTTTCCGCCAAAACTTCGAGCAAGACGAGCGTCTTGTGCAAAGGGATTGGGCTGATTGAATTTGTCAATAATAAGCCGGCGGCTTCGTCTGGAAGCGTGCGCAATTTCGCCTTTGTGTTGACCGAGCGTTCGAGCAAGCGGCACGTGTCGTCATCGAAGTAGCCGTCTTGTTCCAGCCGACGATTGGCCGATTCAGCAACCGCCAAGGCGTGGCGCGAGAGCTTCTGAGGATCGAGGTTCCATTGGAGCTTCGTTTGGCTGGCGAAACAGGCCATCGGGTTTGGTTCCACTCCGACGGCAGGGATGCCAAGCTTTTTGCACTCAACCACTGTGGTTCCGGTGCCGCAGAACGGGTCAAGCACTTGGTGGTGTGAGTCCAGCCCGAATTTGGCAGCGTATTCCCGGACCAGATGAGGCGGGAATGAAAGGACAAAACGATACCACTGGTGCGCAGCACGGTCGCCGAGCCTGAGTCTGTTGTCCTCCCTCTGAGTCTTTACCGCTGTGGTCGGGGATGCCAGAGAACCGCTAGGCCGCTTTTTTGATAGAGGCAAGCCTGGCAAAAACGCTTGTTCGGTGATCATTTTCTTCGGCTCAAAGAGAATGCAATTTCCTTCGCCGGCTGGTAAAGCTGAAACACTACTTTGGTCCCGTCCCCATCGCGCATCGAAATGGTGGCCTCTCGCAAATCCGCCTCTGCCAGCGCTGCTTCCGAAAAATCAGCCGCCCACAGACACCCTTTGGCATCGCGCCATTCGACTGAAAGAGCCAGTTCATCCTTCTCGCCATGAATGCCGGAGGAAGTTCGCGATTCAACCACGAAGCCGGGTTCCACGGTAATGACCGGCGTGTCCAGCAGACAATCGAGAATTTGTGGCGCGCGATCTAACATGAACGTCTTTTATCAGTTCAAGTCCATTTTCACAAGCCTTGCGTCCCATTTCCATCCGCATTCAAATCAAAATCCCCACGGAACGAGCCGCCTTCATTTTACTTTGGCGGTCCAAGGCAGCGAGGCCTTGCGGGAAAAGAGCGGTTTGGTGCCAGCCTGCCAGGCAAAGCCGCGCCATCAGCGCCGCGCGAACCGTCCGCGCGTTCGGTCTTGTGCAAGCCGAAGTTTTATGCCATCGAATAGGCCATGAAGATGACCATGCCCGGCGGGAATTTCCGCGCCGCGCTCGGTTTGGGCCTCGGCGTTTTGACCGGCTGCGCCGGGAACGTCCACGCGCGCGTCGGCGACAGCGTCGGCGTGGTGGACCGTCCGCCTGTTTCCCAGACCAACGCATTTTACGTGAGCAACCGCGCCCCGCTCGAACCGAGCCGGTTGATCCCGCTGCCCATCGGCTCCATCCAATCCGGGGGCTGGCTCCGGGAAATCCTCCAGCGGCAGCGGGACGGGTTGTGCGGGCACCTGGGGGAGATCAGCGTCTGGCTGGAGAAGGACGACAACGCCTGGTTGAACAAGGACGGCAAAGGCCAGCACGGCTGGGAGGAAGTCCCCTATTGGCTGCGCGGCTACATCCAACTGGCCTACATTTTCAACGACCCGAAAATGATCGCCGAAAGCCGGACCTGGATTGAAGGCGTGTTGAACAGCCAGCGACCCGACGGCGATTTCGGTCCCGACCAGAAGTTTGCCGACGACGGGTCGCGCGATTTCTGGGCGAACATGTTGATGATGTATTGCCTGGAAACCTACTACGAACATTCGCGCGACCGGCGCGTGCCGGAGTTGATGACGAAGTATTTCCGGTATCAATTGACCGTGCCGGACGACAAGTTCCTCACGCATTTCTGGCAGAAGATGCGCGGCGGCGACAATCTTTACAGCGTCTATTGGCTCTACAACCGCACCGGGGACCCGTTCCTGCTGCGACTGGCGGAAAAAATCCACCACTGCACGGCCAACTGGGAACTGCAGACCAACCTGCCCACCTGGCACAACGTCAACATCGCCGAAGGGTTTCGCGAGCCGGCGACGTTTTTTTTGCAGTCGCACGACCCGGCGGATTTGCGGGCCACTTACACGGATTTCCACCTGGTTCGCACGCTTTACGGCCAGGTGCCCGGCGGCATGTTCGGCGGCGATGAAATTTGCCGGCCCGGATACTCGGACCCGCGACAGGCCATCGAAACCTGCGGCATGGTCGAGCAGATGTTTTCCGACGAATTGCTCACGCAAATCAGCGGCGACCCGTCCTGGGCGGACAATTGCGAGAACGTCGCCTTCAACATGTTTCCGGCGGCGCTCGCGCCGGACATGCGCGCGCTGCGCTATTTGACGGCGCCGAACATGGTGGTGAGCGACGCGCGGAACCATTCGCCCGGCATCTACAACAACGGGCCGTTTCTGATGATGAACCCGTTCAGCTCGCGCTGCTGCCAGCACAATCACTCGATGGGCTGGCCTTATTTCAACAAGCACCTGTGGTTCGCCACGCCGGACGACGGCCTGTGCGCCGCGATCTACGCCGCCAACGAAGTCACGGCCAGGGTCGGCGACGGCACGACGGTGCATTTCCAGGAAGACACCCGGTATCCGTTTGAAGAAACCATCCGGTTCACCTTGCGCGCCGGCAAGGCGGTGACCTTCCCTCTTTACCTGCGCATTCCCGGTTGGTGCCCAGCCGCGGCGGTTTCGGTCAATGGCAGAAAACTTCCCGTGACGCCGGCGGCCGACCAATACGCGCGGATCGAACGGGAATGGAGAGACGGCGACTCGGTCCTCCTGAAACTGCCCATGAAGGTGCGGGTGCAGCAGTGGACCGCCAACCACGACAGCGTCAGCGTAAACTACGGTCCGCTGACCTTTTCGCTGAAGATCGGCGAGCGCTGCGTGCGACGGGACAGCACCAAGACGGCGCAAACCGATTCCGGCTGGCAAAAGACGGCCGACCCGTCGAAGTGGCCGGCCTTTGAGATTTATCCCACCACGCCGTGGAATTACGGTTTGGTCCTGGACGCCAACCATCCCGGAAGGTCCTTCACCGTCAAGAAGCTCGCGTGGCCGAAGGACAATTATCCGTTCACGCCCGCCGGCGCGCCCATCGAATTGATCGCCCGGTCCATGGAAATCCCGCAATGGACGCTCGACCGCTACGAGCTGTGTTCGGTGTTGCAGCAAAGTCCGGTCTGGAGCGATCAACCTGTCAGAAGAGTCACATTGATTCCCATGGGAGCGACCCGGCTGCGGATCTCCGCCTTCCCGGTCATCGGCGCCGGCCCGGACGCCCATCACTGGCAGGCCGCGACCCAAAAAACGGCCGGAGACGGCAAGTAATTGACGGGTCCGGAGGGTGGCGGCGCCGCGGTTCCACGGGGCGGTTGGACTCAAGTCGCCGAAGGCGACAAAGAACGCGTGTCCGCCGTCCGCGTCCAACAGCCATTGGGCGCAGGATGCCGAGGCGGCGGCGGTGTCGCAGACTCGGGCATGATTTCCTTGAGGCGGTCGAGTTGGGCGCGGATGAAATCACACTGCTTGATGAGTTGAAACTGCTCGTCTTCCAAGTGGTCGGCCAATTCGGTCATGAGCGCCGGCAATGGTTTGCCTTTCTCGTCTTGGATGACGGCCTAGCGGGGGTTGACGGCCAGTTGGTGCAACCGTTGCGCAATGCCGGAGACATATTGGACCTTGGATCGGCGCAGGCCGTCGGCGAGCAGGGTGGCGGAGACGTTGATGCTGTTCAGACTCTTGCCGGCGTTTTGAAGCACACCGGCGGCGACTCTGGAGAGATCGGCCTGGCGGGTGATCGCCAGCAATTGCGCCTGGGTCTTTTCCAACTGCTCCCGTGTCCGTTTCCCTTCCTCAATTTCCGCCTCCAGTCGGGCGGTGGCCTGCTGGAGTTCCTCATGGGTCTTCACAAGTTTCTCCCGGGCCTGGGCCAGTTCCGCGGTCTGGCCGGCGAGGCGGGATTCCAGTTCCGCCTCCGACTGCAATTTGAGTCGGGCGGTCTGCTCGCGTTCCTTCAGCAACGATTCCGTGAACCGCAGCAGGATCAGCAGCAGCAGGCAGGTGACGGAGTAAGCGATGTCCATCCGGATTGCCGCTCCCCAAAACGCCTGAAGTTGTCCGGAAAAAAAGAGCAGATAGAGCGGGGCCAGGACCGTGAAGCTAGCGGCCAGCAACCAGCCGGCGCGCGCCGTGCCAAAGCGCCGGTTCAACCGCACGGCGTAGTAAATCACGGCCAACGGCGGCAGTCCGGCGGCCAGGTAGATGTAAGTGGTCGTGTTCACGGGTCGTGCAGGACGGGAACGGGTGGGAGATCCGGCTCACACAGGCATTCCAGCGAAAGGCGTTCACCGATCATCCCCGCCAGCATGGGGCGCGTTCGGGCGAGCAGACCGCTCAGAAGCACCGGTTCGCGCCTCATGGCCTGGCCCGACGGTTCATGCGATCTGATGGTTTGCGGAGCCAATCCCGGTCGTGGCCAATGAAAGCTCGTCCTGTCCGGGATGGCCGTCGGTTCGGGAATGTTCTGGGTTGGGTTCATGATTGCAGTTGGGTTGAGGGTCCAAGCGCACCGTATCAAGGCGTGCCGGCGGTCGCGGCCGCATCTGACTTTGGGCGTTGCGCGGTCCGGCGCCTTGCTCCTGCACACGGGCCAGCCGCCATTCGAGGATGCACACCACGGCCTTGACCGCCAGTTCCTTGGAGAGGAAGGGCTTGGGAACGAAGTCGTTGGCGCCGCTGAGCATGGACTGCACCCGGCTTTGAAAGCTGGCCAGGCCGGTTACAAAAATCACCGGCACCCGGGTGTAGCCGGGCAGCGCGCGCAATTTCCGGCAAAGGTCATGCCCGCTGATGCCAGGCATGAGGATGTCCACGACGATCAGGTCGAACCGGTTTTCAGAAAGAATCTGCAATGCCACCGCCGGGTCTCCGACGCTGACGCAGTTCAGGCGGGCCGTTTCCAACGAGTAAACAATCGCCCGCCGCGAGACCGGTTCGTCGTCCACCACCAGGACCAGGTGGCTCCAGACTGCTCCCGGCGCGGCGGCGTGCTGGACGAGCCGGGCCAGGAGATCGGTCGCGTGGGCCAGGGTGCGGATCGTTGAAGCGGGAATCGAACCGGGCGTGTCGCACAATCGCTTGATCAGGGCCTCGAGTGTGGCGGACAGGCCGTGGACGCGGGCAAGGCCCGCCAACCTTGCCTCGCGCGTGCAGCGCCGGATCGTCCGGTGCAAGAGGTAAAGATGCTTCCGCCGCATCTCGTCATTCGTCTCCTTGATGAAGGCGTGCAGATCCGACCGCAATCCGGGCAGACAGGCCGCCACTTCTCCACGCGCAGCCTTGCGCAGTTGCGCCAAGGAAATGGCGGTCTGGGTTGCCGGGTCCGGTTCGCACTCGTCGCCATTGCCCCCCGCGGTCGGCCAGGCGGGCGGGAGGCCGGAGTTCGAGAGAAGTTCACCCGAAAGCAGGTTGTCGTCGAGGACCAGGATCCGGC
This sequence comes from Verrucomicrobiota bacterium, assembly GCA_028873125.1. Taxonomy (GTDB): domain Bacteria; phylum Verrucomicrobiota; class Verrucomicrobiia; order Limisphaerales; family UBA11358; genus UBA11358. Next base: position 3,530 of record JAGWMQ010000125.1, on the reverse strand, counting down.
GTGAATTGGCGTCTCTTTCCAGCAGTTGCGTTGTTTGGGATTCGTCGGCCTTCATTTCTCTGATTTTAAGATTTGCCTGGCGGTCCGCTTGGATCCGTGTTCCTCGCCCCCGAGCCTGCCCGCCGACGAATCCCATCGGCGGGCCGGCTCTTCACTCTTCCGGAGAAGAGGTTTCCACCACCTTGGTGACTTCAATCTACCAGTCCCGCGCGGTTCCACAATTCGGGCTTAATCTGAAACTGCGGTCAGGAGAACCCTGACAAAAACCCGCAACCTGAAATTTCCCATTGCGGTTCCTCCCGGCCAATGTTAAAGGTTCATTGGGCGGAGCCGGTGTAGGCTTCGCCAGGATCAATCAGATTGATTTTCAATCGTCGGTTTATGCCGCGAGACTGCCTGCCGCCATCCGCTTCGAGCCGGGCTGTCTCCGCAACCATCCCGGCCGCTCCGCTTCTGGCCGCCATCGTCGAGTCTTCCGCCGACGCGATTCTGACCAAGGACTTGGGGAACGTGATCACCAGTTGGAATCCGGGCGCGGAAAAACTTTACGGCTATCGGGCGGCCGAGGCGATTGGCCGGCCGATCAGCTTGATCATTCCGCGCGAGCATCTGGACGAGGCCCGGCGGATTTGGAAACGGGTCAACCGCGGCCAGATTGTCCGAAACTGGGATACCCTGCGGCGGCGCAAGGACGGCACCTGCGTGGATGTCTCCGTGACCGTCTCCCCCCTTCGCGATTCGAGACGCCGGATTGTCGGCGCGTCCATCATTGCGCACGACATCACCGCGCGCAAGGGCTTGGAACGCGAGTTGCGCCGCGCCTCGGAGCGGCTGGAACTCGCGCATGAAATCGCCTGCACCGGCACGTTTGAATGGAACGTCCGGACCGGGGAGGCGGACCGTTCGCGTTCCTTGGATGAAATCTACGGTCTGCTGGATGGCGGGACCATCCGCCGCCATCACGATTGGGTCCGGGTGCTGCACCCGGAGGACCGGAAACGTGTGCTGGCCGAAGTGCGGCGGGTGTTGAAGAGGGGCGACCGGCTCGACTTGGAATTCCGCATCCTCCATCCCGACGGGCAGGTGTGCTGGATTCATTCCCGTTGCCGGCTGTTCCGGGACGCCCGGCGCCGGCCGCTGCGGCTGATTGGCGTGGAGACGGATATCACGCGGCAAAAGCAGGCGGCCGAGGAGTTGCGCCGCAGCGAGCAGCGGTTCCGGCTCATCGTGGAACATGCGCCGCTCGCCGTGATCATGCTCAACGAGCGGCAGCGGATTGTCCTGGCCAATCCGCCCGCCCAGAAATTGCTGGGCTACCGCCGCGGCGAACTCCTGGGCCGCGGGCTGAGCCTGTTGATTCCTCCCCGTCTCCGGTCCGTCCACGCCAGGCATGAGGCCCGTTATCGCGCCGACCCGCGGTCGCGCCGGATGGGGGTGGGCCGTGAACTTTGCGCATTGCGCAAGGACGGCAGCGAGGTGCCCGTCGAAATCGGGCTGACCCCGATCCAGACGACCGAAGGCCGGTTCGTCATGGCCACCCTCCTGGATGTCCGGCAGCGCAAACTGGTGCAGGACATCCTGCGGCGGACCAACGAAGTGCTCGAGCACCGGGTCCTCAAACGCACCGCCGAGCTGCGGCGCGTCAACGCCGCCCTGCGCCGCGAAGCCCGGGATCGCCGGCGTCTGCAGCACGAACTCCTGGAAATCAGCGAACGCGAGCAACGCCGCATCGGCCGGGACATTCACGATGGCTTGGGACAACAATTGACCGGCGTGGCCATGCTGGCCGATTTGTTACAGGAAGAACTGAAGCAGAAAAGCCTGCCGGAAGCGGCCGCGGCCCGGCGGTTGGAGGAGTTGGTCCGGGAGGCGCAGGTGTATTCCCACAAGTTGGTGTGCGGACTGTACCCGGTCACCGCCGATCCGCACGGGTTGATGAATTCCCTGCAACAACTGGCTGAAACGGTGACCAGCCTGCACCGCGTGGATTGCCGCTTTAACTGCTCGCCCGCGGTCCGCCTGCACGACAACGTCAAGGCCACCCACCTGTTTCGCATCGCCCAGGAGGCGGTCAACAACGCCATCCGGCACGGACGCTGCCGGCAGATCAATCTGCTGTTGTCCGTGCAGAACGGCTTCCTCCGTCTGGAAATCCGCAACGACGGCCGCAGATGGTTCGCGCAGCCCCAACGACGGACAGACGGCATGGGGCTGCAAACCATGAAATTCCGCAGCGAGGCCATGGGTGGCACGCTGGACATCCGCCCGGTCAACCCGCATGGCACGTCAATTGCTTGCCTGGTCCCCGTTGGCGAGAAATAAACAAATGAAAACCACATTCGCAAAAAAGGGCCGGCCCGCTAGGCGCCAAAGCCCCGTGAAGTCCGGCAAACGCACCGTGTTGCTGGTGGATGACCACCCGGTGGTGGGGGTTGGCCTGACGGAGCGCATCAATCGCGAATCGGATTTTGGGGTGTGCGGCGTGGCCCAAACCGGGGCCGAGGCGATGACCGCCATCACCCGGCTCCAGCCGGACGTGGTGGTGCTGGATCTGGCGCTGCCCTCCGGTCACGGCCTGGAGGTCCTGCGGGACATCCACAGCCAGCATCCGCGCCTCCCTGTCCTGGTCTTCAGCATGCACGAGGAGTCGGTCTATGCCGAGCGCGCGCTGCGGGCCGGGGCGCGCGGCTACCTCATGAAACACGAGCCGCCGGAGCGGCTGCTGGAGGCCATCCGCGCGCTGCTCAGCGGCGGCTTCGCCTTCAGCCGCGAAACGTCCGCCCGGCTCCTGGAGACCCTCAGTCAGCCGGCCAAGGAGCACCCCGGGTCGCTCGTCGCCAAGCTCGGCAACCGCGAACTGGAGGTGTTTCAATTTATCGGCCGTGGCAAGACGACGCGGGAAATCGCCGGACTGCTCGGCCTGAGCGTCAAGACCATCGAAACCTACCGCGACCGCATCAAGCAAAAACTCAATGCGCATTCCTCGACGGACCTGATCCGCCAGGCCGTGTGCTGGGTGGAAACGGGCGTCTGACGCCCGCGCCGGATTTCGCCCCATCGTCCGACAGGCGGAAGGATTGAGTTTGGGCCGGCTGCCGCGGTCCAAAACGATTTATACGCTCTTTCATTTCTCTTCTTGGAATCGTCTCGATGCGGCCGGGTAGCGTATTCCACGACAAGCTTCTCCAGGCTTTCCCTGACTTGGATTTCAGGTTCCACCCTAATTGTTTCCGGGCGGACTTCGCTTAGATTGAGCAAGTGGTGGATCGCGTTGTGCGGGGCGGGGATTGAAACAGGAGTGCGGGACTGGCGTTGATGCCGGTCGGGCGGCGCCAGAGGTTGTGGAATAGCGGCCGGGAATTCGGATGTGTCCCTATGATGTTGAAGCCAGTCAGTTGGAAGGCGGTGAGTGAGCCGGAGCCGGGTTGTTGCAAACCCTCCGGCGGAACGGGCGGGCGGCGGGCGGACGACCGGTCCGGTCCGGTTTTTAAACACGCGCCGGGAAGGAGGCCACGATGAACTTGTCATTG
>JAGWMQ010000124.1 GCA_028873125.1 Verrucomicrobiota bacterium | reverse complement strand
ACTGGATCGCCGCCGCTACCAGCCGGGAAGAAAGGTCACGCCCGAACAGATGGCGAGCATTCGTTTGAAGCCGGAGCGCTTTCACGGTGAATGGAATTATGTCATTTATCCCGCTGACATGTTGTAAATGTTATTTGTTGACGCTGCCTTAGTGCATGGAAATAACGATATTGTGGTACACGTTCAGGACTACGGTGTTGTTGATTATTTTTCATTGGTAATTACAACCGCCGATTGCTATCCACTTCACGGCCTGCTTTACTAGCACATTATGAAAGCCATCATCTTAATCGTCACATCATGTCTCTCAACTGTCTCAACTGTCATACTTTCGGCGCAGACGTTGACAACGCTGGTCGAGTTCAACGGCACGAATGGCTATAGTCCATATACAATGATCCAAGGGAGCAACGGCGACTTTTATGGGACGACGGCCAATTCTATATTTAAGATGACCCCGCAGGGTTTGCTTACAGTGCTGACCAACTTGAGCTTCACTACAGGCAATAGGGGCGTTTATCCTGAAGGAAGCCTCATACAAGGAAATGACGGCGATTTTTATGGGACACGCAGTTATATCGCAAATAGCACTAATTATGCTGGAATGATTTTCAAGATGACTTCCGAAGGTGCGATGACCATACTGACCAACTTTGTCCAAACGAACGGGCTGGTGCCTGGACAGTTCGGGGCCCCTGCGGGTTTGATACAAGAGGGCGATGGCAATTTTTACGGAACGATGGGGTGGGGTCTGGAGCCTCCCTATGTCGGGGCGATTTTCAAGATGACTGCCGGAGGCACGCTGACGACACTGGTCAACTTGCAATCTACCAACGGCGCTAGTCCTGGCGCTCCTCCAATTCAAGCCGCCGACGGCAATTTTTACGGGACAACCGCTGGCGGCGGCGACTCTTCACTCGGCAGCGGCGGCGGCGGAGGAACGATATACAAAATGACGTCCGGCGGAATCCTGACCACGCTGGTCATCTTCGAGCAAACCAACGGTCTTGAGCCGTTTGGCGGTTTGGTGCAAGCCAATGACGGCAATCTCTACGGAACATGCGCCTATGGTGGTCTCTATGACAAAGGGCTCATCTTCCGTGTGACCACGAACGGCGCGCTGACGACCTTGGTCAACTTCAATGGCACCAATGGCGCCCGCCCGTTCACCACTTTGATTCAAGCGAGCGATGGCAATTTTTATGGAACAACCACTGAAGGTGGTATCGGCGGCGGGACCGTTTTCAAAATGACACCCGATGGCACGCTGATGACATTGGTCATCTTTCAAGGGACTAATGGCGCCGAGCCTTATGGCAGTTTGGTCCAAACCAGCGATGGTAATCTTTACGGGACGACCAGCGAAGGTGGCAACATTTCCTACAATTACCCCTACGGAGATGGAACTATTTTCAAGATCACCGGACTAAACCTGCTGCCGAGATTTGAGTCCATCATCTTGACCAATGGCACCGTTAACCTGACTTGGAATTCCGTTTCCAACTGGACCTATCAGGTGCAATACAAGACCAATTTGAGTGACGCCAATTGGACGGATTTGCCCGGAGATGTATTGGCCACCAATGAAGTCAGCAGCAAGACGGAACCGGCAATCTCATCGCAACGTTTCTACCGCTTGGTCCTTCTGCGATGATTTCCATGGCCGGGCGGAGTCCCGGCCTCGCTTCGCGTCCGCCGCCGCCGCTGTCATGCCAGTTGAATCGAGGCGCTCTGGTCATTGTTGGTTATGAAAAAGACGCCGCTTATGCGCCTGTCCGCCGCGGCCATCGCTTTGGCTTCAGCTCACGCCCATCTCGTAAAAGGCAGGCGGGCGGGAAATGAGGGCGAAGCCGCTTCATGGGCGCAATCATGCGCTGCTCTTAAAAATGGCAGAGACACCGCGCTGCGATGTCCCCGGCCGCGGTGCGGCGAGCGGAACGAATTCCCGCGTAAGCAAAAATATTTTGACGGCGTGGTTGCGCCGCTGAAGGCGCCGCGCGTCGTCCCTGCCCAAGAACAGCGCGTGGAGGCGCCCCCGGTTCATGAACCGGCTTGAAACTCGCCGCCGAATTTGCATAGGCTGGAATCGTGGCAGCCGAACCGCGCCAGAGTCCCGCCGAGCCGCCGCGCATTCTGATCGTGGACGACGATCCGGGTCAGCGCAGCCTGTTGAATTCGTTCCTGCGCAGCCAGGGATTTGAAACCGCGACGGCGGATTCCGGCGGGCAGGCGTTGGAACTGCTCCGCACGGAAAGATTCGCCCTGATGATTTCCGACGTGCGGATGCCCGGGCTTTCCGGCCTGGAAACCCTGCGCCGGGCGCGCCGCCAGAACGCCACCCTGCCCGTCCTGCTCGTCACCGCCTTCACCGACATCCGCGACGCCGTCGCCGCGATGCGCGATGGCGCGGTGAATTACCTGGCCAAGCCCATTGACCTGGACGAATTGCTCGCCTCCGTGCGGCAGGCCGTCGGCCTCGCCGCACCCGTGCCGCTGCGTTACGACGAGGACAAGACGCTGCCGGACTGGGTGGTGGCGCGCAGCCCGCTCATGCAGGACCTGTTCCGGGATGCGTCGCTCATCGCCCCGTCCGAAACCCGCGTGTTGATTACCGGCGAAAGCGGCACGGGCAAGGAGGTCCTGGCCGACGCGATTCACGCCTGGAGTTCGCGCGCCGCGGGCGTGATCATCAAGGTCAACTGCGCCGCCATCCCTGAAACCCTGCTGGAGAGCGAATTGTTCGGGCATGAAAGAGGGGCCTTCACCGGCGCGCACGCCCAGCGCATCGGACGGTTCGAGGAAGCCAACGACGGCACGATTTTTCTGGACGAAATCGCCGAGATGTCGCCGGCGCTCCAGGCCAAGCTGCTGCGGGTGACGCAGGACGGCCGCTTGCAGCGCGTCGGCTCCAACCGCGAAGTCCAGACCAACGCGCGCATCCTGGCCGCCAGCAACCGCAACCTGGAGGACGAAGTCAAAAGCGGCCGCTTCCGCGAGGATTTGTTTTACCGCCTGAACGTCGTGGAACTCAACATTCCGCCGCTGCGCGAGCGGCGCGAGGACATTTTGCCGCTGGCCGGCCGGTTCATCGGGGAATTCGCCCGGGGCCGCGCGCGTTTTTCGGAAACCGTCGCCGCCTGCCTGGAGCGGTATTCCTGGCCCGGCAACGTGCGCGAGCTGCGCAACGCCATGGAACGCGCCGTCCTGCTTTCTCGCAGCGAACTCATCCTGCCCGAACATCTGCCCGCGCGGGTCCGCGCCGCCGGCGAACAACCCCCGCCCGAAACCGCCGACGCCGAGCGTTTGGAGGAGATTGAACGTCTGGCCATCCTGCAGGCCCTGCGCCAGCACGGCTCGAACCGCACCGAAACCGCCAAGGCGCTGGGCATCAGCCGCCGCGCGCTCCTCTACAAACTCCAGCGCTTCCGGAAACTCGGCTATCAAGTCGAATGAACCGGGTCCATCTCCCTGTTGCCGGACATGAAACGCATCCTCCTCATCCTGATTTTCATTCTCGCCGTCGTCGCAGTCGGCTTTTACTACATGACGACGCGGCGGCCCCCGGAAATCAATCTGACCGGCGTGGTGACGACCGACGAGGTCATCGTGAGTCCGCAAATCCAAGGCCGTCTCCAACGGCTTCTGGTCAAGGAAGGCGACGTAGTCGCCAACGGCGAGTTGCTGGCAACGCTCCAATCCCGCGAACAGGAGGCCAACCTGGCCTTTTACGAGAGCAGCGCCAGGCAGGCGACGGCGCAACTGGCGCAGGCCAGAGCGGATTTGGAAAACGCGCGGCTCAATTTCAAGCGGATTGAGGGACTCTACTCGAACAAGGTCGAATCCGTGGAGGCTTACGACCAGGCGCGAACCGCGGATGACGCCGCCCAGGCGAAGGTCCAGTCCATCGAGAGCCAGATCCAGGCCGCCCGCGCGGAGACGGACAAGGCGAGGGTGCAACTGGGGTACACGAAAATCCGCGCGCCCATCGCCGGAATCGTGGACACAAGGGTCGCCCTGCAGGGCGAGGTCGTCAATCCAGGCCAGGCCATCGTCACCCTGATCAATCCGGACAATCTGTGGGTGCGCGCCGACGTGCCGGAAACCTACATTGACCGGATCCGCCTTGGCGAGAAGCTGCGGGTGCGGCTGCCATCCGGCGCCACCCGCCAGGGCACGGTTTTTTATCGCGGGGTGGACGCCGATTACGCCACCCAGCGCGACGTGAGCCGCACCAAGCGCGACATCAAGACCTTTCAAATCCGCCTGCGCTGCGACAATCGCGACCGCGCCCTGGCGGTGGGCATGACCGCCTACGTCGCGCTGCCGCTGAAATGATTCAAGATTCACGATTCACGAGGCGCGCTTCAAAAGTTGCGCCAATCGTCAATCGTCAATCGTTAATGAAATTCGACATTGAAGTTGGAAATTTGACGAAGCGCTTCGGCGATTTCACCGCCGTGGACGCGCTGACCTTCTCCGTCGAACACGGCGAAGTCTTCGGCCTGCTCGGGCCAAATGGCGCGGGCAAGTCCACGCTCATCCGCATGTTGACGACGCTGGTGCCGCCGACTTCGGGCACGGCGCGCGTCCACGGTCACGACATCATCCGCGACGCCAACGGCGTGCGCCAGTCCATCGGCGTCATCCCCCAGGCGATGACCTCCGACCTGGAATTGAGCGCCGAGGAGAACATGGGCATCTTCGCCAAGCTCTACGGCATTCCGCGCGAACAGCGGCGGCGCGCGATCCGGCAACTGCTCGAGGAGGTGGACCTGGAAAAGTGGGCGGACAAGCCGGTCAAGATGTTTTCCGGCGGCATGAGGCGGCGTCTGGAAATCGCCCGCGGCCTGGTGCATGAGCCGAGGATTTTCTTTCTGGACGAACCGACGACCGGCCTGGATCCCGTCTCGCGCGTGGCCGTCTGGGACATGCTGACGCGGCTGAAACATCAGCGGGACCTGACCATTCTGATCACCACCCATTACATGGACGAGGCGGACAAGCTCTGCGACCGGGTGGCGATCATTGACCACGGCAAGCTCGCCGCGCTGGATTCGCCGCTGAAATTGAAGGCCTCCATCCCCGGCAAAAACATCCTGGAAGTCAGCTTCTCGAACGCCCCCTCCAACTGGGCCGAGACGTTGCAGCGACTGCCCGACGTGGCCGAGGTAAAGGCCGAGGACCACGTCTTCCGCATCTCCTCCAACAACGGCCCGCGCACGACGGTGGAGCTGATGCAGGCGGCCCGGAACGCCAACGTCGCCATCGCCTCGCTGTCGGTGCAGAGCACGACGCTCGACGACGTGTTCGTGCATTACACCGGCCATCAACTGCGCGACGCGCTCCAGGCCCCGACCGCGGCGGAAAGCCCGTATTTGATGAAACGAGGCTGACTTGCAAAAAAGATGAATCACTAAACCATAATGGCTAAAGAACTCCCCATGACGAATGTCGAATGCCGAATGGACCTTTGGCGCCCGCTTTGCCATTCGTCATTCGGATTTAGAAATTAGTCCTTTCATCACATGCACCGCGTCTGGGCCATCATCGAACGCGACCTGCGCCGTTTCCGGCGCAGTCCGACGCTCGTGGTCGTTTCCATCGTCATGCCGCTGGTGCAATTGCTGGTGCTGGGCTATGCCTTCGGCGGCAAGGTCAAGGACCTGCGCCTGGGCGTGGTGGACCAGGACCACGGCGTGCCCGCGGTCAAGCTCAAGGAGATGTTTCAAGCCGTCGCCGCCAACGCGCGCACCTTCGAGACCGTCGCCTACGACGACCAAGCGGACGCCCTCCGCGACTTGCGCAACGGCAAGATCAGCGGCGTCTTGAACATCCCGCCGCAGTTTTCGCGCAAGGTCCTGGCCGGAGCCGATCCCCGCGTGGCCCTCGTGGAGGACAACACCGACCAATTTGCCGCCTCGGCGCTGGACGGCACGCTTGCCAGCCTGCTCCGGGCCTATAATGCGCCGGCGGTCCCGCCGCGCCTGACCGCCAACGCCACGCTGGACGTGGTGGAGATTTATCCCTACGTGCCCTACATCCAGTATCTGTTGCCGGGCACGATTGTGCTGGCGATTTTCGTCTCGGCGATGATCGGCGGCGGCATCATTTTCATTGACGACAAGGCGCGCGGGCTGCACGAGGGCTATCTGGTGACGCCCATCCGGAAATTTGAATTGATCCTGGGCTTCAACCTCTCCGGAGCGGCCAAGGCCATCATCGCCGGAATCGTGCTGGTGACGCTCGGTTCGCTGCTGGCGGGCATTCCCGACCCGTTCAATCCACTGCGCCTGGCGCGGATGCTGTTGCTGGTGGTGGTCACGGCGCTGGCGCTGATCAGCATGATGTTCCTGCTGATGGTGCGCGTGAGCGACCCGCTGGTGCCCCGCGCGATTTTCGGCGTGCTCAACACCGTGCTCTTTTTCCCCAGCGGCGCGGTGTATCCCACGCAGTCCTTTCCGGCATGGATGAAAGTCATCACCACCGTGGATCCGTTCACCTACGCGGTGCATGGGTTCAAGGATCTGGTCTTGAAAAACACCGGCCTGACGGCCATCGTACCGGACTTGATTTTCCTGATCGCTTTCACCGTGCTGGCCATGAGCGCGGCCACCACGCTCTTCCGGCGGACATTGTGAGTCTTCCGTTTGCTTGCGCGAAGGGAGAAATCCGCTAACTTGTGGGCGATGAAACTGGTTTTGGCGATCTTGGTTTACGCAGCCATCGGGCTGGTGTTGAGTTGGGGCATTTTGCTGCTGCTGCACGGCAAGCCCTGGCTGTTCATCGTCGCCTTCGCGGCTTACGTGGTCGCGTTCGGCCGGATCGGCTGCATTTCACACTGAAATGCGGAATGCTGGCAGTTGGGAGTTGGAAGCTGGGGCTCCGGATGGGTAAATTTCGGATGATATTATTTCTCCCAACTGCCAACTGCCAACTCCCAGCCTCCAATCCGTTTCATTGCGTCGGCGCGGCGAATCGTTTCAGCATTGCCGCCTCGACCTGCGCCCAACTCCAGTTCAACGCCGCCTTGTTACCCGCGGCCACGCCCGTCGCTGTGGCGGTTGAGACCGACGTGCCTTGGACGAAATAATTCTGGCCGTCGAAATAAATCACGCTGGCGCCCGGGAAGGCAAAGTCCACCCAATTCCCTGAATTGGCATAGGGTGCCAACTGGCCGTCCTGCGAGACGGCGGTCACCGCCAGAACTCCAGGAACCTGAGCCGGGTAGTCGGGCGAACCGGGCGTGTTGCCCGCCGCCGCGAAGACTGGAATACCGTCCGCCAATGCCTGGGCGATCACGTCATCCAGGATGGGGCTGTTCTCCGAACTGCCCAGGCTCAGATTCAGCACGTTGGCGCCGGCGTCCACGGCCGCCTGGATGCCCAGCGCCACGTTCCAGGTCGTGGTGGTCGGATTCGGGCCGTAAACGTCCACCGCCTGGATTTGCACCGAGGTGCTGCCGTGGGACGCCCCTGCCAGCGCGGCCAGCATCGCCTCGGCCATGGCCGTGCCGTGGGTGACGTCGCCGTCGTCGTTGGCCTGGCCGGCCACGGAGATTTGTTTGAGCAGGAACGGGTCCAGGTCTGCGCCGAGGGATTGTACGTGCGTATCAATCAGGCCCACGATGGTTTTGCCTGAATCACCCGGCGGTTTCAGTTTCAAACTGAACGGCGGTCCGGTCGGGCCACCGGAGTTTTGGATGGACGGCGGCGGGTTGAAATAATCATTGTAGCCCGCCTGGGCCACGTCGCGGTCGCCCCGAAGTTTGGCCAGCGCGGCGTCGGTGTCGGCGGCATTGTCGAATTGCAGGAGATACAGGCCGAGCTTGTCATTACGGCCGACGACCTTGGCGCCCAGCGATTTGGCCAGAGCCTCAATGTCCGCGCCCGGCTTGAGCTTGACCAGCAGTTCATTGGGCACGTGTTTGGGCGCGGCCCTGGCGGCGTGAACCGGCTGGGTGGCGTTCTGCGCCGCGGTGTTGAAAACCAGCAGGCGCGGCGGGCCGTTGGCCTGCGGCTGCAGGGCGAAATTGACGTGGCCCAGCAATATCCGCAGGGCTTCCACCGACGAAAGGCCGGCGAACTTGACGGACGCCGAATGCGTCACGCCCGGCTCGACATAGACCCGCCAGCCGGTTTGCGCAGCGATCTGCCCCAACAACCGGGGCAGCGGCATGTCGCGCAGATCGGCGTCCACGCGGTCGGCGGTCTTGTGCCAGACCAGCCGGTTGGTCTCCCCTGCCCTTATGTCCGGGCCGAAGACCAGCGCCGCGCAAACCAGCGCCATCGGCAGACCCCGTGTGCGGATCGGCAGTTTCATGCTTTAGCCGTGACTTTTTTCACCCACGCCTGGTTGTCCAGATACCATCGCACGGTTTCGCGGATGCCGTCCTCAAACCGATGCGCGGGCATCCAGCCAAGCTCGCGCTGAATCTTCGAGGCGTCAATGGCGTAACGCCGGTCGTGGCCGGGGCGGTCCTTGACGAAGGAAATGAGCCGGCGCGAATGGCCGCCGAGACGAGGCGCCAACTCGTCAATGACGTCGCAAATCAACTCCACGATGCGGAGGTTCGCCCATTCGTTGTGGCCGCCGATGTTGTAGGTCTCGCCGCTTTTCCCGCGCGTCAGCGCCAGCCACAAGGCCCCGGCGTGGTCGCGCACGTAAAGCCAGTCGCGCACGTTCAGGCCGTCCCCATAAACGGGCACTGGCCGGCGCGCCAGCACGCTTTGGATGACCACGGGGATCAGTTTTTCGGGAAATTGATACGGCCCGTAATTGTTCGAGCAATTGGTGATGATGGTCGGCAGGCCGTAGGTATGATAGTAGGCGCGGACGAGCATGTCGCTGGCGGCCTTGCTGGCCGAGTAGGGCGAGTTGGGCGCGTAAGGCGTGGTCTCGGTGAAGCAACCGGACGGGCCAAGCGACCCGAACACCTCGTCCGTGGAGACGTGGTGGAAACGGCAGGCGGATTTTGGATCGCGGATTTCGGATTTCGTGCCCAGCCAGAGTTCGCGACAGGCCTCCAGCAGGTTGAAGGTACCAATGACGTTGGTGTGGATGAAATCATCCGGGCCGGTGATGGAACGGTCCACGTGGGATTCCGCCGCCAGGTGCATGACGTGCGTGACGGCGTGCTGCTGGACGACCCGCCGGACGGCCGCCTTGTCGCGCAAATCCACTTTTTCGAAAGCGTATTTGGGGTGGCGCGCAACCGTTTCGAGGTTTTCCAGATGGCCGGCGTAGGTGAGGCAATCCAAGTTGACCAGCCGCGTGATTTCGGGGCGGTCCAGGATGTGATGGATGAGGTTGGAGCCGATGAAGCCCGCCCCGCCGGTGACCAGCAGATTCATTTGTGATTCACGATTTACGATTTACGATTGACGCCGTGCCTTGAGAAAGGAACGCGTCCTCAATCCTCAAACCATAAGTCGTAAATCGTAAATCGTAAATTCTCATTCCGGTTTCCAGTTTTTCAGGGAATCTTCCAAGGCCTCGACGACCGGGCGCATTTTCACGCCCGTGGCCAACAATTTCGCAACGTCCAGCACGCAATTCGAGCGCGGCGTCCTGGCCCCCAGTTTGTAAAATTCCGCGTCGTTTGTCCAAAACTCAAAGATTCGCTTCGGCCTCAGGCGCTTTTCCACCAGCGCGACCACCTGGCGCGTGGTGACGAACCCCGGATTGGTCACGTTGTAAACACCGAAGGGGGCGCGGCGTTCCCATAAATCGAGGGCCGCCCGCGCAAAGTCGCCGCGGTGCGAAATGGAATTCACATTGTCATAAATTTTCGGATAACGCTGGAGCTTGCTCAAGTAGTTTCGCGTGTTGTCGAATTCGTCGAACGGAATCCGCAGCCGCCAGAGGTAGCCCTGGCCCAGGCCGGAAACCGCCTCCTCGGCCAGCGCCTTGCTGGCGCTGTAAAAACTGCACGGCGGGTCGCGAAACGAAAAGTTGGGAGTGTCGGATTCGCTGAACCCGCGGATGCAGTCCGGCGACCGGTCGGCCAGCGCGCGCAGGTCGGGCCGTGTCAGGTCTTTTTCAACCCGCGTGCTGCCGCTGGCGACGATTTTCGCGCCGGAAAAGATGCAGCCGGACGAGACGTGGCCCCAGGGGATCTTCAACGCGGCGCAGGCCTGGACGATGGTCTGCGGCAGGAGCGTGTTGCCGGCCAGCGTGTCGGCGCGGGCCGTTTCACAGGCGTCCACGTTCGGCTTGCCGGTGTAACCGGCGGCGTTGATGACGAATTCCGGCCGGCGGGACTCGAGAAAAGGAAACAGCACGTCGAAGCGCGTGTAGTCCAATTCGCTGCGCGCCAGCGGCACGAAGGCCGTTCCGCGGCGTTTGAGTTCCTGGGCGAGCGCCGATCCGATGTAGCCTGAGGCTCCGAGGAGTAAAATCATGTTTTCAGTTGCTTGGCTTCGGCCACCACCTCGGCCAGGTAATCGCGGTATTCGCATTTGGGCATCTGGCCGGCCAGTTTCTCGAGTTCGGCCAGCGGTAAAAATCCGCCGCGGAAGGCCGCCTCCTCCGGGCAGCCGATTTTCACGCCGGTGCGCTGTTCGATGGTCTGCACGTAGGCCGAGGCGTCATGCAGGCTGCTGCTGGTGCCCGCGTCCAGCCACGCGCAGCCCCGGTGCAGGCGTTGCACCCGCAGCGCGCCGCGCCGCAGATAGGCCAGGTTCACGTCGGTGATCTCCATTTCGCCGCGCGCCGACGGTTTCAGGTTTTTGGCGATGGACACAATCGTGTTGTCATAAAGGTAAAGTCCGGGCACGGCGTAGCTGCTCCGGG
>JAGWMQ010000123.1 GCA_028873125.1 Verrucomicrobiota bacterium | reverse complement strand
TACTCGAACTGGCCCTTTTTCTTCCGGCCGAGCGATTTGCCGTTGAGAAACAATTCGGCTTCATCGCCGGAAGTATAGACGTGCACGGGCGTGATCAGACCCACGCGATTGGGCCAGTTCCAGCACTGCGGCACCAGATGCGCCATCGGCAGGTCGGGACGCCAGCGCGCCTGGTAAAGGTAGAAGCGGTCCTTGGGGAATCCGGCCAGGTCCACGATGCCAAAATAGGAACTGCGCGCGGGGTCGTTGCGGTGGCCGTAGGGCGTCGGCTCGCCCAGATAGTCAAAGCCGGTCCAGACAAATTCGCCGGCCACGAAGGGAAACTTGTCCTGCCCCTTGAATTCCCAATCCGGCGGGGTCGCCCACGGCGGCGCGTAGAGGTCGTAGGAACTGACCTGGAAATCCGCACGGCCCGACAGCTTGTCGTCGCTCACCGGGAAGAAATACTCGCCGCGCGAACTGACGCAAGAGGCGGTCTCGCTGGCAAACAACGGCTGGTCGGGATTGGCCTGATGAAACCGGCCATACTCGGTGGGCTTGTAATTGTACCCGAACACGTCCAGGTTCGTTTGAAACCCGTCAAAGCCCGATTCGGTGTCGTTGCAGGCGGCGGTGGTCGGCCGGGTCGGGTCCTCCTCGTGCGCGATCCGGGTCAATTCGGCGGCGATGCGGTAGCCGGCCTGGGTTCCCTGGTCGGGCACTTCATTGCCGGTGCTCCAGAGGATGATGCAGGGATGATTGCGGTCGCGTTCCAGTTCCGCGCGCCAGTCCTTCTCGTGCCAGTCCTTGAACAGCAAATGATAATCGTTCCGGGTCTTGCCGCGTTGCCAGCAATCAAACGATTCGTCCATGACCAACATGCCCATGCGGTCGCACAAATCCAGCAACTCCGGCGCGGGCGGGTTGTGGCTGGTGCGGATGGCGTTGCAGCCCATCTCCTGGAGAATCTGGATCTGCCGCTGCAAGGCGCGGTCGCTGATCGCCGTGCCCAGCGCGCCCAGGTCCGCATGATCGCAAACGCCGTTGAGGTGAACGTGTTTGCCATTCAGAAAAAAGCCCTTGTCGGCGGTGAATTGGATGGTGCGAATGCCAAAAGGCGTTTCGTAGCGGTCCGCCAGTTTGCCGTCCCGCTCAAGCGAGGTGACCACGACGTAGCGTTGCGGCTTTTCCAGGCTCCAGAGCCGCGGATGTTTGATGGAAATCTCCTGCCGGCTCGTCGCCGTCCCGCCCGCCGCGACATTGATGCCGTCGGTCTTGAGCGAGGCCACGGACCTGCCCTTGCCGCCGTCGGCCTTGAGCTCGTAAATTTCATTGTTCGCCGACACGTCCGCGCCGGCGTCCGAATCGTCTTCCACGGCAACCTGGATTCTCACCGTGGCGGCCGAGGGGCTGACCGCCGGCGTGGTGACGTAGGCGCCCCAATGCGCCACGTGCACCGGCGACGTTTTCACCAGCCAGACGTTGCGGTAAATCCCGCCGCCCGGATACCAGCGCGAGGAATCTGGCGGGTTGTCGAGCCGGATGGCGACGACGTTCTCCGCGCCGAACTTGACGAACGGCGTCAAATCCAGTTCCCACGACGAATAGCCGTACGGCCAGCCGCCGACGTAATGGCCGTTGAGCCAGACGTTGGCGTAGGACATCGCGCCGTCCACGGCCAGGTAGATTCTTTTGCCCGCGTCGGACGCCGGGAGATTGAAATGCTTGCGATACCAGCCCACGCCCGCCCACGGCAGCCGGCCGGTCGCGCCGGGCAGGTTGGGATCGAACGGCCCCTCAATGCCCCAGTCGTGCGGCAGGTTGAGCAGCCGCCAATGGCTGTCGTCAAAACCGGCCTGCGCGTAGGCGACGTCGCTGCCGGGATTGCCCGGAGGACGCTTCGTCGGCGTTCCGTCTTTTACAAACCGGTCGCCGGTGGCGTTCATCCACGGCTTGATGTTGGCGTAACTCAACTGATCGCCGGCGCCGGAGGGATCATTTTTCGTGAAACGCCAGCCGGCGTCAAACGAAAGGCGCTCGCGCGCGGGCGAGGCCAGCGCCGGCGAGTTCAAGAGGGTGAGGAGAGTGGAGGCCATAAGCCATTGGCATAGCCGAACCCGGAACTGACGGAGACATCGGATGTGTTTCATAACATTTTTCCCGACCGTTGAAAACCGCCCCAATTGCTTTGCGCATGTCGCTCCGGCCGCGTGTTCGCGGAAAAAGTGAGGCGGGCGACGCTGGCATTGTTGCCGGAAAATGCGCCGGGTGTCAACCGGCGGAAACGGGTGGCGCTGCAATTTCTTGTTGACCGCGGCGCGCGGCGGTTCATTGTAACCCTTGAAACCAGTCACGATCGGGCGCCGCTTATGGAAGCCAAAATCGCCTTCACGTTGAATGGGAAACCGCAGACCGTGTCGGCCGATCCCGATCGTCCGCTGCTGGACGTGTTGCGCGAGGATTTGCACCTGACCGGCACGAAGTTCGGCTGCGGGGAGGGCCTGTGTCGCGCCTGCACCGTCCTGGTCAACGGGCGCAGCCAGCCGTCCTGCCTCACGCCCATCGGCGCCGTGGCGGGCCGGGAGGTGTTGACCATCGAGGGGCTGGCCGGCCACGGCGCGCTGCACCCCGTGCAGGAGGCGTTTCTGGCCGAAGGCGCGTTCCAATGCGGCTACTGCACGGCGGGGATGATCGTGGGCGCGGCGGGGGTGCTGAAGGAAAATCCGCGTGCCACCGAGGCGGAAATCCTGGCGGAGTTGCAACACCACATCTGCCGTTGCGGCAGCTACGCCAAATATGTCAAGGCGGTTCATCGCCTCGTGGCCGCGGCACAAACCGCAACGGCGTCCGTATGAAAGCCAGGCCGCCTACCGCCCTTCCCCAGCCCGATTATGAGGCGCCCGATTACGAGGAGCGCGTCGGGCGCGTCGGTTATGATTTCGGCTTGAGCCGGCGTTCCTTCGTCAAAGTGCTGGGCGCGGGGTTGCTGGTGGCGGCGTCCGTTCCCGCGCTGGCCCAGGAAAGCGGACGGCGCGGGCGGGGTGGGTTTTTCGGCAGCGGCGCGCGCACGGTCGCCGCCCGCATCCACTTGGGCGCGGACGGAACCATTACGGTCTTGTCGGGCAAGGTCGAGGCCGGACAAGGCGCGCGGGCGGAATTGTCGCAGGCTGCCGCCGAGGAATTGCGCATCCCGGTCAGCCGGGTGCAAATGCTTCTGGCCGACACCGGCGAGGTGCCCGACGACGGCATGACCGCCGGGAGCATGACCACGCCGCGCTCGGTGCCGGCGGTGCGCCGGGGCGCGGCGGCGGCGAGAAATTTGCTGATTCAATTCGCCTGTCGGCAGTGGCAGGTCAAACCACACACGGTGACGGTTCGCGACGGCCAGGCGGTTGACGCCGCCCGCAAACGTTCGCTGACCTACGCCGATCTCGTGAAAAGCAACGAGGCCGCAACGCTGCTGGCGCAGGCCATCCCGCGGGACGTGGAACTGACTCCGGTGAAGGAATGGAAGGTTCTCGGCACGCCGGTCCTCCGACCCAACGCGCACGACATCGTGACCGGCGCGCACTGCTACCCTTCGGACATCACGCGGCCCGGAATGCTTTACGGAAAGATATTGCGCCCGCCGGCTTACGGCGCGCGACTGGTTTCCATTAATTTGGCCCCGGCCAAGGGCATGAGCGGCGTGGTTGTGGCGCGGGACGACCAATTTGTCGGCGTGGCCGCGGCGACTTCCTTTCGCGCCGAAAAGGCCTTGGTGGCCATTGCCGGAACGGCCCGATGGGAGACCACGCCCCAGCCGTCAAGCCGGGAACTTTTCGATTACCTCAAGCAAAACACCGGGGGCGGCGCGCCGCAAAATCCGTTTGCTGGCCAACTGGCCGAAGCGAGGATCCTGCGCCGGACGTATCACGTTCCTTACATCCAGCACGCGCCGCTGGAGCCGCGCGCCGCGGTCGCCGAATGGAGCGACGACCGGCTGACCGTCTGGACCGGCTCGCAGAATCCGTTCGGCTGCCGCCGCGAACTGGCGCAGGCGTTTCACCTGCCCGAGGATCGCGTGCGCGTGATCATTCCCGATTTCGGCGCCGGGTTCGGCGGCAAGCACACCGCCGAGTGCGCCGTGGAGGCTGCACGGCTGGCTCGGGCCGCCGGCAGGCCGGTTTCACTGCGCTGGACGCGCGCGGAAGAATTCACCTGGGCCTATTTTCGCCCGGCGGCGGCCATTCAAGCCGAGGCCGCTCTGGACGCGCACGGCCGGATCGCCACCTGGTTTTTCATCAACATCAATTCCGGACCGAACGCGATGGACACGCCGTATGCGGTTGGCAAAAAGCATTGCCGCTTCTTGCCGTCGAAGCCGCCGCTGCGTCAGGGTTCGTATCGCGCGCTGGCGGCCACGGCCAACAATTTCGCCCGTGAAGTGTTCCTGGACGAACTGGCCGCGCTGGCGGGCGCCGACCCGTTGGACTTCCGGCTGGCGCAACTGGACAACCCGCGCCTGCGCGCCGTGCTGGAAAAGGCCGCCGCCGAATTCCGCTGGCGCGAGCGTATCAAGGAAAAGGGCGCCGCCATCGGCCTGGCCTGCGGCACGGAAAAAGGCTCCTGCGTGGCGGCTTGCGCCGAGGTTGAAATCTCCCGCGCCCCTAAAAAAATCCGCGTCCGCCGCGTGTGCCAGGCCTTTGAGTGCGGCGCGATATTGAACCCGGCCAATCTGCTGTCCCAGGTGCAAGGCGCCATCACCATGGGACTGGGCGCGGCCCTGCGCGAGGAAATCCGATTTGCCAACGGCAAAATTCTCAACCCCTCGTTTGCCGAATACCTCGTGCCGCGGTTCGATGACGTGCCGGAGATGGACGTTCACCTGCTGGACCGGCCGGATTTGCCGCCCGCCGGCGCCGGCGAAACCCCGATCATCGCCCTCGCCCCGGCCATCGCCAACGCGGTTTTCCGGGCGACGGGCGCTCCTGTGCGCGCCCTGCCGGTCCGACTGGCGGAGGCGTGACCGGATCCCCGACCTCACCTTCATGCCGCGCTTTTACGATCAACTGGTCGCCGCCGTCGGGGAAAAAGGGCCGTTTGTGCTGGCGCTGATTTCCGGAACGAAAGGCTCCAGCCCGCAACGCGTCGGCGCCAAGGCGTTGTTTTTTGCCGATGGCAGGATTGCCGGCACGCTTGGCGGCGGCTGCCTGGAAGCCGAGGTCCACGCCCGGGCAAAAAAAGCGCTCCAGACCGGCCGCCCCTCCACGTTTGAAATGGTGCTCGACCACGATTTCGGCTGGGACGACGGCCTGATCTGCGGGGGCAGCGTGAGCGGATTGATACTGCCGCGTGCGGCGGAGGCGGCGGAACTCTGGCGCGGGCTTGCCACCGCCGCGGCGCCGGTTCGCTGGGGCGTTAAAAAGGATTTTTCCATCGTCCTGGTGGAAGGTGGGGCGGGCGGTCCTCTGCCCGCCGCGGCTGGACAAAAGAGCGACGCCGCGCGCGGAGTGACGCCCCCTGCCAATGCCTCAACGTCCGAATGGCTTTACCAGGAAACCGTGGCGCCGCCGACGGAGTTGTGGATCGCCGGCTCCGGCCACGTGGCCCAGGCGGTGGCGGCTTTCGCGTTGAACCTGGATTTTGCAGTGACGGTTTTCGACGACCGGCCCGAACTGGCCAACCACCGTTTTTTTCCGCCGGAGACGCAATTGCGCGTCGGCGGCTGGCACGAGTTGTTGAAGCAGCCGCCCCCGAAAGCGCCGGGGTTCGGCCTCATCGTCACACGGGGCCACCAGCACGACGCGCTGGTTTTGTCCGAATGGATTCATTTGCCGTTCGTTTTCCTGGGGATGATCGGCAGCCGACGCAAGGCGCGCATCATGCGCGAGCAGTTTTTGAAGCAAAACGTCGCCACGGCCGAGCAATGGGATAAGTTGGCCTGTCCGGTCGGCTTGGACATCCGGGCCAAAAGCACGCCCGAAATCGCCGTGAGCATCCTCGCCCAATTCATCCAGAAACGGGCGGAGTTCGCCGGGGCGAAACGCTGAAGGATCGGACGTGGGCTTCACGCCTGTAAATGCTATTCCGCCGTTCGGCGTCATCATCCTTGGCGCGGGCGCCTCGGTGCGGATGGGCTGGCCCAAACTGCTGTTGCCGTGGAACGGCACGACGGTCATCGGCCATTTGATCGGCCAGTGGCGCGAACTGGGCGCAGCGCAAATCGCCGTCGTCCACCGGCCCGGGGACGCGGAACTGGCGGTCGAACTGGACCGGCTTGCTTTTCCGGCACCGGACCGCCTCCCCAATCCCCAGCCTGAACGCGGCATGTTCAGCTCGATTCTCTGCGCGGCAAACTGGGACGGCTGGCGGGCGGAAATCGCACGGTGGGCGGT
The DNA here is from genome assembly GCA_028873125.1 of Verrucomicrobiota bacterium. Lineage (GTDB taxonomy): Bacteria > Verrucomicrobiota > Verrucomicrobiia > Limisphaerales > UBA11358 > UBA11358. The sequence goes on along the minus strand of JAGWMQ010000123.1, from coordinate 4,690 downwards.
GGCACTGGGGGATCAACCCCATGTGCGGCCCGGGACTCTGCGGGCCATATTGGACTGTTCCGCGCAAAATCCGGGTGCCGTCTGTCAGCCGGAATTTGGCGGGCACGCCCGGCACCCGGTCATTTTGCCGCGCCGGGCCTTCGAGGAACTGAAGAGTTCGCGCGACAAAACGTTGAAACTATTTTTGAAACGAACTGCATGTCCATCGGTCAAATGTTCTATTGCCGATCCCGGACTGGCGCTTGACATGGATCGTCCAGGGGATTATGTAAGGGCGCAAGTTCAATCAAGCCAATTAAGCGGCCATGAAAAAACCTGAGCCAGAGGTGTTCGGCGCGCATTCACGCCGCACATTTCTTAAAAGCCTGGGCACCGTTGCCGTCACGGCGGCGGCCTCCCGCGCCCAGTCCGTCGCGGCGGAACTGGAAAAAGTCAACGGCGAACAAACCGTCGGCCCCGGACCGGTGCCCGTCACGCTGAACGTCAACGGCAAGCCGCTCAAGCTCCAGCTTGAACCGCGCGTCACCCTGCTCGACGCCCTGCGCAACTACTCCAGCCTGACCGGCGCCAAGGAAGGCTGCGACCGCGCCGCCTGCGGTGCCTGCACGGTGCTGTTGGACAACCTGCCCATTTACGCCTGCCAGAAGCTCGCCATCGAAGCGCAGGGCCATGAGATCACGACGGTCGAAGGACTGGCCAAAAATGGCAGGTTGACCAAGGTGCAGGAGGCGTTCGTCGCCAAGGACGCAACCATGTGCGGCTATTGCACGCCGGGATTTGTGATGAGCCTCACCGCGCTGCTGCAAAAGAATCCGCAGCCGAGCGCCGACGAAGTCCGGCACGCCTGCGCCGGGAACCTGTGCCGCTGCGGCACCCAACCGCGCGTTTTGGAGGCGGCGTTGCAGGCGGCCGGCGTTGCCGCCGCCCGAACCACCCACACGGAGGTGATGGACTATGCCTAGCTGGCCCTCGGAAACCAAATACATCAGTCACGACGTGCTCCGCATAGACGCGCCGGAGAAGGTCAGCGGCCGCGCGCGTTATGCCTCGGACATTCAGGCCAACGGCTGGCTCTACGGGATGATTTTGCGTTCCAAATGGCCGGCGGCAACCATCACGAAAATCAATCTGGAACCCGCGCTGAAGATTCCCGGCATCAAGGCCGCCATCACCGTGCAGGACGGCGAACGGACCATCCGCTTTTACGGCGAGGAACTGGCCGCGGTCGCCGGCGCCACCAAACAGGCCTGCCTGGACGCCTTGCGCGCCATCCAGGTGGAGGCCAGGCCCAAGCCGTCGTTCGTCGTCAACGAAGACATCGCCAAGGCGCAGGACGCGCCCCGGGTCTGGGAAGATTCGCCCAACACAACGACGCCCCAGGTCCATGAGCATGGCGACGTGGACAAGGCCTTCGGCGAGTGCGCCGCAGTGAGCGAAGGCTTCTACACCACGCCCGTGCAGCTTCACAACGCCATGGAAACCCACGGCAGCACGGTTTCGTGGACGGACGACGGCGTGACGGCGTGGGCCTCGACCCAGGGCATTGCCAGCGTGCGTGACGGTCTGGCCGGCGCGCTCCGACTGGACCACAGTCGCGTGCGGGCGATCACCGAGTATATGGGCGGCGGGTTCGGCGCCAAATTTGGGGCGGGTGTGGAAGGCGTGCTGGCGGCGCGGCTTTCGCAGGCGGCCAAGGCGCCGGTGCGACTGATGCTCACGCGCTTCGACGAGGCGCTGGCCGTCGGGAACCGCCCCTCCAGCTTTCAAAGGATCAAGATCGGCGCCAAAGCCGACGGCACCCTGCACGCCTTCCAGATGGACAACTACGGCACGCCCGGCATCGGGGCGGGCGCCGCCACCGCGGGCGGCGGCGGGGCGGAAATTCCGGCACCGTATATTTACCGCGTCCCAAACGTCCGCGTGAAACAAGTGGGCGTCGCCGTCAACGCCGGCTCCGCCCGCGCCTTCCGCGCGCCGGGGCGCCCGCCGGCGTCGTTCGGCATTGAAAGCGCCCTCGACGATTTGGCCACGAAGATGGGCATGGACCCGTTGGAATTGCGGCTCAAGAATGATCCGAGCGAAATCCGCCGGCGCGAATACAAGCTGGGCGCGGAAAAATTCGGCTGGAAGCAAAAATACAAAAAGCCCGGCGGTTCGCCCGGCATCGTCAAAACCGGCGTCGGCTGCGGCGGCTCCGAATGGGGCGGCGGCGGCAGCCGCTACACGCAGGCCGAAGCGCAGATCAACCCCGATGGCAGCGTGGAGTTGCGCCTGGGCGTGCAGGACATCGGCACCGGCACCCGCACGGTCATCGCCGTGGTCGCCGCCGAGATGCTCGGGCTCAAGCCGGAGCAAATCACCGTCAAGGTCGGCGACACGCAGTATCCCCCCGGCCCCGGCAGCGGCGGCAGCACCACCTGCGCCTCGGTGTCGCCGACGGTGTATGACGTGTGCAACAATGCGTTGGCCGAATTGCAGAAACGGACCGGCGTGGCCGACGCGCGCGGGGACAACTGGTTTGCCGCCTGCAAGAAGCTCGGCGTCACTCCGCTGGTCGTCCAGGGCAAATGGCAGGACGGTCTTTCGTCCAGCGGCACCGGCGGCGTGCAGTTTGCCGAGGTGGAGGTGGACACCGAGACCGGTCTGGTGACCGTCAAGAAAATCACCGCCGTTCACGACTGCGGCTTGATCGTGGACAAGCTGACCGCCGAGAGCCAGATCAACGGTGGCATCATCATGGGCATGGGCTACGCCCTCTATGAGGAACGCGTCATGGATAATCTGTCGGGCGTGGTGCTCAACCCGAATTTTGAAACCTACAAACTGCCGAACATCGCCGATGTGCCGGACATTGACGTCATTCTCCTCAACATGCCCGAGCGCGGCGTCATCGGCATCGGCGAACCGGCGACCATTCCCGCCGCCGCCGCCATCGGCAACGCCGTGGCCAACGCCCTCGGCGTGCGCGTGGGCAGCCTGCCCATCACGCCGGCCAAGGTGCTGGCCGCGCTGGGCAAGGTGCCCAAACCCGTCGCCTCCGCAACATGAAAGCCTTCGAATACGCAACCGCGCGCTCGCTCGACAGCGCCCCGCAACTGGCGACGGACAACGGTCATTACTTCGCCGGCGGCAATGACCTGCTGGGCCGGATGAAGGATTACATCACTGACGCGAAAATCCTGGTCAACATCAAGTCGCTGCCCGGCTTGGATCAAATTGAGTCCGGACGGGATCACTGGACGCTCGGCGCGCTGGTGACCATTGCGCAAATTGAGAATCATCCCGGGATCAAAAAGGTCTTTCCGGGTCTCCACGAAGCCGCCGCCGAAGTCGGCTCGCAGCAGATCCGGAACGTGGCCACCCTGGGCGGCAATCTCGCCCAGCATTCGCGCTGCTGGTATTACCGCCACCGGGACATCGTGTGCCTGAAAAAAGGCGGCGACACGTGTTACGCGCGTCACGGAGACAACCGCTATCACAGCCTGTTCACCGGCAACACCTGCATCAGCCCCGTGGTGTCGAACCTGGGGACCGCGCTGGCGGCGCTTGACGCCACCGCCATTGTCCGGCGCTCCGGCAAGGAAGCGCGCCTGAGCATGTCCGAATTGTATCATCGGGCCTGGGAAAACCCCCTCGCCCACAACTCGCTCGATCCCGGCGATCTGATCCTGAAGGTGGAAATTCCCACCGCCCGCGGCCGCAGCGCCTACCTGCAGGTCAGCGACAAGCACGCCTTCGACTGGGCGCTGGTCAGTTGCGCCGTCGCCGCCCAAGTCAGCGGCGGCCGACTCCGCCGGCCGCGCGTGGCGCTGGGCTGCATCTCGCCGGTGCCGTACCAGGTCGAGGCCGCCAACGATTTTCTGGACGGCAAAACGCTCGACGAAGCGACTGTTTCAAAGGCCGCTGACCTCGTTCTTGCCAACGCCCAGCCTCTGGAATTCAACGGCTACAAGGTGCCGCTGGCCCACGCCTTGATCCGCCGCGCGCTCCTCAAACTGAAAGGGTGAAGCCATGAGCCAAACCATTTGCAAGCATTTGCGGACGAAGAGAATTTACATTGACGCCACGCCCGAGGAGGCCTTTGCCGACAAGAACGGCGCGGAAGCGTCGCCCTGTCATTTCTGGTGCAACCTCACCCAGACCGTCGTCGGGGCGGACGACCGTCCGGCACACAAGGCCACGTGCAACGCCTCGCGCCGGTGTTTTGAGGAATAGTCTGCCTGCGGGCCGGTGGTGCATTGGCAACGCCACGACCACAAACCGCAAGACCACCGGGATGGCGGATGAGCCGGACAACTGAGAACTCCCGACCCGCGCCGCAGCGATCGCCGGTCCAATCCCAAAACGCGGCAGATCGGACGGCCTTCCGCCGATACGACGCCCTTAAGTTTGTGCGAGCGCGGTAAAGCCTTTGTCCTTGTCTCAAGAAAGGGCGGCGACACGCGTTGGGCAAGAATCGCCTGCTGGCCGCCCTGCCCTCATCTTCGCACGCGCAACACTCATTTCCTGTGCCGGCTCGCTTCGGACAACTTCCGGCCAATGGGCGCATATCAAAAAATATAGGGGTCAATCGAGCCGGGCTTTGATATCAACGGCACATGAACAACTGCTGTTTGAAATCGGTTCCTCAATCCGACAGCAGTTACGAGACGTTTGACCGGCTGGTGGACGACTGGCAGGCACGTCTGAC
>JAGWMQ010000010.1 GCA_028873125.1 Verrucomicrobiota bacterium | reverse complement strand
ATAGCGGTGTCGGTTGGACGTTTGTTCCCTCCGGTATACCGGAGAACTTGCCGCTTGTCGGCTTATATTCTGGCCTCGCGCCAGCCTGTCCAACCGGCGCCTTTGTAATTCGCTACATCTCGTCGGTCTGAGGCGGAGCCTCGTTAGAAGAAATAGCCCAACTCGCGCAACGAGACGTAATCCTTCGGACGCTCCGCCGTCGCGCGGCCGAGGATGACGTGGTCGAGCACCTCGATCTTGAGCAACTGTCCGGCGCGGATCAGGTCGCGCGTCACCTTGAGGTCCGCCTCGCTCGGCGCCGGATCGCCGCTGGGATGGTTGTGCGCCAGGACGACCGCGGCGGCGTTGGCGGCGATGGCCGACTTGAAGACCTCGCGCGGATGCACCAGCAGGGTGTCTATCGTGCCGTCGGCCACCTCGTCCACGCGGATGAGCCGGCGCCGCGTGTTGAGCAGCAGCACCTGGAGCGTCTCCACGTTTTTGACCAGATTTTTTTCGCGGAGCAGCCGCGCCACATTCTCGGGCCGGTCCAGCACCGGCGAGTCTTCCTGCCATTCCGCCGCCATTTTTTGCGCCAGCGTGAAGGCCGCCAGGAGTGTCACCGCCTTGTCGCGCCCGACGCCCCGGACCTGTTGCAACTCGGCGACTGACGCGCGCGCCAGCGCCTGCAACGCGCCGAACTTTTGCAGCAATTGCCGGCCGATCTCGACGGCGTTGGCGCCCTTCAACCCCGTCCGCAGCAAAATCGCGATCAGCTCCGCGTTGCTCAACGCATCCGCCCCCCGCGCCATGAGCCGCTCGCGCGGGCGTTCGCTGACGGGTTGGTCCTTGAGCCGCAGGTTTTCTGACACGGCGGAAGAATAAGCCATATCCAGGATAAAAAAAGTAATAAATTAGCCCGAATGGTCCCGGAACCCCGCCGTTTTTGATCTGCGGTGCGCGCTGAAGCGTGGCTCGACCCATGGATCGCACGTCGCGAATCCGGCCGGCCTGCCAACCCGGGCGTCCGCAAATTGAATCGGTTGCAAACTTGAAACTTGAAAGCCGAAACTTGAAACTGGGGGGCAATGGAACCGGCGCGCGTTGAAAATCCCCTCACCCGGTCGCAACGGGAGGCCGTCGCCGCGCGCGGCAACGTGCTCGTCATGGCCGGCGCCGGCACGGGCAAGACGCGCACCCTCGTCGCGCGCTGCCTGGACTGCCTCCGCCGCGAGCGCGTCGCGCTCGACGAAATCCTCGTCGTCACCTTTACCGAAGCCGCGGCGGCGGAAATGAAGCAGCGCCTCCGCCGCGCGCTGGAAAACGAGTCGGCGAGCCATCCCGGCGACTCCCACCAGGCCGCGCAACTGGCCCTGTTCGACGCCGCGCACATCGGCACCCTCCACGGCTTCTGCCTCAAGCTGGTGCGAGAACATTTTTACGAGCTGGGCCTGGACCCGCAACTGGCCGTGGCCGACGAAGGCCAGGCCCGCCTGCTGGCCGCCGAAACGCTCGAGGAGGCATTGCAGGCGCGCTATGCCGGCGAGGACGAGTTGTCCGCCGCGGTCCGGGAGCTGATCCAGATATACGGCGGCGGACGCGACCGGAAAATCCGCGACCTGGTCCTGCGTCTGCATCACCGCGCTCAAACGCGGCCCGACGCCGACGGCTGGCTGGCGCGCCAGGTTGAAACATTTTCCAAGAGCCATCCCGTTGAATGGCGGGCGTGGCTGGACGACGCCATCCGCGCCTGGCGGGGGGAGTGGCTGCCGGTCCTGGAAACTTTGCGCACGGAAAATCCGAAGGCCGCCGAGTGTCTTGAAAGCCTGCAAAAGTGGAGGAGTGCATCCGCCCCGGGCGCCGACAATGTTCGGCGCGAGGGCGCGCCGAACGGCACGCGAGGCGCGTGCGCTCCCCTGCTTTCGCCTGAAGCTGCCGCTGAGGTCTTGGCGCAGGTTCTGGCCGCCGACACCGGCTGGCCGGCGAGACGGAAGACCGCGTTGCGCAAACCGTTGGAGGATTTCTTCGACGAGGTCGCGTTTCTCCATTCGCTCATGCCGACGCCAGCGGACGATCCATTGGCGGAGGACTGGGGTTGGGTCCGGCCCCACATGGACGCGCTGTTGCGCCTGACCCGGGACTTTGCCGCGCGCTTTGCCGCGCGCAAGCGTGACGAGGGCCTCCTGGACTTCCACGACCTGGAGCAGTTCGCCTTGAAACTGCTCTGGAATTTTGACACCGATGGGCCGACCCCGGTCGCCGCGCGCTGGCGCGAAAAGTTCCGCTTCGTCTTCGTGGACGAATACCAGGACATCAACGCCGCGCAGGACAAAATCATCCAGGCCCTGGGCCGTGAGGGCGCGGACGCCAACCGCTTCCTCGTCGGCGACGTGAAGCAGAGCATCTACCGCTTCCGCCTGGCCGAGCCGGGAATCTTCCGCGCCTACGCCAAAAGCTGGCGCGGTGAAAACGGCCGGGCCATCCCGCTCACGGACAATTTCCGCAGCCGCGAGCGGCTTTTGGATTTTGTCAATTCCGTCTTCGGCGTGCTGATGCGCGAAGACCTCGGCGGAGTGGATTACGACGCCACGGCCCGCTTGACCCATGGTTCGCCGGAAAAGCGACGGCTTTTGAGCGCGACCGAAAATCCGACGCCTCGCGCGGAACTGTTGCTGCGGCTCAAGACCCGTCGCGCCGGCGGAAACGACGGGGCCGCCAACGAATCCGGCGCGGACGCCCTGGCGGATTTGCTGGACGCCGACCGGGAGGCGCGGTTGCTGGCGCGGCGGCTGAAGGATTTGCATGACTCCGGCCACGACATCTGGGACGAGGAACGGGAACAATTCCGGCCGGCGGCCTGGCGGGACCTGGCGGTGCTCTTGCGCTCGCCGTCGGGCAAGGCGGAAATCTACGCCCGGGAATTCGCGCGCGCGGGCGTGCCGCTGACCGTCGAGCGCGGCGGATTTTACGACAGCGGCGAGGTCCTGGATTTGTTGAGCCTGCTGCAACTGCTCGACAATCCCTTGCAGGACGTTCCAGTCCTGGCCGTCCTGCGCTCGCCGCTGGTGGGGCTGTCGCTGGATGACCTGGCGCAAATCCGCCTCGCCGCCAACGGCCATTTTTGGTTCGCCTTGAATCAGGTCCGAGACCCAAAGTCCGAAGTCCAAAGCGGGGCACGGGCGAAGGTGGAAACATTTCTGGAACAATTTTCCCGCTGGCGGGCGCTGGCGCGGCAGGTCGCCTTGTCGCCATGTCTCGAGGCGGTCCTGGCCGAGACGCAGTACGCCGAATGGCTGGAGAGCCGGCCGCGCGGCCGGCAGCGCCGCGCCAACGTCGGTCAGTTCTTGAATCTGGCGCAGCAATTCGACCAGTTCCAGCGCCAGGGACTCTTCCGCTTTCTGAACTTCGTCCAAGCCCGGCGCGAGGCCGAGGTCGAGCCGGAGGTGGCGCCGGTCGCGGAGGAAGACGCTGTCCGCCTGATGAGCATCCACCAGAGCAAGGGGCTGGAATTTCCCGTCGTCGCCCTCGCCGACCTGGCCAAGCCTTTCAACGAACAGGACCTCCGCGGCGACGTGATTCTGGACGAGGCGCTGGGTTTGTGTCCGCGCGTCCAGCCGCCCAAGGACGGCGGGCGCTATCCGAGCCTGCCGCACTGGCTCGCCCAAAAACATCAGCGCCGCGAACTGCGGAGCGAGGAGCTGCGCCTGCTCTACGTCGCCGTGACCCGCGCGCGCGACACCTTGATCCTGGCCGGCAGCGTCAGCCAAAAAAAATGGGAGACGCTCTGGAGTCAGCCCGGCATTGCGGCGTCGCGCGACGTCCAGGCCGCAAACAGTTTCGCCGACTGGCTCGGCCTTTGGTTCCGCGGTCAATGTTCTGAATCCGGAAACCCGATCGCGACGGAAGGCAAGCTTCCGCATCTGCTCTGGCGCGTCGCGGAGGACGCGGAATCCGGAGATGATTCAACCCGCGGGAGCCGTGACGACGAGGCTCAAACCCCGTCAGGGAGTTTCCACGTCGTCTCCGAGACAAACGCAATCGAGATGGACGATGCGACGGCGGAAAGGCTGCGCGCGATGCTCTCGTGGACCTATCCGCACGAAACGGCGACGCGGCGCGCCGCCAAGGCCTCGGTCACGGTGCTGCGACGGCAGGCGGAGGAACTGGAGGACGAGGTGGAACCGGTGTTTTCAGTTTTCACTTCCGGGTCTTCAGCGCGGCGGCGCGCTTCGCCAACCAAAACTCCGGACTCCCAACTCCGAACTCCGAAATTAAGCGCGGCGGAGGCGGGCACCGCCGCGCACAAATTTCTCCGTCATTTGGCGATGGAAATGGCGGCCGGTGTTCCGGCCCTCGCCGCGGAGGCGGAACGCCTGGAGCGCGAAAACGTCCTGTCACCGGACGAACGCGCCGCGTTGGACCTGGAGGGCCTCGCCGCGTTTTGGAATTCGGAAATCGGGAGCCGGATTCGCACGCACGCCGCGGATGTGAAGCGTGAACTGGCCTTTACCGCCAGGTTTACCCCCGCCGAATTGGACGATCTCCTCGGGACCCGCTCCGGGGCCGGACTGGAAGGCGAATTCATCGTCGTGCAGGGCGCGGCGGACCTGGCCGTGCTGCTGGAAGACCGGATCTGGCTGGTGGACTTCAAGACCGACGACATCGGCGCGGACGGCCTTGCGGAGAAGGTGCGAATCTACTCGCCGCAGTTGCGGCTTTATGCGCGGGCGCTGGAAAAAATCCATGCGCGCCCGGTCGCCAATGCCTGGCTGCATTTCCTCGCGGCGCGGCGGACGGTGGAGATTTGAACCGTGAACGACGCCTGGGACCGGCGAAGTCTAATCGGCCGGTTGTGGCGCAGACCCGTTGTGCGCCTTCGCGACCGCTTCGGTTTCCGGCGGTTCCTCCCGCGAATTTTCCCCCCGCAACCGCACCAGCGCCGGACGCAGGAGCCGGCCCTGAAAGGTGAATCCGGCGCCGACCGTCTCGGCCACCACCGCTCCGTCGGAAGGTTTGGATTCGCCGTCCAGGACATGGTGGCGTTCGGGGTTGAACGACTCGTCCGGCCCCGCCGTGAACGGCGCCAGTCCCACGCGGCGCGCGGCGTCGCGGCAGGCGTTCTGGAATTGGGCGATTTGTTCGGCCAGGCGCGGCTGGCCCGAGCGCGCCGCGGCGGCGTGCAGCGCGAACACGTGGTCGAGAATCCGCACCAGGACCTGCAGCCATTCGGACTCGCCGCGCCGGAATTTTTCGGCTTCGAGGCGGAGGGCGGACTTCTCGCTGTCGTTCATGGTCTGCATGAAGGCGCTGAACTGGCGGACCTCGTCGGCCATGCGGTCGGCGATTTCCCGGGCGCCGGCGGCGGTCTTTTCGGCCTGGGTCTGCGCGTTGGTCCATTCGTTCGTGGCGGCGGCAATCTGCGCGGCGAGCTTTTCCAGGTCTTGAATCTTTTGGCCGATGGAGCCGAGCGCGTTGGCTTCCACCACCTTGACGATCGCCCGGTAATCCAGGACAAAGGGCCAGGCGCCGAGCACCGCGCCCAGCGCCACGCACCCGGCGGCGGCGACGGCCACCCAGCGGCCGATCGGATGCGCCGCCTGCTCAATCACAAAATACGCCGCGGCCAGCACCAGGGCGTCGCCAAGCAAAAACGGCCACTTGGGCACCGTCCAATGTTTCGAATCACTCATGCTCGGCCAGTTTCAGGGAAACGCGCGGCAAACGCAAGACGGACAACGCGGAGAAACGTTGAAGCGTTCAAGCGTTGCAGCGTTGCGGCGCGGGAACGGGTAAGGATTGCAACCCGCTTCAACGCTTCACGTTTTAACTCGAGAACCGAAGTTGGATGGGGAGCGTGCGCGCGCCTCGCGTGCGATTTTCCACGCTTCCCCACGAATCGTGGAGCGCCGGGCACCGCCTCGGCCAGCTTCAAAGCCGTTTTCCCAACGCGCCGAGGCGGTGCTCGGCGCTCCGATCGAGTTGTTCGGGGGGTTCAATGCGCGAATCTTTCGGGGAGTTCTCGCGGAAAACATCCAGAGCACCGGACCATTTCGGGGATTCTCGAAGGCCCTCGCGCGCCAAACCGCTGGAGGCGAGGCGCGTCCAGCATCCCCCGAGGAGGGTGTGCTCCCCAACCCCGGTTTTCGGGTTTAAGCGGCGCATATTGACGTCAGGTGTTTTTTCCGCCCTTACTACTGACTACACCCCATTTCCGCGGCGCACGCCTGTGTCCTATATTGGCGGGCGATTGAAGGGAGTAGTTGGCCGTTGTCCCGATAGGCGGTCGCAGTGAGAAGTGAAATTTCAGCGGAGTTGGAAATGGAGATGAATACGATTACATCGCCAATTGCGGAGCCTTGGCTTGGCCAGGGGGAACGGGGGTGGTATTGCATTCGCACCCATTTGAAGCATGAGCACATCGCGGCGGCCCATTTGAGGCGGATTCCCGGCGTGGAGGCGGTTAATCCGCAGTTGCGGTTGTTGCGCGCCACCCGGCAGGGCCGCCGGTGGCGGACGGAATCCCTGTTTCCCAATTACGTCTTCGCGCGTTTCGTCCTGGAGACGATGTTGGAGAGGATCGCCTATACTCCGGCGGTCAAGTTCGTGCTCCGGTTTGGTGGCCGGGTGCCGGAAATACCCCCTGGAGTCATTGAGGACTTGCGGCGGGGTGTGGCCGAACTGGGCCCGAAGGTCCTGACGGACGCGCCGGTGGAAGGCGAGGAAGTGGAAATCGCCGGCGGCGCGTTTGCGGGCATGAAGGCCTCGGTCACTCGCGTGCTGCCCGGCAAACAGCGCGCGCAAATCCTGCTGGAAGTGATGGGCCGCCTGGTGCCGGCTGAACTCAGTCTGGACTTGGTGCTCTTTAACCGGCGGGAGGCCGCCCAGTTCGCGCTTTCCCGGATTGAACCGGCCGGCGCGGGCCGCTTCGACGCCTCCCAGCGGCCGGATTTGATTTCCGTTTAACCCCGGAGGCAGCGATGTTTCATCCTGCTTTCAGGGTGCGCCTTTTCCTGCTCCGTTTGCTCTGGGTGCCGGCTGGAATCCAGGCGGCCGATTGGTATGTCGCCCCCAGCGGGACCCCGTCCGGCCCGGGCACGCTGGCGCAACCTTACGACCTGGCCACGGCGCTCTCCGGGCAGGTGGGGCAACCGGGCGACACGTTCTGGCTGACGGGCGGCAATTATACGTTCGGACACGTGGACACGAAAATTCAAGGCGCGCCCGGGCAGGCGATCACGTTCGAATCCGCGCCGGGCGAGTGGGCGCGCGTGGACGGTTCGTTGACGTTTTGGGACAGCGCGGGATATGTGACCCTGCGGGATTTGGAACTGTATAGCTCGGACACCAACCGCGTCAGCGCCGAAACCAACGCCTACTTCAATCCCACCGACATCCATCCCCTGACGGGAATCGCCTCCTACGTGCCGAACATGAGGTTCATCAACCTGGTCGTGCATGACGAAACGCGGGAAGGGATTTACATTTCTCAGCAGGCGCCCAGCAACCTGGTTTACGGCTGCCTCATCTACAACAACGGCTGGAGTTCGCCGGACAACGCCGAGGGACACGGAATCTACGTGCAGGGGTCGAACGGCGGGCGGGTGATTGAGAACAACATCGTCTTCAACAATGCCGGCGCCGATCTGCATGTTTACGACAACGGCACCAATAACTTCGATCGCTACCTGTCAGGCATCACGTTGGACGGGAACGTGGCGTTCAACGGGGGGGCCATCCAGGACGTGCGCCAATATCGGGACTGGATTGTGGGTGTGGACGCCCCCGCCATCAGGGCAGACGACATCATTTTTGATAACAACATGGGTTACTTCCCGCCGACTCCAGGCGAGGACGACCGGGCGCAGATTGGCCGCGAGGGGATCAACGGCAGCGTCGCCATTCTGAACAACTACCTGCCGGAGGGGCTGGAAATGAACAACTGGACCATCGCGGCGGTGGCCGGCAATGTGTTAGGAACGCAAACCGCGAGTGAGGCGCTTTCGTTGAATCAACAGGCCCCCTTGGCGGCCGCCTGGAACGGCAACACCTATGTGGTTCCCACAAACGGTGACACGATGGTCAAAGTCAATTCGCTGGCGCTGGGTCTTTCAGGCTGGCAGAACGACACCGGATACGACCTGAACAGCATCTACCGCACGGGAAACTTCAGCGGCACCAACGTGTTTGTCCGCCCCAACTATTACGAGCCGGGCCGGGCGAACATCATCGTGTATAATTGGGACAACCAGAGCAACGTGGCGGTGGATGTCAGTTCCGTGCTGACGCTGGGCACGCCCTTTCAAGTGCGCAACGCGGAGGATTTCTTCGCCCCGCCGGTGTTGAGCGGGATTTACGACGGCACGCCGCTGGAGTTGCCCATGACCGGGTTGACGGTGGCCGTTCCCAATGGTCCGATGATCACCCCGGCGCCCACCGGGCCGACGTTCAATGTGTTTGTCCTGCTGCCGAGCCAAGTCTCGTTGCAGGCCACCGTGGCAAGCGGTCAGGTGCAGCTTTCCTGGCCGGCGAACTTCGGCAACTGGGTGTTGCAATTCACGCCCAGCCTGTCGCCCAGCGCGTGGACGGACGTGACCGCCGCGCCGACGGTTGTCGGCGAGCAGAACCTGCTGGCCGTTCCCCTTTCCGGGAGCAGCGGGTTTTACCGGTTAAAGGCTGTGCCGTAGTGGATCAACTTCCCGATGACACCATGAGCACTCTCCGGCGACGAGCGGGCCGCGCCAAATCCGGCGGACCTTTCCGGCTGCTGCTGGCCATGATCGGTTGCGGCGGAATGTTCGCCAGGGACAACGGTTATGCGCAATCCAGCGAAGCCGTGTCCAGCGAAAGCGCCGCCCAGGCCCTGGCAAAGTCCATCGAGGCCGAGCAGTTCAACCAGCGTTACGGCCCGGTGCGGGTGAGGACCAGCGCCGGGGTGGGCGCCTACTACACGGACAACGTCTTCTATTCGGGCAATCCCAAGGAGGATGTGATGATCGAACCCCAGGCCAAACTGGACGCGTTGTGGCCCGTCACCCGACTCAACGCGCTGAGGCTCTCCCTAGGGCTGTCCTACCAGTGGTATTTGAAAAATACGGCGCTGAACTCCGACGCCCCGCTGGTGAATCCGGGTTCGGAACTGGCCTGGAACCTGTTCGTGGGCGATTTTCACATCCAACTGCACGAGCGTTTTTCCTATGAGCAGAGCCTCTTTTTCAACAGCTTTGCGGGGGAAAACCAGCCCTTCTACAATTTCAACAACGTGGGCACCTTCTCGCGTTGGGACAACCACGCCGGTTTGGATGTCACCTGGAGCCTGGAGAAAGGTGTGGTGTCGGTCGGCTACAACCACGAGAATTTCATTTCCAAGACCGCCGCGTTTGACTATCTGGACCGGGCTTCCGAATGGTTCACCGCCAACGCCGGCTATTTTCTGGGCGACCACGTGCAGGCGGGAGTGGAAGGCCGGGGATCCTTGCACCATTACGATCAGGAGACCGTTTTGAACGACAACTGGCGGGCGCGGGTGGGGCCATTTGTGGAGGCCAAGCTGCCCGAAAAAGTCACGCTGCGGGCCGGGGGCGGCTACGACACAGCCCGGTTTGACGAAGTGGGTCCGGCAAACAGCGATTACGACAGTTACTACGCCTACGCGCGCGTCAGCCAGGACACGCGGCTTTTCACGCACTCGATCGAAGTGGGGCGCAAGTTGCTCCTGGGCGACAACGCGAACAATCTCAAAACCGTCTATGCGCGCTACTCCATCTCCTCGCCCATCGTCCGGCACGTGGACCTGGGGGCGCATGTTTCGGTGAATGTGGCCGAGGAATATGGCGGACCTTCGGGGTTCGACGAAAAATTCACCTATTATGGCGGCGGCCTGAGTGTCGGATACCAATTCGCCAAACATTGGCGGGCCGACCTGGGCTACGAGTTTTTGCTGAAGGAATCGGACCTGGCGTTGAGGGATTTTCACCGCAACCAGGTGGGTCTGGACGTGGTGTGGACTTTTTGATCCTGCTTTTTATGAACCAGCGAATCCTCATTCTCGTGGCGGCCTTTGCCGCCTGGCAATGTTGCGGTCCCGTTCGCGCCGCGGACACGAATTTTACGGTTCTTGCGGATACGAATCAAACCGCCCTGGCGTCGTCGGGCCAGCCGTTGGACGCCTTGGACAACCGCTACAAGCTCGGTCCGGGCGACCAGATTCTCTATCAGGTGATCGAGGACCAGGACGCCCCGACAAACTTGACGATCACCGATTCCGGCGATTTGGAGGTGCCTTACTACGGCCTGGTCCACGCCGCCGGCAAAACCTGCCGTCAAGTGGCCGAAGAGATCAAGACCCTGCTTCAAAAGAGACTCTATTATCGAGCCACGGTGGTCATCGCGCTCGCCGTGGCCAACAAGGCCTGGGTGGCCGGCAAGGTCTATGTCACCGGCCAGGTGCGCCAACCGGGCGGTTACGAAATCAAAGCCGGGGAGAAAATGACCGTCAGCAAGGCCATTCTGGACGCGGGCGGGTTCAGCGACTTCTCCGACAAAAAACACGTGCGCTTGATCCGCAAGACCGCCGCCGGCCAGGAAACTTTTGTGGTCAACGTGCTCGACGTTTGGAAGGGGCAACTGAACAAAGACCTCGCCGTCCAGCCCGGCGACCTGGTCGTAGTGCCCCAAAGTTTGGTGAATTATTGAGGAACAATTCGATGAACGACAACGAAAATCATCTGAACACGAGCGCCGTGGATTTGTTTTCCCCGGCGGACCGGTTTATGTCGGCGTCCAAGCTGTATGGGCGGTTCCACCGCTGGTGGCTTCTCCTTCGCCGATACTGGTGGCTGCCGGCGTTGATTTTTCCGGCCATCCTCGGCCCGATGTATCTGTACACTGCCGTCTCCGGCCCGGTGTATGAGTCGCGGGCCCGCATGTGGGTGACGGGCAAAATCAATGTTTCCGAAGACTGGGGTTACACGGAACAACTGGTGGATTTCCTCGGAACGCAGGCCGCCTTGCTCCAAAGTCCGGCCATCCAACGCCTGGCCCTGGCCCGACTGACGGCGGAGTCCAAGCCAGCCTCAAAGACGTCCGGCGCCGGCGGCGGGAACCAACTGAAACTTCTTCTCGACAGGGCCAAGGCGCATTGGCACGACCTGTTCGCCTCCAGCGGCTCAACCCCCGACGGCAAGGGGCCTCCGCCCATTCCGTTCAGCGTCACCGCCGAGCAGGGTTCCAAGAGCAGCACGCTGGATTTGAAAGCCACCGGCTCGGACCCCGTGGCCACCCGGAAATTTCTGGATTGCCTGATGGCCGCCTACTTGAATTTCAAAATGGAAGCCCGCGACCACGCATCCGCGCAGGCCGCGTCGTCGTTGAACGCCGCCGCCGCGCAGTTGAAGGGTGAGTTGGCGGCCTCCCGGTCGGAGTTACAGTCCTTCGAGGCCTCCAACAACGTCGTCTTTCTCCAGCAGCAGGGCAGCAGCGCCCAGAGCTATCTGGCCTCGTTGAACCGGCAACTGGCCACGCTGCGCACGGAACAGAAACTGCTGGATTCACTCAAGCCGGAGCAATGGGTGGAAACCGACAGCGTCCAAGGAGGCGGCGGTGGCCAGGCCCCCGGCGATGAAGCGGCCGCCCGGCAAATGCTGGCCAATGTGCAACAGTCCCAAACCGCGCTCTTCCAAGCCGACCAACAAATGCATCTGCTCATGGCCAAGCGCGATGAACTGTCCCGCTACCTGCGCCCGGCCCATCCCAAGATCATTCAGCTCGACCAGGAGATCGCCGCCCAGCAGGAAATCGTGGAGGTGGCGCGGGACGAAGCGGCCAAACAATTGGCGCTTCGCCGCCAGGCCTTGGCCGTGCAAATCCGGAATCTCGAAGCCGCGTCCAAGGACTGGGACGCCAAGGCCGTCGAGGCCAGCGGCAAAATGGCCGATTACGACCAGATCCGGCAAAAGGTCCAGCGCCTCCAGGCCGCCTACGACAAGACGTTTGGCTTGATCCAAAACATTGACGTCGCGCAACGCGTGGAGCAGGCGGACGTGGGAATTCTGGACCCGGCGTCCGCGGCCAAGCCGACCCACCGGATGTTGATCCACATGGCCGCCGCGACTTTTCTGGCGCTGGCGCTGTGTTTCGGATTGCTCTATGGAATCGGCCTGTTGCAGGACAACTTCGCCTCGCAGGCGGAATTGGCCGGGCACCTTGCCGCGCCGGTGGTGGGCCAGATCCCCGCCATCGTGATCAAAAGCTCCAAGGCGCGCTCGGGGATTGAAGGCTTGGAACAGCAATGCTTTGAGTTCGCGGAGGCCTTCCGCAACCTCCGCGCTTCGCTGTTCTTCTTGAACAATGGCGGTTCCAGTCCAAAATCGGTCGTGGTGGCCAGCTCGGTGCCGGGGGAGGGGAAATCCACGGTGGCGCGTTATCTGGCCGCCACACTGGCCAAGGCCAACGCGCGTGTGCTGCTGATTGACGGGGACATGCGCCGGCCCGGCTTGCACCGGCATTTTGGCCTGCCGTCCGCTCCCGGCCTGGCCGAGGTGCTCGACGACGAGATTTCCCTGCTGGACGCTGTTCTTTCCACCGGGATGGAGAATCTGACGCTGCTGCCGGCCGGCCAGGCCCGGCGCAACCCCGGCGACCTAGTGTTGAGTCCGGTCTGGGCGCAACTCCTGGCGGCGGCCAAGGCGCAATTCGATTACATCCTGGTGGACACGCCGCCGGTGGCCGCCACGGACGACGCGGCGGTGTTGGCGCCCCAGACGGACGGGGTGCTGTTCGTGGTGCGTGCCTTGTCCACCTCCGCCCGCGTGGCGCGCGGCGCGGTGGACGCGTTGCGGCGGCGGCGCGCCCATGTGCTGGGCCTGATTTTCAATCGCGCCGTCTCCTCGCCCTGCGAGCGCCAGTATTATGAAACATATGCGCGCGCCTATCATTGGCAGCCGGAGCGGAACGGGGCCGGCGGGGCGCTGACGGCCGGGCGGTCCATTGCCAGCGCCAAAACCGCAAGTTCCGGTAAGTCGCATTGATTATGACCCGCGTAGCGCAGTCGTCCCGGCTGCGGGTTGTGGCGGCGTCTCGCCGCCAAGCCCCGACACCCGGCGGGACGCCGGGTGAACCCGCAGGCGAGGACGCCCGCGCTACGGACGACGCGGAGTTCCCTCCGGGTAGGGCGGGTGGTTCTCTGCCCGCCGCAAACGCCGAAGAATGTCCAAATTAATCCGGATAAAGCGGGTGTATTTTCTAACCGCATGAGTCGGTGCCGGCGGTTTTTGGCGTGGGATCAACCTTGATCACACGTCAATCAACCTTGATCGGACGTTCAGCAACCTTGCTCTTACGCCAATCAAATTTGATCAGACGTCGAGCAACCTTGCTCGGACAGCCAGAAGGGTAGGGCAAGGAAGCAAGTCATTCATTCCATTGTCTGGTTGCCCGATCTTTGGACAGCGTGCCCCAAAAATGGGAGACTATTCGAGCCTGGGGAAGGAGAAAAAAGCCGGCATTTGGCATCATGCCTTTGGCAAGCAATAGCGCCAGAATGGCGGGGCGGGCAGCCCTCCGCCCACACGGTTCGGTTTCCGAGACGCCGTTCCCAAAATGGTTGCTCTATCCGCGTCCATCCGTGATTAAAGATTTTTAGCTGAATCGTTCCGGCTAAGGACTTGGCTTTGGTGTCCTACAAACTTTGTCCGCGCGAGGTGGAAGAACACCCTGTTGCAGTCCAATATCAACAAGCGTATGCTACGCCCTCAATCTGCAGTTTGCAAAGGAGTTCGACTGCTAATTCAATTCAATGGCAGCCGAAATGACCGCAGAAGGTGGCGCCTCACGCCGCTTGAACCGATAGACTTCACAAAATGGAAACAAGTTAAGAAAAGGAGTTATTGGACACGGGTTATCTCGGGAGTGGCGCTGGGGATGATCGGAGCGGTTGCCCCAGTCAGCCCGGCCTCGGCCGCCACGGTCTATGTTTCGCGAACCAGCGCCAGCCCTTCGCCGCCTTATGCGGCGTGGGACACCGCGGCGCACGACATTCAGGACGCGGTGGAGGTCGCCAACAGCGGCGACACGGTTCTGGTTGCGCCGGGTCAGTATGATTTGACCAATCAAGTCGCCATCACCAACGCCATCGTTCTGCGGAGTTCGATGGGAGCCAGCCAGACGTTCCTGAACGTGGCGTTGGGCGACTATGGCCTTTGGGTCTCCAACTCCGCCGCCGTGATTGACGGCTTTACGATGCAGGGGCCGGCATCTGGATCCGATGCGGCCGGCGTTTTCCTTGTTGGAGGAACCGTCCAAAATTGCGCCTTCACCAATTTCTGGTTAATCCGCCAAGGCGCCTCGGTCTGCATGACCGGCGGGATTCTCAGCAATTCAATGGTGACTTACAACCGTTTTGATTCAGGATCAGGTGTCTATTGCAGTGGCGGCGGCCTCATCACCGGCTGCCAAATCCTGGGTTCGGCCACGGTGGGCGGCTCTCATGCCACGGGGGTTTATCTGGTGGACAGTCAATTGACAAATTCCGCCATCGTGGGCATTCGCGGCGCCCGCGAAATGTCGGACGGCCCGGCGCTCTATGCTTCCAACAGCATCATCGAGGGATGCAGCATCACTCATCATATTAATGAGCTTTCAGGAGCCGGAGCTTACCTGGACTCCTGCTTGATGGACCGCTGTTTGGTCGCTTACAACAATTGCGCCACCGACGTGAGCGGCGACGGCGGCGGCGGGATTTTCGAGACGAACAGTATTGTTCGCGACTCATTGATCGTGTCCAACGCCTGCAGCGAGGGTGTGCCGGAACCCATCGCCACCTACGGAGGCGGCGTGTATATGGCCGGCGGGGCGCTGGTAAATTGCACCATCACCGGGAACAGTGCCCAGGACTGCGGCCCGGCGTTTGGCGCGGGAATCTATGTTCAAAGCGGCGGCATTACCAATTGCATCCTCTATTCCAACTACGACACCGGCTGCAGCAATGCCGAGGACGAATGGTTCAACGCCGGGCCGGGAATCTTTGACCATTGTTGCACCACGCCGGATCCGGGCGGAGTGGGTAACATCACCCAGGATCCGCAATTTGTCGGCCTGGCCGCCGGAGTGGTCCAGCCCTGGATGGCCGGCGCCGCGGACCTCGACGGGAACCCGAGGACGCTCAATGACACAGTTGACCTGGGCGCATACGAAAGCCAGAGCAGCCAGACGCAGTCGGCGGCGCAGTCGGTGGCCATTCTGGGTCCGCGGTGGAGGGCCGATGGTTTTGCCTTTTCCTTCCTCGCGCAAAGGAATCACGCCTACAGCATCCAATACACCTATTCGCTGGCGCCCGCCCGCTGGCAGGCGCTGACCAATTTTTCCGGCGACGGGACGATGCTGAATGTCACCAACCAAAACCTGTCCATCTCCAGTTGTTTCTACCGGGTGGTGGCGCAGTGACGAAAGTGATTTTGATGTCCTACAAACTTTGTCCGCATGAGGTAGAAGATTTATCCGCGCAAAGTAGAAGAACGCCCACTGGTGTCCAATCAAAGCAAGCGTATGCTCCACGCTTGACCTGCGGTTTGCAACGGAGTTCGGCCGCCGATTCAATGACGGTTGAAACGACCGCAGAAGAGGGCGGCTCAGGCCGCTGGAACCAACAAAACTCAACAAAAAAGGAGACAGGTTATGAAAAAGAGTTATTATTGGACACTGGTTATTTCGGGAGTGGTGCTGGGGATGCTCGGAGCGGGCGCTTCATTCAGTCCAACTTCAGCCGCCACGTTGTATGTGTCGCAAACCAGCACCAACCCGACGCCGCCTTACGCCACGACGGATACCGCGGCACATTCATCCAACCCGCAGTAGATGGCGCGAACGACGGCGACACGGTTTTGGTTGAACCGGGGCAATATGACCTGACCAACCGAGTTACCATCACCAAGGCCATCACCTTACGGAGCGCGATGGGGGCGGGTCAGACGATCCTGAACTTGGAATTGTTCCTCGATCGGGGCCTTTCGGTTTCCAATTCGGCCGCCGTGGTGGACGGATTCACCGTGCAGCCAGACTATACTTATCCGTGGGAACCGACGGGCATTTCTCTCGTGGGGGGAACCGTCCAAAACTGTATCTTCCCCAATTTTCTCATCGGCTGGACAGGAACCGCGGTTTACATGGTGAGTGGGGTTCTTAGCAACTCCGTGGTTGCCAATTATCACCGCTTTGGCAACGGGTCGGGGTCGGCGGTCTATTGCAGCGACGGCGGCTTGGTGACCGATTGCCAGGTCTTGGGTGGCGGCAACGCCCAACCGTTCGGGATCGGAATTTATCTGGTGAACAGTCAATCGAGAAACTCCCTCATTTCTGGAGCACCGCCCGGCAACGCTGGCGGCGTGGCCTTGTGTGGATGGCGAGCCGCTCGAATTACTCCAGGAAGAACTGGAACGGCAAATAAGGGATGCCAAGCCAACCCAAGAACAATCCTTGGCCGAAGCAGCCAGTCAACCGCGGTTGGTTCCTAACCTGGATACTTCATATTTTACACTGACAGTCTTGCTTTTCATTAACACCGGGCTTCAGCCCGGTGAAGACAGGCAAAAACGCGTCAAGCCGTTTCAAAGGTTTCTCCGGCAGCGTCAAAGCCGCTAAAGCGGCTGAAAGTTCTTTCGGCTTTGGGTCACCAGACTGAAGCCCGGTGTTCATGAGATGGCTGTGAAACATCCGCGCTGCGTGTCAGTAACGAAACATCCAACTCAAATTTCACGATGGCAACAGAAGCAACAGTCAGCGCCGGCACGGCGGCGCCCCGCCTGCGCGCAGAAGTATCGGCGGGAGAAGCGCCGGCCAAGTCCGGCCGTTTTGCGTTCAACCTGGTCAGCAACGTCGGCAAGCTCGGTCTGACCATGGTGGTGGGCGCGTGGTATGTCCCTTTCCTGGTCCGGCAGCTCGGTCCGGCGGCCTACGGGTTGATTCCGCTGACTTCCATGATCACTTCCTACATGGCGCTGGTCACCTCCAGTCTTGACACGTCGGTGGGGAGATACCTGACCATTTCCCTGGGGCGGAAGGATGACCGGGACGCAAACACGATCTTCAATGTGTCCCTTTGGGGCAACGTTGCCATCGTTGCTCTGCTGGCCCTGCCTGCGATGGCCGCTATTGCCAATGTGCAACATCTGGTGCGCATCCCGCCGGGCTACGAGACCGCGACGCGCTGGCTCTTCGCCGGGACCGTCGCGGCATTTTTCCTGAACCAAATCAGGTCCCCCTTCCTGGTCTCGTGTTTTTCCCTCAACCGGCTGGACTTGCAGAACGTCGTCATCGTCGGCGAAACGCTGACGCGCGTGGGATTGGTGGCCTGCCTTTTTCTGCTAATCGCTCCCCGGGTTGAATATGTCGGGGCCGGCATCCTGGCGGGGACCGCGGTCTCCACTTTCAGCGCGGTGTGGTTTTGGAAGGCGCTGACCCCCAACCTGCACCTTCGGCTGCGCGATTTCGACTGGACGGTGCTCAAGAACATGTGCGGGACCAGCGGCTGGGTCGTCATCAGCCAGGTCGGCCTCCTGTTGTATCTGAACATTGACCTGGTGCTGGCGAACCGGTTGTTCGGTCCCGAGACCAGCGGGCGGTACGCCGCCGTCCTGCAACTGGCGCTCCTGTTGTCCACGCTGGGCATGACGGTGGGCGAAGTCTTCGCGCCGACCATGTATCACAAATATGCTCGGGGCAACTTTGGGGAACTGGCGCTCTATCTGAACCGGGCCATTAAATTTGTAGGCCTGGTTCTGGCGCTGGTGGTGGGATTGGTGTGCGGTTTTGCCGAACCTTTGTTGCGGTTATGGCTGGGGCAGGCCTTTGGCAGCCTGGCGCCGTTGTTGTGTCTGATGGCGATTCCGGTGTGCATCACGCTGGCCATGTATCCGCTTTACGCGGTGCCGCTGGCGGCCAACCGGGTCAAGGTGCCGGGGATGGTGACGCTGGCCATCGGCGTGTTCAATCTGGCGCTGGCCCTGCTGCTGGCGGGCGTGTTCGGCTGGGGGCTTTTTGGGATTGCCGCCGCCGGCGCTTTCTCGCGGATCGTGCGGAATTTTATATTCGCGCCGCTTTATGGCGCGGCGGTGCTTCATCAGCCTTACCGGACCTTCTACCGGCAGGCGCTCCCAATCATCGGAGCCTTGCTGGCCACCATCGGATTGGGCCGGCTGATTTCGTGGGGCTGGCCGATCTCGAACTGGGTGGACCTGGGCCTGGCCGGATTGACGGTTTCGGGGTTGTTTGCGGTGACCACCTGGCTGTTGCTGACTTCGGAGGAACGCGCGGCTCTGAAGGAGGCGGCGGTGCGATGGAGAAAATGAAACCCGCGCCAATCGTTTGAAAGGATGCTTATGAACTGGCACAAACCTGCTTGTCTGTCCTATGCCGCCCTGCGCGGCTATCGTTACCCGGCGTTGCTGAAGCAATACCTGCGCGAGCACGAACGCGGCGCGGGTTATGACACGGCGAAGCGCGAGCTGGCGGCACTGCTGCGCCACTGCCGGCAATCCGTTCCCTATTACGCCGAACCGTTGCGCCAACGGGGAGACGTTCGCCCGGAGGAAACCGATCCCGTCGAGTGCCTGTCCCGCCTGCCGGTGTTGACGAAAGAAACCATCCGGGCCAATTTCGCCCAACTCCAATCCGCGGACCTGGGCCGGCGCAGATGGTCCTACAACACCTCCGGCGGCTCGACCGGCGAGCCGGTCCGGCTGATTCAGGACCGCGGATACGAAGACCGCATCAAAGCCATCGCCCTGCTCGGCCATTGGCTGGTGGGCGCCGACGTGGGCGAGCCGATCGTCCGGCTTTGGGGTTCCGAACGCGACCTGGAGCCGGGCAACCGCTCCGCCAAAGCGAGATTCTTCCTGTGGTTGACCAACAATACCTATGTGAACGCCTTCCGCCTGACCCCGCAGCGCCTGCGCGAGTGCGTGGACACGCTCAACCGGGTGCGTCCGGCGCTCATCCTGGCTTACGCCCAGATTGCCTATGAGCTGGCACGGTTTGTCGAGCGCGAAAAACTTCACCTGATGCCGCAACACGTCATAGTGACGTCGGCCGGCACCCTATATCCGTTCATGCGGGAAAAAATCGCCCAGGTCTTCGGCTGCCGGCTTTACAACCTTTACGGCTCACGCGAGGTGAGTCTCATCGGGTTGGAGGTTCCGGGCGTCAACGGCCTTTGGGTGCCGCCGTGGGGCAATTTCGTTGAAATCCTGGATGACGCGGGGCATCCGGTGCCGCCGGGCGAGGAAGGCAACATCGTGGTGACTTGCCTGACCAACTATGCCATGCCGCTGGTCCGCTACCACATTGGCGACCGCGGCGCCTTGGCCGCCAATATCCAGCCGGCGAACGGCCGCCCGGGGGGGCAGGTGCTCAAATACGTGTCCGGCCGGAGTGTGGACGTGTTCCGCACGCGCGACCAGAAGCTGGTGGACGGCGAATACTTCACGCACCTGCTCTATTTCCGGCCCTGGGTCGGGAAATTTCAAGTGGTGCAGAAAGCCTACGAGCATGTCCAGTTCCGGATCGTTAAGACGAACGGCGGCCCCACGCCGGCGGAACTCGACGAGATTGCCGCCAAGTCGCGCCTGGTGATGGGGGACAACTGCCGGGTGGATTTTGAATTCCCCGGCGAGTTGCCGCCGCACCCCGCCGGCAAATACCGCTACACCATCTCCGAGATCGCCGCCTGATGAATTGTCGCTGCACTATGATGATCACTTACAAATCACGTTTCCTCATCCGGGCCGAGGTCTGGTATGACAACGAGGCGGACGACACCCGGTCGGTGGATTGGATCGTCTATTATCAGCGTTCCTCGCCGGTGTCCGGCGCGAAGACGAAGTTCTTTTACACCTATGTCATTGACCTGGCCCAGAAGCCCGAGCAACTGCAGTCCAATTTGAACAAGGACACCGCCTACAAGATCCGCCGCGCCCGCGAGCGGGACAAAATCGTCTGCGAATGTTGCGATCCGCGCGACCCGGCGGTGATGGGCCACTTCGAGCAGATGTACAATGCCTTTGCCGCCATGAAGGGCCTGCCCCGACTGGAGCGGGCGCGGATGGAGAGCATGGCCGCGGCGGGGGCGCTGGATTTGTCCGCCGCCAAAGACGCGGAAGGCCACGTCCTGGTTTATCACGCCAATTATCGGGACAACCACCGGGCCACGGGAATAGAGCTGCCGTCGCTCTATCGCAAGCTTTCGGACAGCGCCGAGCGGAACCTGATCGGCCGGGCCAACCGTTATCTGACCTGGAACGAAATCATGCGCTACAAGGAGTTGGGGTTGAAATACTTCGATTTTGGCGGCTGGTATAACGGCAGCGATCCGGCCATGCTCAAAATCAACGACTTCAAACGCGGCTTTGGCGGCGCGGTGCTGCGCGAATACCAGTGCGAGCAGATTCTGACGCTCAAGGGTTGGCTGGCCTTCCGCGCCGCCAGCCTGGTCGAACGGGCGAAATTATTTCCGGCCCGGTCGAAACAAGCGGCGGCGGACGCTCAACCGGACATCGTTCACGATCCAATCCCGGCCCGCATGGATTAAATCGAATTCCCTTCCAACGTACCTCGCAGCGCAGCCGTCCCGGCTGCGGGTTGCGGCGGCGTCTCGCCGCCAGCCCAAACACCCTGCGAGACGCCGGGCGAACCCGCCGGCGAGGACGCCCGCGCTACGGACGACGCGGAGTTTAAGGCCCGATGCGCGGTTTCAAAATTGGATTCACCTTATGTTCATTTACCAGTCACGGTTTCTGATCCGCGGAGAAGTCTGGTTCGATGACGAGCAGGACGACGCGCCGGTGGACTGGATTTACTACCGGCAACGGCCCAGCCCGGTCGCCCGCGCCCGATCGAAATGCTTTTATACCCTGTTGATTGACCTGGCCAAAAGCCCGGAGCAACTCCGGTCGGAAACGGAGGAAAAGACCGTCCAAAAAATCGAAGCCGCCGAAAAAAATGATCGGACGCGGTGGGAACGCTGCGAGCCGGAGGATCCGAAAATCATGGATGAGGTCGAGCGGATGTGGAACGAGTCGGCGGCAGCCCGGAACTCCGCTCCGCTGGATCGCCCCTGGGTGAATAAGCTCATCGAGGCCGGCGCTTTGGAGTTGTCCGCCACCAAGGACGCGGCGGGTCGCGTCCTGACTTATCATTTGAGTTACGTCGGAAAAAATCGGGCACAGGACCTGATCGTCGTTTCTCCTTCCAGCGCGCTTCCAAACACGGCCCTGCGGAGCCGGATCAACCGCGCCAACTGTCTGGGGCATTGGCAAACGATGCTGGCGTTGAAAGGGCGCGGACTCCGTCATTACGATTTCGGCGGATGGTATCCCGGGAACACGAACGTGCGGCTGCTGGGCATGAACGCCTTCAAAAAAGGCTTCGGAGGCCAGGTCGTGCGCGAATTTGACTGTCAGGAAATCCGGACAGTGAAGGGTTGGATTGTGCTCACCGCCGCGAGAATGTTTCAGAGGGTCCGCCTCCTGCATGGGACCGGGGGCCGAGGAACCAGCCGGCTGCGTAACCCGGAGAATCAGATTCATGCCGCTGCCAAGAACTGCGAAGTATCTCCTGCGTTTTGACGATCTTTGCCCGACCATGAACTGGAAGATGTGGTCGGAGATCGAAGCGACGTTGACGGAGTATCAGGTCAAGCCTCTTCTGGCCGTCGTGCCCGACAACCAGGATCCGGTGCTCCAAGTGGATTCCCCGGCGGAAGATTTTTGGGAGCGCGCGCGGCGGTGGCAGGCGCGCGGATGGACCATCGCCCTGCATGGATTTGAACACCAATACATCGCCGAACGCCCCGGCATAGTTACCCCCCGGAAGAAGACCGAATTCGCCGGCGTCCCGGCGCCGGAACAGGAGGAGAAACTCCGGCGCGGCATGGAGATTCTGGAGCGTCAGGGACTCAAACCCAGCGTCTGGATCGCGCCCAACAATTCATTCGATGCCACGACCGTCGCCCTGCTTCCCAGGTTTGGAATTCACGTGATCTGCGACGGTTGGTTCCGCTTTCCGTTTGTCTGGCCCCTCACGCCGTCTCTCTCCCCATCGGATGGGAAGAAGGCGAAGGAGAGGGGATGGATGTTTTGGGTCCCGCAGCAACTTTTCGGCTTCCGTCCCGCTCCGAGGGGCGTGTGGACGGTCTGCTATCACCACAACCATTGGACCGCCGCCGACCTGGCCCGGTTTCGGGCGGACGTGAGCCGGTACCGCGCCGCCCTCTGGTCTTTGGATGACGTGCAGCAGGTCTGGGCCGGCCGCCGGTCGCGATGGTCGGCCTGGCTCTGCACCAGTCCGCGTCTCTCTCCACTGCTCACCCGCATCGAACTCAAATTTTGGGAGTGGTGGTGTTCGAGCCGGAACTCATCCGGGCCGGTCAACCCTTCCCTTCGACCGGTGGAACAGAGCGGCACGCTGAATTAGTGCGGTTGCAAAAATAAATTTCCGAACAACCAACGAAAACCCCCTCACCTGTCCTTCGGACACCCGCTCCCCATCCGATGGGGAGAGGCACGAAGTGAGGGGCTTTTCGGACATTACTTTCGGGCAAAAAGTATAACCATGTGTGCCATTGTTGGATTCTGCGATTCGACCTGCTGCTCCGCGGAGGTTGAATTGGAACATACAGCCCTGGGCATGGCGTCGGCCTTGCGCCATCGCGGGCCGGACGACCACGGCGCTTGGGCGGATGACGCAGCCGGCGTCGCCTTGGGTCATCGCCGCCTGGCGATTTTGGACCTGACCCGCGAGGGACACCAACCCATGCGCTCGGAGGACGAGCGATACGTGCTGGTCTTTAACGGTGAGATTTACAATTTCAAGTCATTGCGCGAGGAGTTGGAACAGCGCGGCCATGTTTTCCGGGGCTATTCCGACACCGAGGCGATGCTGGCGGCCTTTTGCGAATGGGGACTGCTCGCGGCGCTGGAGCGTTTCGCCGGCATGTTCGCCTTCGCACTGTGGGACCGGCAGAACCGAAGGCTGCATCTGGTCCGCGACCGGGCAGGGGAAAAGCCGTTGTATTATGGCTGGAGCGGCGGCGTGTTTGTCTTCGGTTCGGAGTTGAAGGCACTGCAGGCCCATCCGCGTTGGCGCGTGGAAATCAACCGCGGCGCCCTGGCGCTGCTGCTCCGCTACGGCTGCATCCCGGCGCCCCATTGCATCTATGAAAACATCTATAAATTGTCGCCCGGCTGCGTGCTGACGCTGAACCAGTCTCACATCCGCGCCCGGCAACTACCCGAGCCGGCGCCATACTGGTCAGCTCCAACCGTCGCCGCAGCCGGGGCAGCCCAACCTTTTGACGGCGCCGCGGAAGAAGCGGGCGAACAACTGCGGGCCTTGTTGCTTCACGCGGTGCGCCAGCAAATGGTCGCCGACGTGCCGCTGGGGGCCTTCCTTTCGGGCGGCATTGATTCCTCGCTGGTGGTGGCGCTGATGCAGGCGCAGAGCCGAAGGCCGATCAAGACCTTCAGCATCGGGTTCCAGCAGGAGAAGTTCAACGAAGCGCCCTTTGCCAAAAATGTCGCCGCGCTTCTCGGTACCGACCACACCGAATTGTATGTCCAGGATGAAGACCTGCGGCAGGTGATTCCCAAACTATCCCGCATCTATGACGAACCCTTTGCCGATCCGTCGCAGATTCCGACGGCGCTGCTCTGCCGATTGGCGGGCGCGCACGTGAAGGTCAGTTTGTCCGGCGACGCCGGCGACGAATTGTTTGGAGGATACAGCGGCTACCGCAAAGCCCAACGCCTCTGGCGGGCGATCCGCCGGATTCCGCAGCCGCTTCGCGGCCAGTTGGCCCGCGGGTTGAAGTCCTTCTCCGGTGCGGGGTTGGAGGCGGGATTTGTTTCCGGGCGGGCCAGGCGCCTTTTCAACCGCCTCTCCAACCTGGCGGACGTGCTGCCGGCGCCGAGCGACCGGGCGCTGTACCGGTTGCTGATGTCGCCCCACCGCGAGCCGCGGGCATGGTTGAAAGATGGGAGCGAGCCGCCGACCCGGTTTGAAACGATTTCGACCTGGGACGCCCTGCCCGAGTTGTTGCAGCGGATGACGTGTCTCGACTTTGTTTCGTATCTGCCGGACGACATCCTGGTGAAGGTGGACCGGGCCGCCATGTCGGTCAGCCTGGAAACACGAATTCCGCTGCTGGACCATCGCATCGTTGAATTCGCCTTTCGCCTGCCGGTTGCCTTCAAGCAAAAAGGCAACACCGGCAAATGGCTGCTGCGGCAAATCTTGTATCAATACGTCCCGCGCGCGCTGGTGGACCGTCCCAAAAAAGGCTTTGCGGCGCCGATCGCCGGGTGGCTGCGCGGCCCAATGCGCGACTGGGCCGAGGATCTCCTGGACGAAACCCGTTTGCGCCAGGAGGGATTTTTCGATGATCGAGAAGTCCGGGCAAGGTGGCAGGAACACCTTTCCCGAAAGCGGGATTGGTCGCCGGGGTTGTGGCACACGCTGATGTTTCAAGCGTGGCTGGACGAGCAAAAGACGCGGCCGGATTCTGATTTGGAGGGCGGCGACATGTCGTCGCTTTCCTCGATGCAACATTCCACGTCGGGTCAAAGCGCGGACACGTCCGCGCAGTCCAAATCTGGAGACTGCGTGGAACCGGCGAGGGAATCTGAGGCATGCCAAGTTTCAATCCAGAAATGAATTGGCCTGGCGCAGGCGGGCCGCGGTTGCCCGTAGCGACGGAGTCCGCAGCAGCCCAACCTGGTTTTGGGGCACGGGCCGGGGATTCACTGCGGCCCAACTGGTTGGTGCGTTGGGCGTTCTATCTGTCGCTGTTCGCCATCCCCTTCAGCTATCTCTATGTGCCGGGCACCGGCGGGAGAATCGGGGTGGATCGAATCGTCCAGTTGCTGATGTTGTGCGGCGTCTTCTCGCAACCGCGGGTTTGCCTCCGGTTCTTTCCCACCGCGCTGTTCTGGTTTCTGGGTTATGCCTGCCTGCGAATTGTCTGGGGCTTGTGGCTCACCCCGGAGATGGCCGCGGGTTGGTGGCCCGGCAGCCGGGAATTCATTGAACTCCTGATCCCCTGGCTCTGGCTGATGTTCAACGTGCTGCAGTTTCCGGAGACGCGCCGGTGCGGTTTGTGGGCTCTGGGCCTGGGCTGCTCGCTCTGCGCCATGTTCCACGTGGCGGGGATCGGCGTGACTGAAGTCGCCAATGGGCTTGACAATCGTTCCACCGTTTTCGGGGTCAACGCCAACGAACTGGGCGCCACCTACGCCGCGGCGATGATCGCCCTGCTGGGACTCTGGATGCTTCCGCCCCGGACCTGGAGCCAGCGACATCTGACGTTTCCGTTGATCGCCCTCATTGGAGTTGCCATGGCCAAAACCGGCTCGCGCACCGCGATTCTTATCCTCGCCATCGGAGTCCTCGTGCTGCTCTTTTGGGGCCGGACGCTCGGCTCAAAGGCCAAGCGCGTGGCCGCCCTGCTGGCGCTCGGGGCCGTGCTGGCGGTCGTATTGTGGCAAATCCCGACCGTGATGGAACGCTTCGACGAAATCAACCCGCAAAACGTCGGCCAGCACAACCCCCGGGCCAGGATGGCGCCGGTGCTTTGGGAAATGTTCCTGCGGAGCCCCCTTTATGGACTGGGGCCGGACAGCTACCAGTGGGAATTGACCCGGAAGGCGATGCCATATCTGATCAACGAGAACAAGCTGATCGCCTCTCATAACCTGGCCCTGTTGCTGCTGGTCGAAACGGGGGTCGTCGGTTTTCTGATTTTTTCGATTGGCCTTGGCACGGCCTTGGTGGCGGCCTGGCGGGCCAGGCTCAAGCCGTGCGGTCCGATGCCGCTGGCCCTCCTTCTGCCATTCGTCGTTGCGAGTGCCACGGTGGCTAATCCGATCCAGCACCCGGTCCTGTGGGTGGCCATGGGCTACGCATTGGCCGGAGCGGCCTGACCTTCCTCGCCATGTTCAGTCGTTCAAACAACGGAGAGGCGTCGCGCATGATTTCTCAGGCGCGCCGCTTGCGCGTGGCCCTCATCGCTTCCA
This sequence comes from Verrucomicrobiota bacterium, assembly GCA_028873125.1. GTDB lineage: Bacteria > Verrucomicrobiota > Verrucomicrobiia > Limisphaerales > UBA11358 > UBA11358. The sequence goes on along the minus strand of JAGWMQ010000010.1, from coordinate 26,763 downwards.
GTCTGAGATTGGCCGGCGCCGAGAAGCAGACCTTTTACATGGCCCGGGCGTTGCACCGCGCGGGCGCCGAGACGCGGCTCTTTCACCTTGGCGGCGGCGGATACTACGAGCCGGTCTTGCGGCAAAGCGGCGTGCCTGTCAACCAGATTTACACCCCGAACAAGCCCTGCCCAATGCTCGCCAGGCTGATGGGCGCCTTGTGGCAGTGGAAGCCGCAGATCGTTCTGGCGGCGCAATTTGGCGACTTGCTCTACGGGGCGCCCGCGGGCCGGCTCTGTCATGCGCTGGTTTTAGGCGGGATCCGAAGCGATGGTTTTTACGAACTTAACGCGCATGGCCGTTTCAGCCGGTGGATGGTCCGCTTGGCGCACGGCTTGATCGCGAACTCCTGCCGCGCCCGACAGAACCTGGTGTCCCGCGGAATCAAGCGGGAGAAGATCGCCGTGCTGCCCAACGTCATTGACTTGCGGGATTTCGACGGGCGCAGCGGGTTGTCTCCCGGAATTTCCCTGCCGTCAGACCGCATCATCGCCGCGGCCGTGGGCAGCCTGCATCCGTGCAAGCGTTTCGACCGTTTCATCGAGGCGCTGGCGTTGGCGCGGCGCACTGAGCCGGCGCTGGCCGGTGTCATCGCCGGGAAGGATGGCGGCGCCAAGGCGGAGTTGCAGGCGAAAGCAAACGCGCTGGGCTTTGGGCCGCGCGACCTGACCTTTTTGGGCGAGGTTGGCAATGTTCCAGCCTTGCTCGCCCGGTCGGCGTTGCTGGCGCTGACTTCGGACTACGAAGGCTTTCCCAATGTCATTCTCGAAGCGATGGCCGCCCGGTTGCCGGTGATTTCGGTTCCGGCGGGAGATGCGGGCCTGATCGTGCAGCATGGCACGACCGGCTTTGTAGTCGAACCGGAGGACGTCCGGGGCATGGCGGCGTTGATGGTTCAACTGGCGCAGTCTCCTTGGATGAGAAGAAGCTTTGGAGAAGCGGGCCGCAAGCGTGTCGAACAGGAATACGACGAGACAGGACTGGCGGAACGCCTGCCGGCCCTGTTCCACGGTTTTGCCAGCCAGTGCCGAAGACACGCGCTATGTGAATTGCTGGAGCGCGGCGAGGTTGCCGCGAATCCCGAATTGAGAAATTCCAAGCCCCAAGTTCCAAGTCCCAAGGAAACGCCAACAACCAGGCTCCAAAGCCGCGACTTCCTCTTGAAACTTGAAGTTTGAAAATTCTTTGCAACTTGGAATTTGGATTTTTTCCATTTCTCATGCGCGCCCTTTCCCAATTGAAGCTGTGTTTCCTGGCCGGGACGCTGGAACACGGCGGCGCCGAACGCCAGCTTTTTTACATTCTTCAGGCGCTCTGCCGGACAGGGGCGGCGCCCCGGTTGCTGTCGCTGGACCGGGGCGAATTCTGGGAGGAGCGGATCAAGGCTCTGGGCGTTCGCGTCACCTGGGCGGGGGACCAACCTTCGCGCCTGAAACGCCTCCTTCGTGTCCTGAAAGAGTTGCGGCAGGACCCACCGGATGTGGTGCAAAGCCAGCATTTTTATGCGAATGCCTATGCAGGTCTGGCCGCGCGGCTGCTCCGGGCAGGCGGGATCGGCGCCTTGCGCAGCAACGGACACAGCGAGGTGAGCGAGAGCGGACGTTTGGGCGGGTGGCTGAATTTGCACTGTCCGAGAATGCTCGCGGCCAACTCGCAACTGGCCATCCAATACGCCGTTGCGCACGGCGTCCCGGCGCGGCAACTCTATTTCCTGCCGAACGTGGTGGACACGGACTGGTTCCGGCCGGCAACCCATCCCTCGAATGGGACAGTCACCTTGATTGCCGTGGGGCGTTTGGTGAAAGAAAAGCGGCTGGACCGATTCCTCGCGATTTTGGCGCGGTTGACGACGGGATTTCATCTGAACGTCAGAGGATTGATCGTCGGGCCGGGCTGTCAAGACGAGGACCTGCGGCCGGAATTGGAAAATCAGGCCCGGCAACTCGGATTGTCCCAGGACATCGTCCAGTTCCGCGGCGGCGTCCCGGACACGCGGTCGGTCTATCGCGAGGCGGCGGTTTGCGTTCTTACCTCGGATTATGAAGGCACGCCGAATGTTTTGCTGGAAGCCATGGCCTGTGGCCTGCCCGTGGTGGCGTCCAACGTGGGCGGTGTACCGGGCATTGTCCAGGACGGGCAGACGGGCTTTTTGCTCGAACCGGACAATCTCGAAGGCTTCACGGCGGCGCTGGCCGGGTTGGTGAAGAATGCCGCACTGAGAACGGAAATGGGACGGCGCGCCCGATCTTATGTCGCAGAAAATCATTCGCTCCATCGGTTGCCGGCATTTTTGGAAGAGCTTTACGGGCAGGCGCTGCCGAAGGCGCTTGCCGGAGGATTTACGATTGACGATTTACGATTGAGGAGTCTGCCGGCAAATGGGCGCGTCAATTGTAAATCATAAATCACATGTTACACTTCGCCACATCCCCTTTTCTGGCGTTCGCCTGCAAGTTGAAGCGGGGAGGGGTCATCATCAATGGACACACCCTCACGCGGCGTCAAACGTGCCGGCAACTGGACGTGCTCGGGCGGTGGTTCGATTTCATCCGCCTGGACCAACTCCCGCGCCGGTTGAGCCATCCGACGGGTCGCCCCTTTTGCCTGCTCACGTTCGACGATGGAAAGCGAAGCAATTTCACCGAGATCGCGCCGGAACTGGAGGCGCGGCGCGTGCCGGCGGTTTTTTACGTGACCACCGAGCCGTCTTCGACCGGAAACCTGCTCTGGTTTGATCAGCGCAATCAACTGGCGAAGCAACTGGGCCATTGCCCGGCCGGCTTGGAACTCGACGAGCTGAAAAAGCTTCCCTTCCGCCGTGTGATGGAGCGGCTGGAAAGCGCCTGCGCGCATTATGATTTCACACCGGACGAGCAATCCGATGACCTCCGGCCCATGTCTTGGGACGAGGTGCGGGACCTGGGACGGCGGGGTTTTACCATCGGCGCGCACGGCCTGACCCACGCCATTCTCACCAACGAGACCCGGGAGACGGCCTTCGCGGAGATTGAAGGGAGCCTCGCAAAGGTCGGCTCCGAACTCGGCAAGCCCTGCGCCACTTTCGCATTTCCCAACGGAAACTACACGTCGGAACTGGCGCAACATGCTCTGCGCTGCGGCGCCACAACCGTCATGACCACAGAACCGACTTGGGTGGATGAGCGGTACCCATCCCGGCGGCTCCCGCGTATTCAACTCTTTGGAGAGTTTGAGCGGGCGCGAATCGAATTGAAGCTTTGCTTGGCGGCGTTGCGGGGAGTGCTGGCCAATCCAGACGGCTCCGGCAGGCAATATCTGCGGCCGCGCAAACAGAACGGCACGCTTCGTCGCAAGCCCAACCTGCAATCCATCTGAGTCATTGTTCCGGCGGAAGCGGACGCACAGGCAATCAGGTCCGAGCGGATTTGGGACGAAGCACGGGGTCGCGTTCGCCAAAACGCAATTCACGGAAATTCGCATCATGTGTGGCATCGTGGGCATCCTTGAGCAGGGCGACCGGGAACCCATCCGGCAGAGGGAACTGCGCCGGATGCTGGCCGCCATCCGGCATCGCGGGCCGGATGAGTTCGGGTTGTTTCTGCACCGGCGCGTGGGACTGGGCAGCGCCCGGCTGAGCATCATTGATCTGAGCACCGGCCAGCAGCCGATCTCGACCGGGGATGAAAACCTGTGGATTGTTTTCAACGGCGAGATTTTCAACTACTTGGAGTTGCGCGAGGAACTGGAAGCCCTCGGCCACCGATTCCGCACGCAATCGGACACGGAGGTCCTGCTTCATGCGTTTGAACAGTTCGGCCCGCAGTGCCTGGAACGGCTCAATGGACAATTCGCCTTTGCCGTCTGGAACGTGCGCGAAGAAACGCTGTTCCTGGCGCGCGACCGGCTGGGTGTCCGCCCGCTGTTTTACACCGTGAGCGGCAACCGGCTCATTTTTGCGTCGGAGATCAAGGCGATTTTGACCCAGCGCCGGGTGCGCGCTGAGATTGACTCCGCCGTTCTCGGCGAGGTTTTCACCTATTGGGCGCCGCTGTCACCGCGGACCATCTTTCGCGGCATTGACGAAATTCCCCCGGGCCACTATCTGATCGCCCGCCAGGGGGAGATGACGGTGAAAGGTTACTGGCAGATCACTTTTCCCGATTCGAGCGCGAATTCCGTTTCATCGTCTGCCGGGCTGGAGGAACGTCTGGAGGAGTTCTCGGCGCTGCTGATTGACGCCGTGAAAATCCGCCTGCGCGCGGATGTTCCGGTGGGAGCCTACTTGAGCGGCGGGCTGGATTCCTCGACGCTGGCCTTCATTGTCCGCCACTTTACCGCCAACCGGTTGAACACGTTTTCAATCGCGTTCGACGACCCGGATTACGACGAGAGCCCCTACCAGAACCGGATGGCGGACTTTCTGGGCACCGAGCACCAGGTGGCGCGGGTGGATCATGCGGACATTGGCCGCGTCTTTCCGGAGGTCGTCTGGCATGTGGAAGCGCCGTTGATGCGCACCGCGCCCGCGCCGATGTTTCTGCTTTCCAGGCTGGTCCGCGAGTCCGGTTTCAAAGTCGTTTTGACCGGAGAAGGGGCCGACGAATTTCTGGCCGGCTATGACCTCTTCAAGGAGGCAAAGATTCGACAGTTCTGGGCGCGGCAGCCCGGTTCGGAAATCCGGCCCCGTCTCCTGGAGAGACTTTATGCGGACATTCCGACGCTCTCCCGGAACGGGAATTCGCTTCGGGCCGCGTTTTTCCGGCAGGGATTGACGGAGGCGGAGTCGCCGATCTACTCGCACGCCATCCGCTGGCGCAACAACCGCCGTGCCTGCCGGTTCTTCAGCGACGAGACGCGCCGGAACGCGGACCCGACATCCGGGCCACGGATCGAACAACAACTGCGCGCTCAGGGCAAAGGGTGGACGCCTCTGGCCCGGGCGCAGTATCTGGAGATCGCCGTTTTCCTCTCCCAATATCTGCTGTCATCCCAAGGCGACCGCGTGGCCATGGCCCATTCGATCGAAGGCCGTTTTCCGTTTCTCGATCATCGGGTGACGGAATTTTGCAACCGGCTGCCGGAAAATCTCAAGCTGCGCGGTTTGACGGAGAAATACCTGCTGAAAAAATTCGCGCAACGGTGGCTGCCTCCGGAAATCGGACGCCGCCGGAAACGTCCCTACCGCGCGCCGATTCATCGCTGCTTCTTCAGCCGCCCGGCGCAGGATTATGTGCGGGAGTTGTTGTCCCCGGAGCAGTTGAAAACGACAGGCTTGTTTGAGCCGGCGGCGGTCAGCCAGCTTGTCGAAAAAATCGAGCGGGGCGGCCCGGTGAGCGAGACCGACGAGATGGCGCTGGTCGGAATCATTTCCACCCAACTGCTGCATCATCGCTTCGTCGCGGCCATTGAAGCGCCGCGGCCGCTGGTGGAAACCGATCCAGTCCGGGTCTGTTTCGGCCCCAAAATGCCAACACCAGAAAATCTTCATGCAATTCACCAGGAATGTGCTCGCGCTTGATCCGGCGCAGGAGGCCGGCCGCATTGTCCAGGCGCTGCGTCGCAACGTGTTGAGCGTGCTGCGCCGCCGCGGCGCGGTGGTGGGCATCAGCGGCGGCGTGGATTCCTCCGTCGTGCTGGCCCTGTGCGTCCGGGCGTTTGGCTCCGACAAGGTTGTTGCGGTCATGATGCCGGACAAGGATTCCGACCCCGAAAGCGAAAAATTGGCGCGGCAACTGGCCCGGCAATTTGAGGTTGAGCCGGTCCTGGAGGACGTGACTCCGGCCCTCGACGGGTTTGGCTGTTACCGCCGGCGCGATGAAGCCATCCGGCGGATTTTCCCGGAATACGACGCCGCCCGCGGTTACAAGGCGAAAATTGTTTTGCCGCAAAATCTGCTCGACGCCGGCGTGTTGAATGTTTTTTCCGTGACCATTGTGACGCCGGACGGCAAGGAGCGGACCGCGCCACTGCCGGCGCGGGAATTTTTGCAAATCGTCGCCGCGTCCAATTTCAAACAGCGCAGCCGGATGGCGACGCTTTACTTCCACGCCGAGCGGCACAATTACGCGGTGGTCGGGACCGCCAACAAGAACGAGCATGACCAGGGGTTCATCGTCAAATACGGCGACGCCGCGGTGGACATCAAGCCCATCGGCCGCCTTTACAAGACGCAGGTCTATCAACTGGCGGCGCATTTGGATGTGCCCGAAGCCATCCGCCGACGGCCGCCGACGTCCGACACCTACAGCGCGCCCTGCACCCAGGAGGAATTTTTCTTCCGGCTCCCGTTCGAGACCCTGGATTTGCTTTGGTTTGCCCAGGAGCACGGGGTGCCGGAGGCGGAGGCGGCGCGGGTGATGGGATTGACCGAGGCGCAGGTCCGGCGCGCCTATCACGACTTTGTCAGCAAGGCGCGCACCACCCATTACCTTCGGATGGCGCCTTTGGAATTCAACGAACCGCAGGTTGCCGTGCCAGCCTGAATCCGATTTTCACTGTGCCCACAACCAGAACAAAAATTGCGATGTAGAAAATCTTCTCATTAACACCCGGCTTCAGCCGGGGGAGAGGCGCCGGCCATGAGACAAACCGTTTGAAACGGTTTTCCGCCGTTGACTCCACCCGTCATCGCTTTGAAACGCGGTGTTAACGAGAAACTTTCCACGGCGCGCACCCAAAAAACGCACCATGCAAATCGAAAACCGAATCAAAGAATTCATTCTGAAAAACCTCTACTTCGCGGAGGACAACACCCCGGAGGACGACGCCTCGTTCCTGGAAACCGGCGTCGTGGATTCCACCGGCGTCATGGAACTGGTGGCTTTTGTCCAAACGGAATTCGGTGTGACGGTTGAGCCGCAGGAGATCGTGGTGGAAAACTTCGACTCGGTCCGCAAGGTGGCCCGGTTTGTCCGCCGAAAACTTTCCCTGCCGGAAGTGAATGGTTCGCCGGTGGCAAAAGCATTCGCGCCGAAACCTTCCACCGCCGCGGAGCGCTGTTCGTCGTAGCGGCGTCACGGTAGTCGCCTTCGCGCTGGCGCGCTTTGGCGCGCCGCGGAAGCGTCGCAAATTAGGAGAAGCATGGAGTGCATCACCTGCAACCGGAGCGCCGAGCGTCCGCCCGGCGCTCCCGTTTCCAGCAGTCTCAAGTTATGAATGTCGCCGAACTCATTCTCTCCCGCGGTCAGGATGCCGCGGTGGCCCTGCTGCACCGCGAGACCGTTGTGACGTACGGCGAACTGCGGGACGCGGTGGCCCGGATTGCCGGCGGCCTCCTGGCTCGCGGTCGTCGCCGGAGCGACCGGGTCGGGGTTTTTTCGGAAAACAACCCCTTCTTTGCAAAGACGTATTTGGGGATCCTCCACGCCGGCCTCACGGCGGTTCCTCTGCAGACCGACCTGACGGCCGAAGCTTTTGCCCGGACTGTCGCGGACGCCGGACTCAACGACGTGTTCGTCTCGAATCGTTTCTTGAACCGGCTCCGTCCCTGGGCCGGCAAACTTGGATTGACGCTGTTTCCCGAAAGCCAGGAAATGTGCCGGGTGGGCGGTCCGCTCCCGCCGCCCGCAGCCAGGGCCGCCGCCGACCTGGCGTCCCTGATGTTCACCTCCGGCTCGACCGGTTCGCCCAAGGGGGTCATGGTCACCCACCGCAACATCGAGTGCAATTCGCGCGACATCATCGCTTATCTGGGTTTGCAGCCGGACGACCGGGTGATGGCGGTGCTGCCCTTCCACTATTGCTTCGGGCTTTCGCTGTTGCACACCCATTTGATGGCGGGCGGCTCGGTGGTCTTGAACAATGAATTCAAATTGTTCCCGGAATCCGTGCTGGTGGAAATGCAGCGGAAGGAGTGCACGGGTTTTGCCGGGGTTCCCTCGACCTACCAGATCCTGCTCCGCAATTCGCGGTTCCGGCAGATGACTTTTCCGAAACTCCGGTGGTTCCAGCAGGCGGGCGGCAGGCTGCCCAATGCCTGCATCCAGGAGCTGCGGGAGGCCTTTCCGACAGTCCGTTTCTTCCTGATGTATGGCCAGACCGAAGGGACGGCGCGGTTGAGCTATCTGCCGCCCGAGCGGCTCGCCGACAAACCGGGTTCCATCGGCAGGGGGTTGCCCACCACAAAACTCGAAGTGCTGCGCACCGACGGCACTCCAGTGGCGCCGGGGTCGGACGAGATCGGTGAAATCGTGGCTTCCGGCGGCAACATCGCGCCGGGCTACTGGAATGATCCGGTGGAAACGGGAAGATTTTTCAGAAACGGCCGGCTGCACACCGGCGACCTGGCGCGCGTGGACTCGGAGGGGTTTATTTTCATCGTGGAGCGGGAAAGGGAGATGATCAAAACCGGCGGCAACCGCGTGAGCGCCAAAGAGGTGGAGGATGTCATTGCCGAGCTGCCGGAAGTTGTCGAGGCGGCGGTGGTGGGAGCGCCGCACGAGTTGTTGGGGGAAGCCATCAAGGCCCTGGTAGTGCCGGCTGGCGATGCCGGCCTCGCGGCGCGGGACGTGCTGGCCCATTGCCACAGGCGGCTGCCCTCTTTCAAGGTCCCGGAGGAAGTCATTTTTGTTCGTTGCCTGCCGCACAACAGTTCGGGCAAAATCCTCAAAGCGAAACTCAAAGAAATGATCGTGCGCCTCCGGACGGCCCAATTCTCCCGTGAAGACGGGGCTGCCGGCAGGCACTTGCACGTCGTGGCCCAGCCTTGTCTGGCCTGAACCTTGGAAATATCAACGTCTTGACTTTTTTATTATGAACATACTCGTGACCGGTTCGGCCGGTTTTATCGGTTTCCACCTCGCCAAGCGCCTTTTGGAGCTGGGCCACGAAGTCATCGGGGTGGACAACATAAACGACTATTACGACCCGGGCCTGAAGCAGGGCCGGCTGGCGCAGCTTCTTGACCGGCCGCGGTTCCGGTTTCTGAAGCTGGACCTGGCGGACCGGACCCGTACGGCGGACATGTTCCGAAAAGTCCGGCCCCGCAGGGTCATCCATCTCGCGGCCCAGGCCGGCGTGCGATATTCGCTGACCAATCCGCACGCCTACGTGGACAGCAACCTGGTGGCGTTCACGAACATCCTCGAGGGCTGCCGCCATAATGGGGTCGAACATCTGACCTACGCCTCGTCCAGTTCAGTTTATGGAGGAAACACCCAGATGCCCTTCTCCGTGCATCAGAATGTGGACCATCCTCTGAGCCTCTACGCCGCCACCAAGAAGGCCAATGAATTGATGGCGCACACTTACAGCCACCTCTACGGCCTGCCCACCACCGGCCTGCGCTTCTTCAGCGTCTATGGTCCGTGGGGCCGGCCGGACATGGCGCTGTTTCTCTTCACCAAGGCGATCCTCGGCGGCCAGCCCATCGAGGTCTTCAACCAAGGCAAAATGCGGCGGGATTTTACCTACATTGATGACATTATTGAGGGAGTCATCCGGGTGGCCGACCGGGTCGCCGCGCCGAATACCGCCTGGAACGGGCAAGCGCCGGATCCGGGCACCAGCAAGGCGCCGTACAAGATTTACAACATCGGCAACAATACTCCGGTCGAGCTGCTTTACCTGATCGAAGTCCTGGAGAACTGCCTCGGCCGGAAGGCGGAAAAGCGGCTCCTGCCGATGCAGCCGGGCGACGTTCCCGCCACCCTTGCCGACGTGGACGATCTGATCCGGGATGTCGGCTTCAAGCCTTCCACGCCCATCGAGGAAGGCGTCCGCCGGTTCACGGATTGGTATATGGACTACTACAGCGTCAAAGGCCCCGCGGACAATTCCCACGCGGCAAACCATTCAACGGAACAAGATCATGACCACACCCGAGTTCAATCCATTGGTGTCCATCGTGCTTCCCTGCCGGAATGAGCAGGGTTACATCCAGGACTGCCTGCAGTCCATTCTCCACCAGGAACCGCCGGATGGCGGTCTTGAAATCCTGGTGGCGGATGGAATGTCCACCGACGGCACGCGCGAATATCTGGAGCAGATGGCCGGCGAACATCCGCAGGTCCGCGTCCTCGACAATCCGGGGCGCATTGTGTCCACGGGGCTGAACGCCGCCATCCGGGCGGCGCGCGGCGACGTCATCCTGCGGATGGACGCCCACACGATCTATGCGCCGGACTACGTGCGGCAGTGTCTGTCGGTCCTGAGGGAGACCGGCGCGGACAACGTGGGCGGGCCGATGCGGACCACCGCCGCCACGTTCATGGAACGGGCGATCCGCGCCGTGTTCCATTCCGCCTATGCCGTGGGGGGCGCCCGCTCGCACCGGGCCGGCTACGAAGGCTGCGTGGACACGGTGATTTACGGGTGCTGGAAGAAGGAAGTTTTCGAGTGCATCGGCTGTTTCGACGAGGAATTGGTGCGCAACCAGGACGACGAGCATAATTTCCGCCTCACGCGCGCCGGCGGCAAAATCTACCAGTCCGCGCGCATCCGCAGTTGGTATCACGTGCGCGGTTCGCTGAAGGCGCTTTTCCGCCAGTATATGCAATACGGCTACTGGAAGGTCCTGGTCATTCGCAAACATCGGGTGCCCGCCTCCTGGCGGCATCTGGTGCCAGGCGCGTTTGTCGGCGGCCTCTGTTTGCTGGCGGTGGTGGGAGTGTTCTGGTTTCCGGCGTTGTGGATGGCCCTCGGACTGGCCGCCCTCTACGCCGCCGCGGCCCTGGTCCTCTCGGTGGCCATCGCCGCCCGCGCGCAATGGAGATTGTTTCCCGTCCTGCCGGCCGTCCTGGCGTGCTTTCATTTTGGGTACGGCTACGGATTCCTCCGGGGAATCCTGGATTTCGTGGTCCTGAACAATGCGCCGGAGGCGAAGTTTGTTCAATTGACCCGGGAACGGGCGCGGAAATGCGTTGAATCGTTAAAGCGTTGAAGCGTTAAAACGTTTTCAAGCTCCTTCCGTTTCAACGGTTCAGCGATTTTGTGCCCATGGAAACGCGTTCCGAGGTGGATCGCCTGCAGGAGGTCTATCACGAATACGCCGTTCGCGGGTTCGGGCAATCGAAATGGTCGCCCGCGAACAAGGGCAACCAGGCCATTTGGGATGAATGCCACGGCAAACTCCGCGTGTTGCTCCGGCGCGCCGGTTTTTTCCCGCTGGAAGCCCGGCGCATCCTGGACGTGGGCTGCGGCGGGGGAGAACACCTGGCGGCGTTTGAAGCGTGGGGTGCGCGGCCGGAAAATCTGTTCGGCGTGGATTTGATTCTCGACCGCATCCGGCTGGCGCAACAGAACCATCCGCGGCTCACCTTTAAACTGGGCAATGCGGAAGCGCTGCCGTTCGCGGAGGGCGCCTTCGATCTGGTGACGGTGTTCACGGTATTTAGTTCGATTCTGGATGGCCGGATGGCAGCCAAAGTCGGCCGCGAAATCGTCCGGGTCCTGGCCTCCGGCGGCGCGGTCATTTGGTATGATTTCCGGATGCGCAGCCCGCTCAACCGCCATGTCCGGGGCATCTCGCGCCGCCGGATCCAGGGTCTGTTTCCCGGTTTCAAGATGAGTCTGGAGACGCTCTCGCTGCTGCCGCCGCTGGCGCGCCGTCTGGGCGCCCTGACCCATCTGCTGTACGCGCCGCTCAGTTCCGTCCCGTTCCTGCGCAGCCATTATTTGGGCATCTTGACGAAACCGTGACGGAGGCTGGATAAATGGATTGATAGATAAATGGGTCGCCCGCCAATCCTCTAATCCATCAATCCATTTATCCAATAATCCATTTCTTATGCGCTCAATCCCTTTTTTCAAACCGAGCATCGGCAAATCCGAGATCGAGGAAGTCGTGGACTGCCTGCGATCGGGCTGGCTCACCACCGGTCCAAAGACGAAGCAGTTCGAGCAGGAGTTTGCCCGCTACCTGCAGCGCCAGCACGCCGTGGCGCTCAATTCCTGCACCGCGGCCCTCCATCTGGCGCTGGAAGCCATCGGCTTGAAGGCCGGCCAGCGCGTCGTGGTGCCGACCATGACCTTCGCGGCCACGGCCGAAGTGGTGCGTTATTTCAACGCCGCGCCGCTGCTTGCCGATTGCCGGGCCGACGATCTGAACCTCGACGTCGCGGACGCCGCGCAACGAATTGAAAACGCGCTCGCCGCGGGCGAAGAGGTCGTGGCGATCATCCCGGTGCATTACGGCGGCCAGATTGGCGACGTGGCGGGTGTCAAGGCCCTGGCCGGCAAATATCATTTGCGGGTCATCGAGGATGCCGCCCACTGCTGCCCCGCCTACTATCGCGATGACGAAACTTCGCCGTGGAAGCCGGTGGGCGCCGAGGCGGAGATCAGTTGCTTCTCCTTTTACGCCAACAAAACCATCACCACCGGCGAAGGCGGCATGGCCTGCACCAATTCCGCCGAACACGCGGACCGGATGCGGATCATGTCGCTGCACGGGATTTCGCGCGACGCGTGGAAACGCTACACCGCCGAAGGCTCGTGGTATTACGAAATCATCGCGCCCGGTTACAAATACAATCTCACCGACATCGCCGCGGCCATCGGGCTGCACCAGCTTCGCAGGGCGGACCAGTTGCACGACCGCCGCAGTCGATGGGCGGGGCTTTACCTGGAATTGCTCGGGGACATCGAGGAACTGGTCCTCCCCACCATCAGGCCCAACCGGATCCATTCGTGGCACCTTTTTCCCGTGCGCGTGAAGCTGGACCATTGCGATCTGGACCGCGCGGAAGTCATTTCGCAGATGAAACAAGCCGGCATCGGCGCCAGCGTGCATTGGATGCCGCTGCACCTGCACCCGTATTACCGCCGGGAACTCGGCTGCGAACCGTCCGATTGGCCCCGCGCGACGGCGATTTATCCGGAATTGATCAGCCTGCCGCTTTATCCGGACCTGACGGCCGAGGATGTGGAATACGTCTGCCGGAATTTAAAGGAAATCATCGCCAGCTCGCGCGTGGCCGTCCCGGGAGCCGATTTTTCCGCCGTGGAAACATAGAACAAAGTCCCGCCGTGCATTGGAAACTCAAAGCCGCGGTGCAAAACCTGATGGGCAGGCTCCCTCCGGACCTGGCCAATCCCATCTACTACCGCCTGCAAAGCAGCTTTGGCGGATTGCGCCGCCCCACGCCCGTCAGCCGGCTCAAGGCGGGGATTGACGTGGTCCGCCGTCTGCGCCAGTTCGGCCATTCGGCAGAAGCCGCGACATTCCTGGAAATCGGCACCGGCCATCAATTGAATCTGCCGTTGAGCCTGTGGTTGTGCGGCGCCAGCCAGATCACGACGGTGGATCTGAACCGCTATTTGAAGGAGCAGTTGGTCATCAATGACCTCGCCTACTTGCGGCGCCACGAAGATGAGGTGAGAGATTTATTCGCCGGAATTTCCCCGCCCGAATTGTTTGAAGAGCGGTTCGAGCGGCTCGTGACCGGCGCCGACAGCCTTCGCGAGGTGCTTGCCCTCACCCACGTCCGATACTGGGCGCCGGCGGACGCCGGGAACCTGGCTTTGGAGCCGGGCAGCATGGACTCTCATGTGTCGTTCACCGTTCTGGAGCACATTTCGGCTGAGGCTCTGAAGCGAATCTTTCGGGAAGGCTGCCGATTGCTCAAGCCCGACGGCCTGTTTGTCCATTTAATTGATTTTTCCGATCACTTCGCCCATTCCGATGAGGCCGTTTCCTCGGTCAATTTTCTGCAGTTCTCGGAAAGCGAGTGGAACCGTCTGGCCGGCAATCGTTACATGTTTCACAACCGGCTGCGCGTGGATGAATTCCAGAATCTCCTCGCGGAACTGGACCTCAAGATTCTGGCGCTGGATGCCAGGGTGGATGACGCCGCGGTTGCCGTCTTGGATAGGGGATTTCCGCTGGACGAGCGATTCCGGAACAAGGACTGCCGGACCAATGCGACGCTGGAGGCCTGGCTGGTGGCTACCCCCGGCCTTCGGGGCTGACGTGGACATCAGGTCTTTCCCCGCGAACTTTGCGGGTTTTATCTCCCTATCGGGGGCGTGAAGAAAGATTACATTGACCTCAATTCCGTGCGGACGGGTGGCCCGCAAACCGGGCCGTCTAGGGGATGCAGGGAATGGCGCTGACCACAGCGAAAAGCCGATGAACATGCAGTTCCAGACCAAAGACTTGAACGGCGAGGCCGCGACGGCTTCGCTGCCTGACTCATTCATTCCACAAGTGAGTCAGGCAGATTTCAACACCTGCGGGATCAATTATCCGGCTCCGGTATCCGGCAACCGTCCCGACGCGGCTTCCGGATTCGAGTGGACGGCCAAGCGCGTGTATGACGTTTTCTTTTCCTTTTGCGGCCTCGTGCTGCTCAGCCCCTTGCTCGCACTCATCGCGGCGCTCCTGAAAATCGCCGACGGCGGCGACATTTTTTACCGCCAGACGCGGGTGGGCCGCGGCGGCCGGGAATTCCTGATCTACAAATTCCGCACCATGGCGCCCGCGGCCGAGCTGGCCGGACCGTCGGTCACCAAGCACGGGGATGCCCGCGTCACGCGGATCGGCCGGCTTTTGCGGAAGACCAAGTTGGATGAATTGCCACAGCTTTGGAACGTTTTGAAAGGCGACATGAGCCTGGTCGGTCCGCGACCGGAAGTGCCCCGCTACGTCCGGCGGTACACGCCGCAGCAACGGGCCATTCTGCGCTACAGACCGGGCATCACGGATCTGGCGTCCCTGTGTTTCCGCGACGAGGAGGCGTTGCTGTCCAACGCCGACAATCTGGAGGAGTTCTACGTTCAGCATTGCATCCCGCGCAAACTGCGGCTCAACCGCGAATACGCCGAACGCGCGAACCTTCTGAGCGACACGTGGATCATCCTGCAAACGGTCTGCCCGTATTGGGCGGGCGTGCTGGCTTGCTACGGGATCATTCTGGCGGCCTCCTATTGGCTTTCCTACGAGCTGATTTACGATTTTGCGCCGCCGGGCCTTCCCGCGTTTCAATTCGGGCGCGAACTGGGCGTGACGCTGGCCTGGCAACTGGCCTGCCTCACCTGGCACCGGCAGTGCCGGGGATTGCTGAGCTACTTCAGTTTTCTTGAAGCGCGCAAGGTCGGCGCCGCGCTCGGCCTGGCGGCCGCCGGTCTGCTGGCGTGGTCGGTTGCCGATGGCGGCCGACCCCCGTTGAACGTCATTCTCATCAATGCGCTCCTTTCGTTTTGTGTGCTCAGCGGCTTCCGCGTGTTGCTCCGCCAGTGGCGCGACCGCTCGGCCGGCGAAGAAGACGGACCCGACGATCCGCCGGCCCGGGTCGGCATCATTGGCGCCGGAACCGCGGGCGCGCGGCTCGCGCTGGAACTCCTCGGCAGCCGGCGGCATGGCCGGAGGGTGGTCGCCTTTTTCGACGATGATTTTCACAAATGGCAGAAGAACATTCACGGCGTGCCGGTGGCGGGCATGCCGGAATGCCTGATCGACGGCTGGACCGGAAAGCTCGACGAGGTGATCATCGCCATGCCCGGCGCTCCGGCGGATCGTGTCCGCGAAATCGAACAACTGCTTCGCATGACCAACCTGAAATTCTACACCCTGTCCAGCCCGGCCCGGTTCTGGGACCGGTTCGCCCTCTGCGGCGCGTCACCGGATATCCGGCAGCCGGCGGCGTGTCCCGCGTGAAACCTTGCCCGCACCCATACGCTTTCAACTTCAACCGACCTGAAGGACCATCGCCATGAAGACGACCCGACTCAATCTTTTGCTGTCCTACGCCGCCGGACTGGCTGCCAGTCTGTGGTTGGGCTATCTGGTGCGCTTCAACTTCGACGTGCCGGCGGACACGGAACGCACGTTTCTGCTGGTGTTCGCCTGGGTCACCGGCTTCAAGCTTCTCTGTCTCTGGCGCTGCGGCCAGTTGGACGTGGTGCCGGAGTATTTCAGCCTGCCGGATTTTTCGCGGCTGTCCTGGGTTCTGCTCGCGACCAGCTTCGTGGTGTTCGGCGTCTCCGCGCAACTCGGCTCGGATTATGCCCCGCCCCGGGGCGTGGTGATCGCGGACTTCAGTTTTTCCGTGCTGGCATTGACGGCCATCCGTCTCGCTTTTCGTCAGGCGGCACGCCTCGGCGACGCCCCCCTGCCGCAGGGTCCGCCCCGGCAGCGCGTGCGCCGCGCCGGCATCATCGGCGCGGGGCTGGTGGGAACGGCGTTGGCACAGGAATTCGCCTCGCGGCGCAACCTCGGCCTGCAGGCGGTGGCGTTCTTTGACGACGACCGCATCAAGTGGGGCAAACACGTGCACAATATCCCGGTCATCGGCGCGCCGGAAATTTTGCTGGACGACAAAATGAATCTGGAACTGGAGGAAGTCGTCATCGCCATGCCCAGCGCCCCGGCCAGGCGCGTGGCCGAAATTGTCAAGACGCTCGAGCGGCTGCGAATCAAGTTCAGCACCGTGCCCTCCATCTACGAACTGACCACCGGCCAGGCCAAGGTCAGCCATCTGCGGTCCGTGGACGCGCGCGAACTGCTGGGGCGCGAGCAGGTGCGGCTGGCCACGGGCGACATCCGGCAACTGTTGCGGGACCGTGTGGTGATGGTCACCGGCGCCGGCGGAAGCATCGGCGGCGAACTGTGCCGGCAAATCGCCTCCTACGCGCCCCGCGCGTTGCTGCTGCTGGAGCAGTCGGAGGGGCAGTTGTTCCAGATCGAGCAGGAATTGATTGACTCCGGTTTCGGAAAATTCCTCGTGCCGCTGGCGGCCAGCGTCCAGGATGAATCCCGGCTGGAGCATATTTTCCGGCGGTATCGCCCGGAGGCCGTCTTTCACGCCGCGGCGCACAAGCACGTGCCGTTGATGGAATCGCAACCGGGCGAGGCCGTCAAGAACAACGCGCTGGGAACGTTGCGGCTCGCCGAAACCTGCCTGCGGCACGGCACCGAGCGCTTCGTCCTGATCTCGACTGACAAAGCGATCAATCCGACCAGCGTCATGGGCGCGAGCAAGCGGCTGGCGGAGATGTGCGTGCAGTCGCTGCATGCCCGAAACCCGGCGGGCACCCGGTTCATGGCGGTGCGGTTCGGAAACGTGCTCGGCTCCTCCGGCAGCGTGGTGCCGATTTTCAACAAGCAAATCGCCGGCGGCGGGCCGGTGAAGGTCACGCACCCGGACATGCGGCGCTATTTTATGACCATCCCCGAAGCCGTCGGCCTGGTTCTGCAAACCGCGGCCCTGGGGTCCGGCGGCGAGATCTTCATGCTGGACATGGGCAAGCCGGTCCGGATCGTGGACCTGGCCCGGCAGTTGATCGAGTTGTCCGGTTTTGTTCCGGACCGGGACATCCGAATCGAATTCACCGGGCTGCGCCCGGGCGAAAAGCTATTCGAGGAGCTTACCTACCAGGGCGAAAAAATCACCGCCACCCGCCATCCCAAAATCATGCGGCTGCTGTGCGAACCGCCGCCCTTCGAACAAGTGCGCGCCTTTCTCTTCCGTTTGGCCGGGCAGGCGGACCAACTGGGGCCGGACGAAATCAAAGGCCTCTTGAAAAGCGCGGTCGCTGAATACCAGCCGCAGTTGAACCGCGTCGTGAACGGCGCGTTCCGCCTGGACAAAACGCCCGTGGAGGTGAACGGGCATGACAAGCGGAACGGCCACCAGCCGGCGGCCATGACCGGGATCGGGGACGCCCTCCGTTCCGTGGTGGGCGCCGGCGCCGCGCAATGAAGGGTTCCCTGCGCTCGCCATGAAAATTCTGGCCATCACCAACATGTATCCCTCGGCGATGTTCCCGGCGCAGGGTGTCTTCGTGCGGGAACAGATCGCCGGTCTGCGGGCCATCGGTCTCGAGGTGCGCGTTTTGTTCGTGGACCGGCGGCGCGAAGGACCGACGGCCTATTACCGGCTGCGCCACAGGCTTCGTGATGCAGTGGCCGAGTTCGGGCCTGACGCCATTCAGGTGATGTATGGCGGGGTGATGGCGGACCAGATTGCGCGGTGCCATCATCTCCGTCCGGTGGCGGTGACCTTTCACGGCTCGGATTTGCTGGGCGAAAATCTTTCGGGCTGGGTGCGGAAAATCATTTCGCGCTACGGCGTGTATTGCTCGCGAAGGGCGGCGCGGGCAGCCGACGGCGTGGTGCTGGTGGCGCGGCATCTGGCGCGCGCCTTGAACGGCGCGGCTGCGGCGGGCAAGATTCGCGTGATACCGTGCGGGATTGACCTGGAACGGTTCAAGCCCATGGATCCGTCGGCCTGCAAGCGGCGGCTGGACTGGGACCTGAACTCGTTCCACGTGCTATTTGCCTCCAACAACGGCGATCCGGTGAAGCGGCCGTGGCTGGCCGGCGCGGCGGTCGCGCAAATGAACCAATCCGGCCGCCCGGCAGCGCTGCATTACATGAGCGGCGTCCCAAACGTGGAGGTGCCCGTCTGGCTGAATGCGAGCGACGCCTTGCTCCTGACATCCCTGCACGAAGGTTCGCCCACCGTGGTGAAGGAGGCGCTGGCGTGCGGCCTGCCGGTGGTCTCGGTGGACGTCGGCGATGTCGCCGAGCGAATCGAAGGCATCGAGGGTTGTCATCTCACGTCAGCGGATCCGGCGGAACTAGCGGCCAAACTTGATCTGGTGCGCCAACGCGGCGGGCGGCTCGACTGCCGGAGCCGGGTTGCAGACCTTTCCGTTTTGAGCGCGGCACGAAAGCTGGAGCGCTTCTACGAGGAAATCACGCACTCAAACGGGGCGCCCCGGCCGGCCGGATTGCGGAACCGACTTTCCATTCCAGTGGTTTTCCCGGTGGACCGGAGGGCGGATTTCACCAAGATCGTGAGGCGCTCCAACTCCCGTCAAAACCAAATTGTTCCAACGGCCGGGAGCCGCACGGCTCTTCGGGCATGACTGCACCCTCGCATGAACGCCTTCCCAAATTCTTCTGAAACGATGAGCAGCGTTTTGCCCCCTGATCGGCGGAGCGCCCGTTCGGTGTCCGGATTCAAAGCCCCCTCCAGGGAGACGATCGCCGATCCCGTGCGGGCGGAGTTGTCTTTCTCGCAGCAGCGGCTTTGGCTCCTGGATCAGATGGAGCCGGGCGGGACGACATACAGCATTCCCATGGCGATTGAGCTGCGCGGAGTGTTGAACTTGCCGATGCTGGAGCGCGCCTTGGGCTCCCTCGTCAGCCGGCACGAGTCGTTGCGCACGGTGTTTGTCGTGGAGGAGGGACAACCGCGGCAGCAGGTGTCTGCGCCGGGCGCCTGGACGTTGCCGTTGACGGAATTGAGCGGCGAAGCGAGGGGGCGCGGACGACTGGAGCAGTTGCTGAGGGAGGAAATCTCGCGCGGCTTTGACTTGTCGCGCGGGCCGCTGTTTCGGGGCCGACTCTACCGGCTGGCGGCCGACCGTCATGTGCTGCTGCTGACGATGCACCACATCATTTCGGACGGGTGGTCCCTGGGCATCTTGTTCCGGGAACTGGGCGAACTGTATGCGCGCCTCGCCCGGGGCGAAACACCGGCCTTGCCTCCGGTCCGCCTCCAGTATCGCGACTTCGCACAGTGGCAACGCCGGCGGCTGCAAGGCGAGGCGCTGGAGAAGTTGCTCCGGCACTGGCGCTCGGGTCTGGCCGGAGCGCCGCAGGTTCTCGAATTGCCCGCGGACCGGGCGCGACCCCCCGTGGAGAGCAGCCGGGGGGCGGTTTATTCGGTCACGCTGCCTCCGCAACTGGTCGAGGCACTGCGCCGGTTTGCGCTGGGTGAGAAGGCGACGCTGTTCATGCCGTTGCTGGCCGGGTTCACAATGCTGCTTTCGCGCTACAGCGGTCAGGAAGACCTGCTGGTCGGGACGCCCGTCGCCAATCGCAATCGCCCGGAATTCGAGGGGGTCGTGGGCTGCTTCGTCAACATGTTGGTGCTGCGCGCCGATCTGTCCGGCGATCCCACGGTCCGCGGATTTCTTCGCCGGGTGCGCCAGACGTGTCTGGAGGCCCTTGAGCACCAGGACCTGCCCTTTGAACGGCTGGTGGAGGAGATGCGGCCCGAGCGCGATCTCAGCCGCAACCCCGTGGTCCAGGTCATGTTCGCGCTGGAGAACATGCCGCTGCGGCCGCTGGACCTGCCGGGACTCACGCAACGGCCGCTGGAACTTGACCCCGGCGTGGCGCGAGTTGACCTCATGCTGCGGACGCAGGAGACGGCCGACGGGCTGCGCGCGATTTTCGAGTACGCCACCGATCTGTTTGACGCTTCAACCATCGCGCGCATGGCGGCGCATTGGCGCTCGCTGCTGGAAGCCATGGTCGTTTCCCCCGAATGTCACGTGTCGGCATTGCCGATGCTCACCGAGGCGGAGCGTCGGCAATTGTTGGTGGAGTGGAACCGGACCAAGGCCGATTACCCTCGCGACATGCGGATTCACGACTTGCTGGAGGCGCAGGCGGGGCGGACGCCGGAGACAATCGCCGTCAGTTTTGAAGGCCGGCGCCTTCGCTACGGTGAATTGGATCGCCGCTCCAATCAAGTTGCCCATCATTTGCGCGGGCGGGGCGCGGGGCGCGGAACGCGCGTGGGTATTTGTGTCGATCGCTCGTTGGAAATGATCGTGGGTTTGTTGGGCATCCTCAAAAGCGGCGCCGCTTACGTGCCGCTCGATCCTTCATTCCCGCAGGACCGTCTGCGCTTCATGGCCGACGACGCTCAACTGGCCCTGGTGGTTTCCACTGCGAGGTTGGCGGGTTGCTTCGGCCTGCCCCGCGAGCGCCAAGTGCTGCTTGATGCCGATGCCGGGGCCATCGCTTCCGCTCCAGACGGAGGACCGCCGGCGGACAACCTGGGCGCGAGGCCCGATGACACGGCATATGTCATCTACACCTCCGGTTCCACCGGCAAACCCAAGGGCGTCGTCATTCCGCACCGCGCGGTGGTCAACTTTCTGACCAGCATGGCGCGCGAGCCGGGGTTGACCGCCGATGACACGCTGCTGGCGGTCACCACGTTGTCCTTTGACATCGCCGTGCTCGAACTGCTGCTCCCGCTCACGACGGGGGCCAGGGTGGTCCTTGCGACCCGCGAGCAGGCCATGGACGGCCAGGCCCTCGCCGCGCTCCTCGAACAGCATCATGCCACTGTCATGCAGGCCACGCCCGTCACTTGGCAACTGTTGTTGGAGACAGGCTGGACCCCGAAACTCCGGTTTAAAGCCGTGGTCGGCGGCGAAGCATTGCCCAAAGCGCTGGCCGATCAGTTGATCGCGCGCGGCGTCGAGTTGTGGAACATGTACGGCCCCACCGAAACCACGGTCTGGTCCACGTGCGCCCGCATTACCGACACCTCGAACGGAATTTCCATCGGCGGGCCGATCGCCAACACCACCGTTCGGATTCTGGATGCGCGAAAGAATTTGTGCCCGGTCGGCGTGCCCGGCGAGCTGTGCGTCGGCGGCGACGGCGTCGGTCGGGGCTATTGGAACCGGCCCGGGTTGACGGCAGAGCGGTTTATCCCGGACCCATTTGGCGCGATTCCCGGCGTCCGGCTTTATCGCACCGGCGATCGTGCCCGCTGGCGCGGCGACGGCACGCTCGAACACCTCGGCCGATTGGACGGCCAAATCAAACTCCGCGGTTTTCGGATTGAACCCGGGGAAATCGAAGCCGTCATCGCGCGACACCCGGCGGTTCGCGAAGTTGTGGTCATCGCGCGCGAAGCGCGGCCGGGAGACCGGAACTTGGTGGCCTATTTTGCCGCTGAAAATCCTCCCGCCGGCGTGACCGAAGAGTTGCGCGCGCTCCTGCGCGCCGCACTGCCTGAGTACATGGTCCCCGCCTGCTTTGTCCGGCTGGAGGCCCTGCCGCGAACTCCCAACGGAAAACTCGATCGCCAGGCGCTGCCGGCGCCGGACCAGATTGACGGAGCACCGCGGCCGATTGCCGGGGTGCCGCGAACTCCGACGGAAGAAATGGTCATCAATGTGTTTCGCAGCGTGTTGGGCCGGTCGGATTTTGGCGCGGGCGACAGTTTTTTCGACCTTGGCGGCCACTCCCTTATGGCCGCCCGACTCATGCTCCAGCTTCGGGCCGCGACCGGCTCCGACCTGCCGATGCGCCTGCTTTTCGAGCGCCCGACGCCCGCCCGGCTGGCGGAGGCAGTGGCGGAATTGGCCTGGGTGCAAAAATCGAAGTCGTCGGGCCGCGCCGCCGGCGGTCGGGAAGAAATCGAGTTGTGACGGCCAACGCAACCGGGAAATCAAGGAGGCAGTGATGATGACAATGAAGGACGCCGTGTCTGTTGGTTGTTTTCCGGACGGGGAGATAGAACGCCGGCCGCTCGGCTTCAGCCTGTTCTTGTGGGGCAACGACGACGCGCCCGGCCGCGACAAGTATCGCCTGATGCTGGAAGGGGCGAAGTATTTTGATTGGAACGGCTTTGAGGCCGTGTGGACCCCGGAACGGCACTTCCACGCCTTCGGCAGCCCCTATCCGAATCCGTGCGTGACGGGCGCCGCCTTGGCGGCGGTCACCGGGCGTCTGGGCATTCGCGCCGGCAGTTGCGTCTCGCCCTTGCATCACCCGATCCGCATCGCCGAGGATTGGGCCGTTGTGGACAACCTGAGCAACGGCCGGGTGGCCATCGCCTTCGCGTCCGGCTGGCAGCCCAATGACTTTCTCCTGCGTCCGGAGAACCACGCGGACAAGAAGCGCGTGATGTTGGAGCAAATTGACCAAGTCCGGCGCCTCTGGCGGGGCGAAAAGCTCGCCTTCCGCAATCCGTTCGGACAGGAGGTCGCCATCCAGACCCTGCCGCGGCCGGTGCAACCCGAGCTGCCCTTCTGGGTGACCACGGCGGGAAATCCCGACACCTATCGCCAGGCCGGAGAGCTGGGCGCCAACGTGCTCACCCATCTGCTCGGTCAAACGCTCGACGACGTGACCCAAAAGATCGCCGTCTATCGCCAGGCGCGGAAAGCGGCCGGTCATGACCCGGCCACCGGACGGGTGACGCTGATGTTGCACACCTTCGTGGGCGGGGAGGACGACGGAGTGTGTGATCTGGTCCGCCAGCCGTTGAAGGCCTACCTGCGCAGTTCGCTGAAACTGCTGCTCGGCTTCGCCGGGTTGTCTCCGGCGGACAAGTCGTCCGGTGGCGCTTGTGAGACGCCGCAGAACATGGACTTGGACCGTCTGCCGGAGGAGGAGATCGAGGCGATGCTCGATTTTGCCTTTGAACGTTACTTCGAGACCAGCGGGCTTTTCGGAACGCCTGCCACCTGCCTGCGCATGGCCGAACGCTGCAAGCGGGCCGGGGTGGACGAGATCGCCTGTCTGCTGGATTTTGGTGTCCCCACGGAGCAGGTCATGGCGAGCCTGCCGTTTTTGAACCGGGTCCGCGAACAGGCAAATGACCATGCGGTCGCCGGCCAGGAGGGGAGACGATCTGCGGATGATTTTCCAGTCGAGATTCAACCAGGCGGTCCGGCGGTTTTGCCGCGCCGGAACCGCTTCCCGTATCCCACTAACACGCAACTAATCAAAACGATGTTTTCCGGGCCGAAACCTCGGTCTTTTCGTTTCCAACCATAAAATCACATCCGGAGGTTCAAATGAAGATCATCGGAATCAGCGGCGTGCATCAGAACGTCGCGTTCAAGACCCGGGAATTCCCGGGATTGTCCAGGCGCCAATACCGGATCAACCAGGGCTTCGACTCCGCCGCCGCGCTGGTGGATGCCGGCGGGGTGGTCGCGGCCGCGGCCGAGGAACGGTTCACCCGCGAGAAGGCCACGGGCGATTTTCCCGTACGGGCCATTCAATATTGCCTGCGGGCCGGGAACATCAAAATCAACGAGGTGGATTTCCTGGCTCATGGATTCGCCTATGAACCCTTCCAATTCGCCTTCCAGGAGCCGGAGTATGCACGGAAGCAATATGAGGATCTGTATTCGCCGGAAGTTCAAAAGGGGCACCTGGCCCGTTATTTTCCGGGCGTGGACTGGGAGCGAAAGTTCATTGCCGTGCCGCACCACCTGGCGCATGCGGCCAGCGCGTTCTACCTCAGCGGCTTTGAGGATTCGCTGATCCTGGTGAGTGATGGCATGGGCGAAGTCCACAGCATGATGGTGGCGCTGGGGCAGGGGACGGAGATCAAAATCTTGAAGCAGGCGCCTGCGTTCCATTCCCTGGGAATTTTATACGGCGTTTTCACGCTCCATCTGGGTTTCTACATGAACATGGACGAATACAAGGTGATGGGGCTGGCGCCGTATGGCAATCCGCGACGCCACTTCGACAAGGTGATGGAGTTGGTCAATTTAAAAAACGACGGCACCTACACAATTCCCGCCTTTGCCGGCGACAAAACACCGCTGGAAAGAGAAACGCACGCGGGGATCCTGCGGCTGTTGTCGGAGCGCTTCGGTCCGCCGCGCGAGCCGGAGGACGAAATCACCCAGGACCACAAGGATATTGCCGCGGCCCTGCAGGCGGTGCTGCAGACGTGCCAACTGCATGTCGTGCGGCATTTCAAACGCGAAACCGGCCAGAGCCGCCTCTGCCTGGCCGGCGGAGTCGCCCTGAATTGCTCCGTCAACGGCGTCCTCCGGAGGAGTCGCTTGTTTGAGCGCATGTTTGTTCAACCGGCGGCGGGAGACGACGGATGCGCCCTGGGAGCGGCGCTTTACGCGCAGAGGCTGCAGTATCCGGGTTTCAAACCCCGGAAAATGGCGGTGCCGCTGTGGGGGCCGGAATTTGGGGAGAGCGAAATCAAAACGGTCCTCGACGAGCAGACGGATTGTGTCTGGTCCAAGGCCGATTCGTTCGACGAATTGTGCCGGCAAGTCGCGGAGCGCCTTGCCGCCGGAGAAATCGTCGCCTGGTTCCAGGGCCGCATGGAGTTTGGGCCGCGGGCGCTGGGCAGCCGGAGCATTCTGGCGGACCCGCGCGACCCCGGCATGAGAGACCGCGTCAACAGTCTGGTGAAAAAAAGGGAAGGTTTTCGTCCGTTTGCCCCGGTCGTCACGAGCGAGGCGGCGAGACGGTATTTCGACATCGCTCCAGGCGACGAGGACGCTTTTGCGCACATGCTTTACGTGACGCAGGTTCTTCCCGCTTACCGGAAGGCCCTCCCGGCGGTCACGCACGTGGATGGCTCGGCCCGGGTGCAAACGGTCTCGGAGCGGGACAACCCCCGGCTGTGGAAACTGTTGAAGGCGTTTGAACGTGTCACCGGCCTGCCCCTCGTCCTTAACACTTCGTTCAATGTCAAAGGCGAGCCGATTGTTTGCACGCCCCGGGAGGCGGTCAACACGTTCAGAAATGCCCGCCTGGACGCCCTGATTCTGGGGGATTATTTGGTGGAACTGAAGCCCGAGTTTCAAACCCGGCCCGGGCGCGTGCCGCAGGCGACAACGGCTTTGGCAGAGTGCGCCTGATTCAGCGCCGCTCACGGTTCGCGACGACAGTTCCTTCCGAGTAGCCGGCATAACCCAACCCCGTATCATGAATGCCACGAATCAGCAGACGACGTATTGGTTGAGTCGGTTGGCGGATCCGCCTCCGCCCCCGAATCTGCCTTGGGACAAGGAACGTCCGCCGGTTGCCTCCTTCCTGCGGGAGACAACCACGACGAAACTCGGTTCCGAACTCTGGCACGGTGTCAAGCGCCTGGCGGCGCGCGCGGACACAACACTCGATGTGGTGCTGCTGGCCGCGCTTAAAACGCTCCTGTTCCGTTACTCGGGCCAGACGGACCTTGTCGTTGGCACGGTTCTCGGTGCCGGCTCAGGCCCGGCGCGTCGGCAACTGGTGGCCTTGCGCACGCGGTTGGCGGGCCACAGCACGGCCCGGAATTTGGTGGTTCAAATTGCCGCAACCGTCCGCGAGGCGGGCAGGCGTCTGGAGGTGCCCCTCGACGCCGTGCTCGAACTGCTACAGCCGGGAGCGCACGAGGGAGGTCTGTTCAACGTGGCCCTCATCTTCCATGAACCGGACTCCAATCCGGCCGACTTCTCGTGCCCGCTTGAGTCATTCGGCGCAGACCATTTGATGAATTACTCGCTGGTCTTGCAGGCACACGAAGCCGGCGATTGCCTGGAGTTGACTTGCGATTACGACGCCGAACTTTTTGAACGCGCCACCGTGGAAAGACTGGCCGGGCATCTCGGAAATCTGCTGGCGGGAATGGCCGCCGAACCGGACTCGACCCTCGAGCGGCTGAATCTCCTTGGCGCGGCTGAACTCCGGCAGTTGTTGGTGGAGTGGAACGCCACCCAGGCAGAAATTCCGATCGCGACGGGCATCCATCAACTCATTGAAGCGCAGGCGAGGAAGACTCCCCAGGCCATCGCCGCGATTTGCCGGGACCGGCAACTGACCTACGCCGAACTGAACGCGCGCGCGAACCAGGTCGCCTCCCGCCTCTGCCGACTCGGCGTGGGACCGGACGTGCTGGTCGGCCTGTGCGCCGAGCGCTCGTTGGAGATGCTGGTGGGCCTGCTGGGGATACTGAAGTCGGGGGGCGCATACCTTCCGCTTGATCCGGCGTATCCCGCGGAACGGCTTGGTTACATGATCGAGGATGCGCGAGTCAAGGTGTTGCTTACTCAGGAGCGGCTGATGTCGTCGCTGCCTCCCGGACGGACGCCGCGGGTGCGCCTGGACGCGGACTGGCCATTGATCGCCTCTGAACCCGCGGACAACGTGGATCGCCGCGTGAGCCCGCATCACCTCGCCTATGTCATCTACACCTCCGGCTCGACCGGCCGGCCGAAGGGGGTGATGGTGGAACACGGGAACGTGCTCAATTTTTTTGCCGGCATGGACGCGCGCATCCAGCACGGTTCCGGTTC
>JAGWMQ010000122.1 GCA_028873125.1 Verrucomicrobiota bacterium | reverse complement strand
CGGCGGCCAAGGATCGCTGAATGTCGGCGCCGGATCGAAATACCTCGAGCAAGGAGCTTCGGACCTCGCCGGCGTTTTGGCCGGCGCTCAAAACGTTGGTAATACGAGGACAAGCACAAGTCTCACGACGGGCAAGATCGTCACCGGAACAGATCTTTCCAAAAGCAACATCAACATCACCGATAATGGCGCCGTCAAGGCGGCAACCGATCTGGCCGGCAACGTGGTCAACACTCAGGCCACGGGATTTGAGGATGCGTTGAAAACGATCAGCACGCTGGCTCAGGGTGGCACGGATATTTTGGCCAGTCTTCAAAATTCGAACAATACCAATTTGGCCACGTTGATGGCCGATCAGCAACAACAGCAGGCCCAGACCAACCAAGGTGTGAGCAATCTGGTCTCAGGCGTCCTGGGCAACCTGCAACAAGACATGGTCACCGCCCAGGCGGGCGTGACCGCGACGTTCCAAAAAACGCTGATGTACGTGGGCCTCGGGCTGGTCGCCGTCCTAGGCTTGATGGTCTGGCATCGCAAGTGATTTATGGCCGCCGATACCATCCAGCAACAAAACGCCGCCGTGGCCGCCGCCATCGGCCTGACGCCGTTCTTCGCCTCCTTCACCGAGGTGCTGCCCAAAACCGGCGCGGTCATTCGAGTGGACGCGACCGGCAATTTTTTCTTTTGCAAGGAAGCCAGCGCGCGGTTCCGGATGCGGTTCGACATCGGCCAGTGGTTCGAGTTCGACCAGAGTTTCTTCTTCCGCCTGGCCGACGGTGAGAAGTTCACCCGGGTCGAGTTCCAGGCAATTGAGACGGCGGCCGATACCACGGTGTTGTTCTACGTATGCTCGCGTGAAGTCGGCGCGCACCTGAATATCATCCGCAATCCCGACAACTTCCAGAGTTTTCAATATGCCGAGGCCGCAACCCTTTTGCAGGGTTTATCAGTCAACACCGTTCCGGCAAATGACAACTATCTATTTCCGGGGACAGCCGAATTTGCCCTGGCCATTGACCCTGGCAAAGCCTCGTACAATTACACGGCTTATTCCTATCGAAAATCGATCATCGTCTGTAACGATGATCCGAGTTCGGTGCTGGAGCTTTATCGCCTGTTGCCTACGGCCAACACATGGACAATTCATACCGGCGCGCCGTTGGGAGCCGATCTGGCTCAATGCGAACGAATTTCCACGATCCAGCCGCTGAAAGCGTTCTTGATCGAATCGAGCGATAGCGTGGTGGTCGCGAACGAAACGGCTTCGCCAATTTCGCTTCGTGTGTGCGGGATATTCTATCCTGCCGGCTCATGATGAATGAAACAATTGCAAGGCTATCCGACTCCGGTGATTTACGAATGGGATCCTGTGTCCATTCATCAGGATACCGTGAGCGCGCTGGCGGATATGCCGACAGCTTCCAATGGCGCCGTATGGGTTCTAGCTGCCAATCAGAGCGATGTGATGGGCGCCCTGGCCGACGTGCCTGTGCCGGCCAATGGCGATACCAACGTCACCGCATCGCCACAGACCGAGAAATTGTTTGCCGAATCCGGCGCCATCACCGGCGCCAACGGCCAGGTCTGGATTTTCGCGGCCAACGAAGCGGAAACAATGGCCGCGGTATCCGACACCCCGACCGGCGCCAACGGCCAAGTCTGGATTTTCGCGGCCAATCAAACCGAAACAATGAGCGCCCTGTCGGACGTTCCAACCGCGGCTAACGGATGATCAGCGACTCTGGCATCTTCTACCATGAGCATCCAAAAGAACTTTGGACGCCCAAAATCATTCCAGCCCGGGCGCTCCCCATGGCCGTGCGGTTCAAGACCTGGATTTGCGACGCTCAGGGCCGCAAACTTCGAGTCGGAAACGAAGGCTGGAACACCATCACCGACTGGGGCATGGATTCTCTAGCGACAATCAATCAGGCCATCCTTGCCTCGAATTTGCATCTTTCGACTAGCTTGGGCACGGGGAAAAGGGTGTTGAGCGGCGGGACAACTCTTTCCATCACCAGCACGGCTGATCCAACCAATGTGTCCGTTGTGGCGTCGGCAAACTTCTTTTTGTCCGGAGACGTTGGCAACACGCTCTACATTGATGGCCTCGGCCAGGAACTGAAAATCGTCGCCTTTACCGACGCCCAGCATGTCACTTGTGCAACACGTCCAAGCGTCTGGCTGCCAGGTATCACGCCATCCACCGGCCCTTTTTCGACCGCCGGCGTCCATTTTACCAGCATTGCCACCCTGGCCGCCGATTTCCAGGCGATCTCGACATTCGATACGAGTGCATCGCAAAATAATGCTGAGATTTCCGACTACACCAATACCCGGTTCATTCACCAGCGGATTTGGCTATCTGGGGCCTTCGGCACCGGCCAAACAATTCAGCAAGTCGGTTGGTCCAACAACACCACTATAGGCGGAAACTGTTTTGGGAAGATCAATTTGACAACGCCCGATACGGTCAATGCCGGCCAGAAATATCGCCTGCAACTCCAACTGTTTTGCGGCTACACACCGATCAATTTGAGCAGTGTGCCGATCAACTGGGGTGCAACCATAGGCTCCTACTCTTTGAACATCCGAACCGAGGAATTAAGATTTGACTGGAGCGGGAGCAGCACGAATGATTCGAGCCAGGGATCAAATTCCGGTTGTTTCTTGATCCCGACTGGTACGCCTTCTGGTACAAGCACAAACTGGTTCACCAGCGCGTTCAGTCTTGTGGGTCCTTATTTTTGGGGCGATCCCTCTTACAATTCAGGTCCTCATTACCCTCCCGCCGGCTCTTCCGGCACAAACGATCTATCGTATGCCGCTTACTCGACTGGCACATTCATGAAATCAGCCACCTGGAAAATCAGTGATACCTTAAGCATTTCTGGCGCGACGGGATTTGTCATGGGAGGCACGGGGAATCAGTGTTTATCTTTCGCGCCGGCCGGCGGCACGATCACCAAACCTTCGGGCTATTACGCCAGCTTGATTTTTCCCATCTACTGGACCCGACAGCTACTCAATTAAATGGCTAACTGGCTGACAAACACAATCGGCGGGGCCGCCGGCGATTTCGAGTCCTGGTGGAACGGTGGAACGGCTGCGCAGGCCACCGGCGATACTCTGGATGCCAAATTAACGGCCATGAACAATGCCGATTATGCCCCGGGCGGCCGCATCTACAATCAGATCGCCGCGGCTAGCGGCCAGAGCGCCGCCGATCAAGCCTGGGCCAGTGTCCAAGCCGATCTGGGCGCCGGCGCCACCGGAAACGTCAGCGAGCAGATCGTTCAGGCCGGCCAGGCCGGTGCCGCGGCCGGATTGAATAACTTGGCAGCCGGCGTGCAATCGGCCACCTCGGGAATTTTCGACAGCCTCTTCAAGATCATTCCCTGGCAGGCCTGGCTGATCGCCGGCCTGGCGCTCTTCGTCTGGCTGGGCGGCCTGGTCTGGCTGAAAGGATCGCTATCGAAATGAAACATACTCACGCTTGGTTTTTTGTCATTGGCATTCTGGCCCTGGCCGGCTTGCTGATGTTCTGGTTTTACGACCGCGAACAGTCCGCGGTCGCCGCGGCCAAAATTCAAGCCGCCGGCGCCGGCGCGCAACCGGGCATTCCCGTCGTCGCCGGCGTCAACAATCTGGTCTCACAAATCCTGGGCCGCGTCGGATCGGGTCTGTCCGGACAATGAACCATGAAATGGCACGAAGCACTCAGCTTGCTCTTGATCATCGTCCTGGGCGTGACGATTGCCGGACTGATTGTCCTCAAAATCGCCGCCAGCCAGATCCAGGCGCAGGTCAGCAATTCCTCCGTTGGCAAATTTTTTGGCGCATGAAAGTCGACGAAATTATCGAGTTCATCCTGATGCCAGTCGTCGTGGGCCTGATCCCGGTCCTGGGCCGCATCATGCGCACCATGACCGATCTGCGTGAACGACTGGTCAGGATCGAAACGAAGATGGATTTCCTTATGCCTGATCTCAAACCAAAAAAACACAATGAATCCAGCACAGATTAAAAACATCGTCTCGACCATTCTCCAATCCGGCCTCGGCATACTCGTCGGGCGCGGCCTGATCACCGGCAATGAATCCAACAGTATCGGCGGCGCAATTGCGGCCCTCTTTGTTTTCTTTATCACGCACCATTGGCATTCGATTTCCTCGCCGCCTTCTCCAACGTCAGGCGGCAAGGCCGGCGGCATTCTCCAAGTCTTGCTCGCGGCGTTTGCAGCCGGTTTCCTTTCGGCCGGCTGCGCCAGCACACCGCAGCAGACCATATACCGTGCCGCCGGCTCCTCTGTGGTCAGCGTCGACGCAGCCATGAAACTCTGGGACGCCTACGTCGCGGCCAATCATCCCGGCACGAACGCCGAAAAGCGCGTCAAATCGGATTTCGAGCGTTATCAATCGGCCATGAGCGTGGCGCTCGACGCCGGCGCCGCTTATGCGGCCACAAGCGGCACCAATTCCACCGCACTGGCTGGATTCCAGAATGCCGTCTCCCATTCCAGCCAGGATTTGATTGATCTTGAAAGTCTCATCGCCTCCTTCGGCGTCAAACTCAACACCAATGCACCATGACCCCGACCCTACTGACACTTGTTGTTTCGCTCGTTGAAGAAGCCGTCAAAATCGCTCCCGCCGCGGCGGCCGATTTCCAGGCGATCTTTTCCAAATCAAACCCCACGCCGGCCGATTGGGAGGCCTTGCGCGCCAAAGTGCAAAGCAAGGGCTACTTCGATTACGTGCCGGATTCCGATTTGCCGCACTGATGCCCGCCAAACTCGAATGCCAGGCCCGGCGCCGCGGCCTCCGCCGATACCGCACTTTGAAACGCCGCGGCAAACTTTTTACTTGCGCCGTGGTCAAGAAATCCGGTCCGCACGGAGGCCACACAATTTGCTGGCCGCGGCACGTCCGGCACGTTTTGCTATGACTTCAAGAGACTGGGCATTCTTTCTGCTGGGGGTCGGCATTCTCCTATTCGTCAAGTATATCGTTTTTGGACTGAAAGAATGGAACGCCTGGCTTCATCCGGACCGCAAAGATAATCCGCAATCCGTCTTTTATCGGCCGTTCCTGGGCCTCACCGATTTGACCAAATGAGAAATCCCTGGCTGATCTGGTTGATTCCCATCGGCATTATCATCTGGCTTCTGTGGGCCAAGACGCCGGCCAAACCCGGCACAGGACCAAAAAAGCCGATTTGGGATTTTTGAATATGAGACATCACCGTCATCACCGCCGGCCCGCGCGCTCCAAGCGCACTGGCCGGTTTATCCGCCGACGTTGACCGGCTTTTTGCCGGGACACGAAAATTTGCGGACCATCGCCGCGCGCCGCTCTTAAGCCTGGCGAGTTTGCTACCTTTTTCCGAGGGTTCATCACTGCGGAGCTCGAAACAAAACGCGCCACAGAGGCGATTAGAGCGTCAAAAGGGAGCCAATTCCCAAAAATGTCGGCATTTTGGCTAAATCTCTACCTTTTCCGCCATCTGACGGCTGTGCTCGTCCAGAAGATGGAAATAGACACGCGATAGAAGCGCGCCGCCATCCTGGTGCCCGAGCCAACGCGCCACGGTGGGCACATCCACGCCAGCTTCGATGCAACGCGTGGCGAAGTGATGCCGGAAACTGTGGTGCGATAGCCGCGGCAGTCCTGCACGCTCGCAGGCCCGCCGTAGCGATGTCTGGGCCTCTGCCTGGGGCAGAATTGTCTCCCTGCCTGCGGAGGCCTCGCGCAAGCCCTCCAGAACGACGCTGACGCCGTTAACGAACGGAATGGCGCGCGGACGGCCGCTCTTGCTCACTTGGCCCGGGACGAAAAAATACTTTTTATCCATGTTCACATTTTCCCACCGCAACTGCCTGGCTTCTGAAATCCGCAACCCGGTATGGGCCAGGAACCGGATCACCAGGTTGGAATGACTCCTCGGACGGCCTTCCAGTTCACCCAGAAGCCGCGAAAACTCCAGTTGACTCAGGATCGGACGTTCTTTCACCTGGACACGCCGCCGGCGAAGCCTGACCGCCGCCGGCAGCGCCGCGCGCAGCATCGTCACGATGGCATTGAACCGCGTCGCTGACAGCCGGCTGATCCGGGCGATGAATAGAGCCAGGTCGGATTCGGTGATGGCGTCCGCCGGCGATGCGAATTTTTCTGGCCAGGCCCGGCCGATGAACTCGATGATTTCCCGATGATATTCCCGCGTCCTGGGCTTGACATTTCCGGCACGAAGCGCGGCCCATGTGTGAAGTCGTGATTGTAGATTCATACGGGAATTCAGACGTTTTTCAATCTAAATGGTTTTGTAAACCGTCGGTCGTCAGTTCGAATCTGACAACTGGCTCCAGTTCATGGCGGGTTTTTCCTGAAAGGAAGGCGTTCTGCCCGTCGCCTCGTCTGCAGGACGCACGGGCGGAAATTGTTTTGCGCGCGACCTCGATTTGTTTAATCTCACGGCATTCACGCTCATGAAATCTCCTAAGCCCCGCCTCCGGTTTGCGACCTGTTCTTTTGCGGTGATGACCCTGTTCCTGGCCTTCCAGCCCGGGCGGGCCGCCGAAAGAACTTTGCCTTACCTCAATCCGGCCTTGCCCGTCGCGGAGCGCGCGCGGGACTTGCTGGGGCGGATGACACTCGATGAAAAAATCGGCCAGATGGCGCAGGCGGACCTGCTCGCCCTGCAAAGCCCCGCCGACGTTCAGACCTACGGCCTCGGCTCGGTGTTGAGCGGCGGCGACTCGAAACCCCCCGTCAACTCGCCCCAAGGCTGGCTCAAGACCGTGGACGGGCTGCAGTCGCGGGCGCTGAAAACGCGGCTGAAAATCCCCCTGCTCTACGGCTTTGACGCGGTACACGGCGCCAACGACGTGATCGGCGCGGTGATTTTTCCACACAACATCGGCCTGGGCGCCACGCACAATCCCGCACTCGTCCTGCAAGCCGAGCACGTGACGGCCGAGGAAATGGCGGGCGCGGGCATCCGTTGGGCGTTTGCGCCGTGCGTCGCTGTGGCCCAGGATGAACGCTGGGGGCGCACCTACGAAAGTTTCGGCCAGTCGCCCGACTGGGTCGCGGAAATGGCCACCATGGCGGTCAAGGGATTTCAGGGCTACACCCTTTCCACCAACGCCGATTCCGTTCTGGCCTGCGCCAAACATTTTCTCGGGGACGGCGGCACGCAAGGTGGCGTGGATCAGGGCGACACGGTCTGCAGCGAAACCACGCTCCGAAAACTCTACCTGCCGCCCTATCGCGCCGCCGTCAACGCCGGCGTCGGTTCCATCATGGTCTCCTTCAGCAGTTGGAACGGCCGGAAGATGTCGGGCAACAAGTATCTGCTGACCGACGTGCTGAAAGGCGAACTGGGTTTCAAGGGCTTCCTGGTGTCCGACTGGGCGGCGATTGACCAGCTTTCGCCGGATTACAAGGCGGATGTGGAAACGGCCGTCAACGCCGGCCTGGACATGATCATGATTCCTTACGGCCCCGGCCATGCCGACAACTACGTCGAGTTCATCCAAGACCTCAAGCGACTGGTGGACGAAAGGAAGGTGTCCCTGGCGCGGATTGACGACGCGGTGTCGCGCATCCTGCGGATCAAATTCCGGATGGGACTTTTCGAGCGTCCCTACGCCAACGACCCGGCGTTGATGGCGGCCATCGGTTCGCCCGAACACCGCCAGGTGGCCCGCGAATGTGTCCGGGCCTCGTTGGTGCTGCTCAAAAACGCCCGTCAGGCGCTGCCCTTGTCGAAAAAAATCAAGCGCCTGGCCGTGGTCGGCCGCGGCGCAAACGATCTGGCGATGCAGTGCGGCGGCTGGACCATTTCCTGGCAGGGTTCGGGACAATTGACCTTTGGCACGACCATCCTCCAAGCCATCCGCCAGACCGTGTCGCCGAGAACGCGGATCACTTATTCTCCCGACGGTGCCGACCTCGGCAGGCCCGACGCCGTGGTGGTCGTGGTGGGCGAAACACCCTACGCCGAGTTCCGCGGCGACCGGACAAATCTGGACCTGGCGCCCCAGGACGTCGCGCTGGTGGAAAGGGCCAGGGCGTCCGGCGCGCCGGTCGTGACGATCCTGCTCTCGGGCCGGCCGCTTGTCCTCGGCCCGGCTCTGGACGCCAGCGACGCCATCCTGGCGGCGTGGCTGCCGGGCACCGAAGGCCAGGGGGTGGCGGACGTGTTGTTTGGCGACTACGCGCCGACGGGCAAGCTGCCGTGCGAATGGCCGCGCAACAACGAGCAACTGGCCGCCAACCACGTGACAGGCACGCCGCTGCTCCCGCTTGGATTCGGGCTGCCCTACTGAAGAATGAAAGTTGAAGATTCGCCGGGCATCGGCTATTTTAAAAATCTGAAACAACAAATGTTATGCCAGTTGAACTTGAAGAAAATGTCATCACCACGAAGACCCAGGACCTTTGCCGGGCGATCGTCGAGCACCTCGAATTGTCGGCCAATCGCCGGCGCATTGACGCGTTCCTGGCGGACGCCGGCGCCCGCGGCCAATACGAGGCCGTGACCCGGAAGGCCGAGGCGCTCCAGGAAAAACAGTCGCAAGGCCAGCCGCTTGACGGCGGGGAGATCGCCGATTTTGAGAAGCATCGCGAGGCGCTGCTGAACAATCCGATCGCGCGCGATTTTCTGGAGGCGCGTGAGGAGCTTCACAAAATCCAGCATTCCATCCAGAAACACGTCTCCAAGACGCTCGAATTGGGGCGCGTCCCCACGGCGACGGATTTGGAGGAGGGCGCCTGCGGCCAAGGTTGTGGCTGCCACCACTGATTCCGATTGGAAGGAAGGACCAGGTTCAACGTGAATCGGGCTTCGTTGAACGTGTGGCGGCAGAAGGCGCCGATGCATTTTTAATACGCCGACACGTCCGCGAGTCGGTGCGACATGAAGCCTTGTGGCGTGGAAAACGCGCCGGCGTCGTGGAGTGCGGCGGCAAGCGGAGCGCGACGCCGCTTTTAAACGGAGAGGGTTCCGCCAAGAGAGGGACGCCTTGCCAAATTCAAAAGCGGCGTCATGGCCGCCGCATCCAAGACGGCAAGCGAGATTGTGAATCCGAAATGTGCCTATGCACATGACTCAACCTGGCTCAATCGGACCCAACCCATTGTGGTTTGGCTTGACGTAACTTGCCAAGGTGTTGTGGTTGGTTGAGTCATGTGCATAGCCCTAATCCGAAATAAGAAGCCCCTTCCGGTTTGCGTTGCCGGAAGGGGCTGCCGTCCCCACTCCAATCAGAATTGATAGATAAGGTTCAGCGCCAGCAGGAAGTCGTTCTTCCGGGTTCCACTGGTCCCGAACGCTCCAGTCTCCGCGTGATCCCAGCGGAATTCCAGGCGGCTGATCACGTTCGCCCAAAGATTGTATTGGGCGGTGGCGGTAACCTCTTCGGCGGCGCTGCCGTAAAGTCCGGCGCCGTCGTCGGCGAGATATTCTCCGCGAAGATTGAGGCTCAATTTGTCGGTGGCTTGATAACTGGAATAGAGCCCGGCAACCCAGGCACTGTTGTTGCTTGGATTGGCCGTGCCAACGCCGGTGCCGTCATGCAGGTCAAGGTAATCAAACGCCGCACCGACCTTCAGCGCGGAGATGGGTGTCGGCATCGTCAGGCCAGCATAAAAACTGGTGGAGCCGGGCGCGGTGGAAACATGGCCGGCGGTGTCAATTGCCCCCAGCGTCAACGTCGCGCCTTTCATAAAGCCCAGGCTGCCCGGCGCCGTCAACGCGATGGAACCCATGTAGGCCTTTTGGGATTCGGAGTGCAGCGCATTCACTCCCACCCCGCCGCTGATGTTTGAATCATCCGCTACCCCGGCCGACAGGGAGACTTCATCATTGACTTGGTAAGTGCCCAAAATGCCGGTATGCGTCGTCGGCTCAATGCCATAGCCGTAGGAGCGGGTAAAGTTCGGATTGAGCGGATCGCTGCTGGATTCATAGCCGATGATGGTGTCCCAAACGCCAACCTTCCAGGTGATGCCGTTGCCAATTGGCGTGCGCAGCGCCAGATAAGCCTGACGAATACCCGGACCGGGGCCGCCGACTGCGGGCACGGCATCCGGGCCGAGCATGAATTCCACATGATACCCGGCCGCCCATTGGCTTTCATCCAGTGGCTTGTCCAGCGCCAAGTCAACCGAATTTAGCCGAAAGCCATCGTTTAATGAGGTCCCGCCCGCCGAAGAATAAATGGGAGTATTGACGCCTCCCGATCCGGTGTCCGTTCCCGGCCTCCAAATCGCGGCGGTGTCCACGTAGCCGCTGAGGGTGGTGCTGGAAAGCGCGGTTTGCACCTGGCTCATCGTGGGCGTTTGCTGAGCCTGAACCGCCGAGGCGAGACTGACCGCCCCGACCGCCGCCAGACCCAGGGTCCATTTGTTAAATTGCGTTTCGTTTTTCACACTCAGTTTTTTCATTTTCAATTTGATTGTTTGTTGACCACGTCAGCGTTTGAGGCCCAAGCTGCCGCCGTCCCCGGAGGGTGGCAGCAGCCCAAGCCAGCCTGGCACATCGGAGGAACCAATTAGCCATTGAGCGCCTGCCTCATCAGGAAACATGCCAACCGGCCGGTGCCAGGCCGTTTTAAGAATGGAAAACTTCGCCTGCGCCCGCGCCACGTGGAACAAACCCTTGTCCACAAAGCAACTTCAGCGGATGGGATTTGCCGAAAATTTGCGACCGGCCCAGCGTTCACACCTTCGGCCGATGGCAGTTGGTGAAGATGCGTGGCCACAATTTACCGGGCTGGACGATTTGCGACATCCGCGAGGAGGCCTTGAATCACGAAATCACGGCCTTGTTGAAGCCCTTTGCGTTGCGGACGGATTGGACAGACGCAATACTGACACGGGTTAATGAAGAAAAAAAGCAGGCCGCCCAATCCGTGTTGCAACTGGCAGCGCAGAAGCGCGCGGAGATTGACAAGATTAACGCCCGGCTGCAATGGCTCCTCGATTCGTTTCTGGACGAGTTGATTGACCGCGAGACCTTCACGGCGGAGAAGGCCAAATGGATGAGCCGGAAAAAGACGTTGGAGGAACAAACAGCCCACCTTACGGCAGGCCGAGCCGACTGGCTCGAACCATTCAAGGAATGAATTTTGACCGCTAACCCGACTTTCGCAGATTTGGCGGTGGAAAATCATTTTCCTGCGGAAAAGCGGTATGGGCACCATTCAGGTCGGCCACACATCGGCGAGCTGATCCTGATAGATTCGTGGCGGCGGCTGTTCTGGCTGCGACCAGTTCATCTGGTG
>JAGWMQ010000121.1 GCA_028873125.1 Verrucomicrobiota bacterium | reverse complement strand
AACCTCACGGCTCCGGCTCATCCCAAAAGCGTAGCCCAATCAACAGCTAGAGTAAAGGGGATATGCAGATCGAGAGGATTTTGAATTGACGGCCATTGGCAGAAAAATCTGGGAAACACTCGATTACGCGCTGGCCACTCGCAGCATGGTTCTGGTGGACGGACTGGAAGGGCGGGGAAAGACCGAGGCGGTAAAAGCCTGGTGCGAATTGCATCTTGGCACAGCCCGTTTTGTCAGCCTCAAGGGCATCACCAGCAAAACCACGGCTTTCCGCGAAATCGCCAAGGCCCTCGGCATCGCGTCCAGCTACACGCGAAAGGCTACCGAGATGCAACTGCGGATCGAAGACGTCCTCAAGCAATCAAAGCTGCTCCTGCTGCTCGATGAGGCTCATTTTTTGTTCAACCAAAGCCGGCGCATGTATTCGCGGCCGGAACTGATAGATTGGCTGGACACGTCCATTGTGAATCGCGGTCTTGGTTCCGCGTTGGTAACAACACCCCGGTTCATCGTATGCATGACGCGCGCGGCTGACCAGGTGGAGTGGAACTATCGCCAGTTCCGCCGGCGCGTGGCCCGCTGGGTGAAGCTGCCGCCCCAGAACACGGAGGAGGACATCAGGGCCATCGCCCGGAGCGTTTTCAAAAACGCACCGGACGCCGCCATTCAAGAAATTGTCGGCTACGCCTGTTGTG
Source organism: Verrucomicrobiota bacterium (assembly GCA_028873125.1). Classification (GTDB taxonomy): domain Bacteria; phylum Verrucomicrobiota; class Verrucomicrobiia; order Limisphaerales; family UBA11358; genus UBA11358. Next base: position 10,598 of record JAGWMQ010000121.1, on the reverse strand, counting down.
CAAACGCGATCTTTCGGCCGTCGGCGACGTGGCCCGCGAAGTCCGCGCCATGCTCGGCACGGATGATTTGGGCGGCGCAACCGTGGATCAGGTGCATCGCGCGATTTATGAATTTCTTTTGCCGTCAGACCGAGCTTTCGTTGAAGGCATGGCCGCAGCCCGTGCGCTTGGCCGTAGGACCGTTCGTAAGCCGACACCCTCCTTGGTGACACCCGTCGAGCCGAAACCGGAGCCGGAAGTGGAGATGGGGACGCCAACGCGACTGCGTGGCGATACTGCCGCGGCCTTGGGGTTGCCGGATCGCCGCCAAAACCATGCGGCTTTAGCGGTTCATTAAGCCTTGATTTTCCCGGGCTAAACCGGGGCTGAAAAACGGTTTTCACACCCGCCAAAAAGGGTGCGTAAGGGGTGTTTCCACAAATCTTGGAACTTGGAACTCTGCAAAACCGGACAAAATCACTGCGGCCTTACAAAAATCCGGTTTGGCAGAGAAAATTCGGGCGTGACAAGAACGGAAACTGTGACATCGTATTGTAAAATGTTATGAGTGCCAAATTCATCTTTACTGTCGCGTGCGGTTTCAAACGTCTTCAAGCCACCCAGACGAAGGCCGTCAAGCCAAGGTCCGCAACGTTGTGCCTGGCCGCCCTGCTCGCCTGCGGCATCACCTCGTGCACAAATCGGCCCCATGCCGAACCCGGCGGGACTGCGGTCGGGCGGACGCCGCCGGCGCCGGCGTATGCGGTCCAGGACCTGCTGCAATACGCCAAGCCCTTGTGCGGCACCGCCGCGGATGGCGACCTGTTTCCCGGCGTGGCGGCTCCCTTCGGCATGGTCCAATGGAGTCCGGACACCGGAACGGGGCGGCACTGCGGCGGCTACGCCTATGAGGATTCGCGCATCATCGGTTTCAGTCTGGACCACCTCAGCGGCGCCGGATGCAATTACGGCGAGAATTTCGCGTTCATGCCGGTTCCGGGTCCGGTGACCGCCTCGCCCAACACCCGCCGCACGGCCTTCGCCACCCCGTTCTCCCATGACCAAGAGGCGGCCAAACCCGGTTATTATGCCGTGACGCTGGGCGACGGCATCAAGGTGCAATTGACGGCGACGGAGCGGAGCGGTTTTGGCCGGTTCACCTACCCGGCCGGCGACACGGCAACGATGGTCGTCAACGCCGCCAGCGCGGTCAACGGCACCAAGCAGTGCGCCATCCAAATCCACCCCGCCCAGCGCGAAATCACCGGCTGGACCGTCAGCGGTCATTTCTGCGGCGGGCCGGACGAGGGGACGATTTACTTTTGCGCGGTCTTCAATCAGCCCTTTGCCGGTTATGGCACCTGGAACGACGCCGCCTTGGACAACGGCGGCACCAATGGCGAAGGACACGCCGCGGGCGCGTATGTGAATTTCCAACTGCCCGCGGACCGGACGGTCCTGGCCAAAACGGCGATTTCCTACGTCAGCGTCGCCAATGCCCGGGCCAATCTGGACACCGAAAGTCCGTTGTCCGCATTTTCATCCGCGGATTTTGACCGGGCGGCGGCGGCGGCCGGCCGCACTTGGAATTTGTATCTGAACCGGATCCAAGTCAGCGGCGGCACCCCACCGGAGTTGGACACATTTTATTCCATGCTCTACCGCGTTTTCCTCGGACCCACCATTTGTTCGGATGTCAACGGCGACTACATGGGCTATGACGGCCAGGTCCATCGCACCGAGGATCACCGCGTGCAATACGCCAATTATTCGGGCTGGGACATTTACCGCAGCGAAAGCCAGTTGCTGGCCATGCTCGATCCCCGGGCCGCCAGCGACATGGCGCAGGCCCTGCTGGTGGATTATCAGCAGGGCGGCGCCTTCCCGCGATGGGGCGTGCCGAACGAGGATAGCGGGGTCATGATGGGCGACCCCGCCGCGCCGATCATCGCCGACTTTTACGCCTTCGGCGCCACCAACTTTGACACCAAGGCCACCTTGGCGGGTCTGGTCCGGGCCGCCACCGATCCGTCGGTCTGGGCGCCGCGCACGCGGACGCACGAACGCGACGCGCTGGCCGATTATCTGAAACTGGGGTATGTGCCAGAGCATCAACAGGGCGGCTACGGCAATGTATCCATGACCCTGGAATATGACTCCGCCGACTTTGCGTTGTCACAATTCGCCCGGGGGCTGGGCGATGACGCCGACAGCGCCCTGCTTTTGCGGCACGCGCAAAACTGGGAGAATCTTTTCAATCCGGAAACCGGCTACATTCAAATGCGCCGGCGGGACGGTTCCTGGGCCCCGGGCTTCAAAAACAATGTCGGAGCTTATGATGGCGACCAGGCATACGTGGAGGGGACGGCCGCCCAGTATCTCTGGATGGTGCCCTTCAACCTCAAGGGCCTGGCGGAGAAAATGGGCGGTCCGGAGGCGGCCGCCAAGCGGCTGGATGTTTTTTTCACCCGGCTCAACGCCGGCGCCAATTCCGAGTATGCCTACCTGGGCAACGAACCTTGTCTCGAAACGCCCTGGGAATACGACTTTTGGGGGCAACCTTACAAAACGCAAAAGGTGGTGCGCCAGGCGCTGACCGAGCTCTTTTCCGCCGGGCCCCACGGCTACCCCGGGAACGATGATTTGGGCGAAATGTCGTCGTGGTATGTCTTTGCCGCGCTCGGCATGTATCCCGAGTTGCCGGGCTCCGATTTTCTGGTCTTGGGCAGCCCCTTGTTTTCCAAGGCCGTCATCCACCTGCCGAACGGCGAGGTCACAATCCTCGGCAACGGGGCAGGCGCCGACGCGCCCTACGTCCAAAACCTGACCGTGGATGGCCAGACCTGGAACAAGCCGTGGATACGCTATCCAGAAATTGCGCGCGGCGGATCGCTGACTTACACGCTGGGCGCCACTCCAAATGTCAACTGGGGCAGCAACCTTTCCGACGCCCCGCCATCCTTCGCCGGAGGGGCGAATCCCAGTCAGTAACCGTGCTCGTGAGTTCGGCTGGAGCCAGTCTGTGCCATAATCGGACGCGGCACGGGGTTCCTTGGCCCGCTTTCCGAGGTCTGCTCTTTGAGGCGGTCGCCGTCTGACGTTGCCGACGCTTCATGAAGTCGCGGGCCAGATAATTGGCGGGAGCAGCGCGCCATTACGCGCGGGTTGTTTTCGCCGGCTTGCGCTTTTGACGCGGCCCCCTCCATCCGTTCAAAAACCCGCCCTCTTTTCTCCTTGCGTCATGGGGTGAACGAAATCAGCATCCCAGCAACTTTCGGTGCGTCGTGATGAAACGGAAGGCCGTGATGACTATGAAATCGCTCATTTCGAGTTTTTTTGCCGTCGCCGCCTTTTTCTTTCTGCTCCCCTCAAGCGCCGTCCGCGCCGAGGACGAAATCCCCGTCATGCCGTTGTCGGACGTCAAACCGGGCATGACCGGCGAGTGGCGCTCGGTCGTTTCCGGCACGCGGATAGACCGTTTCCCCTTGCAGGTGGTTGGCATCGCCCAGAACTTCATCGGCCCGCAGCGGCCGGTGATCATCTGCAGGGCGCTCGACGCCACCAACAAACTGACCGGCCCGGTGGCGGGCATGAGCGGCAGTCCGGTCTTCATCAACGGCCGGCTGATCGGCGCCTACGCCTACGGCTTTCTCTGGCCCAAGGATCAGGCTCTCATCGGCGTCACGCCCATCGGGCAGATGCTGGAGGTGGAGACGAATTATCCGCCGGGCTTGGTGGCGCCTCCGCCGCAGGGACTGGCGCAAACTGGAGCCAGCGCGCCACCGCAATGGCTGGTCGCCCCCGCAAGCGGCGCCGCCAACGCGCCCTCGCCCGCCGCCCTGCAATCGGCCATGCAGCCGCTGCCCACGCCGCTCTTCGTTTCCGGCGTCTCGGAACGGGTGCTCCGCCGGTTTTCCTCGCGGCTGGCCGCGCTGGGTCTCGACGTGATGCAGGCGCCCTCCGGGCCGGCCCGCGAGGTGAACAACGACCTGGAACCCGGCTCGCCGCTGGCGGGCGTGCTGATGAGCGGCGATTTCGATTTTGCCGGCACGGGCACGGTCACCTGGCGGAGCGGCAACCGCATCCTGGCCTTCGGCCATCCCTTTCTGCAAAGCGGGCCGTCGGAAATGCCGATGGCCTCGGCCCAAATTCTCACCGTGGTCCAGTCTGTCCAGCGGTCCTTCAAACTGTCCAACACAGGCCCGGTCATCGGGACCATTTACCAGGACCGGCTCACGGCCGTCGCCGGGGAAATCGGCCGCATCCCGGACATGACGCATTTCGAGGCGTGGGTGGACGCGCCGGGCGGCCGGACGCGCACCTTCCAGGGCGAACTGTTCCAAAACCAGATGCTCTCGCCGGTCATCTCCTCGATTTCATTGGAGGAGGCGCTCGAGGCCACGATGGAAGCGGAACAGGAGCAGACCATTTACATGGAGACGACCGTGGAAATACCCGGTTACCAGCCGGTCAAACTCTTGGACGCCGCCAGCGGCGAGGCCGGGGGGGTTGATCTGGCCATGCGCGAGCTTCGAATGTACGGCGCACTCCTGAACAATCCCTGCCGGTTTCCGAAAGTCAAGTCGCTGACGTTCCATGCCCGGCTGGTGGAGGGGCGGAACGAGAGCTGGCTGGACTCGCTGAATCTGGACCGCAACGAGGCCCGGCCGGGGGCAACCCTGCGCGCGGTCATCGGCCTGCGCCATTACCACGGCGAGCCGACGATGATTCCGGTGGCGATCCCCGTTCCGGCGGACTTGCGCGCCCCGGAAGTCCGGGTGTTCGTCGGCGACGCGGACGCGGCGCAGCGGATGGACGAGCCGCCGACGGTGCCGCCGCAAACACTCGGTCAGGTGCTCGACCGCCTCCGCCACTCCCGTTCGCATCAGGACATTTGCGTCAAATTGTTGGAGACCGCTCCGGGCGTGGCCGTGGCGGGAAGGAACCTTCCCGACCTGCCGCCGTCGGTCATGGCCCAGTTTCAGTCGCCGAACGCCAGCTTGCAGACGGCGACGCTGAGCCGCATCACGCTCTGGGAGACGAACTTGCCAGTCGCCGGAACCTTCAGCGGACAAATGACATTACCCGTGAGGATCAAATGAAACGCATCAACGTGTGCCTGGGCGCGGCGCTGTTCGCGCTGGGGGGAATTTCCACCGTGCGCGCCGTGGTCACCGAAAAGGTGACGCACGACACTTTCGCCGAGTTCAGCGCGGGCGAATTCACCAACGTCTCCCTCGGCAATGACGGCCGAATGGAACTGGCGCCGGCCCTGACGAACCTCGCCAGCGCCACCGATCCCATCATCTGGGCTGCCGTCCGGGATGCGAAAGGCAACGTGTTTTTTGGCACGGGCAACCAGGGCAAGGTTTATCGGCTCACGCCCGAAGGAAGATTATCCACCTTCTTCGCGCCCAACGAGGTGATGGTCCACGCGCTGGCGATTGACGGCAAAAACCGGCTGTATGCGGCCACGTCGCCCAACGGACGGGTGTACCGGCTCAAGCCCGGCGGCCAGGCCGAAGTTTATTGCAGTCCGGGCGAGACCTACGTCTGGGCGATGACGTTCGGCAAGGACGGCGCGCTTTATCTGGCCACCGGCGACCACGGCAAAATTTTGCGGTTGCCACCCGGTGGTTCCACTCCAGCCAAGGCCGAAACCTACTTTGCCACCGACGAGAAGAACATCACCGCGCTGGCTTGGGACAAGGCCGGGAACCTTCTGGCCGGCACCAGTCCGCACGGTTATCTCTACCGGATTGACAAGGCCAACCACGGCTTTGTGATTTTCAATTCCGGCGCCGCCGAGATCAACCAGATCGCCGTCGCCTCCAACGGCGTGATTTTTGCCTCCACGTTTGCGGGAAGCCCCGCGCAAGGGTTGCCTTCCAGCCCCGGGCCGATCACCATTTCGATTTCGCCGCCGGCTGGGGGCGCTCCGAGTGACGCGGCTTCCAATGCCGGCCCGTCTTCCAAGTCCCCATCGCCGGCGGTCGCCGCCAAAGGCGGCGATCTGGCGGCTGCGCCCGCTGGCGCCGCATCGTTTCTCCCGACTCCGTCTTCCAGCGGAACTCCGCGCGCGGGCGGTTCGCCGCCGGGCGCGATTTACCGGATTGACCCCAGCGGGTTCTACGAACGCCTGTGGAGCGCGCCCGCGGGCGAGGCGATCTACTCCATGATTTTGTTGGGGGACGGCAGCCTGCTGGCCGGCACGGGGGACAAGGGCCGGATTTATTCCATTGCCGACGCGAACCACTGGAAGCTGCTGCAAACCACCGGCGACGGCGCGCAGGTGGCCGCCTTGCTGCCGGATGGCGGCCAATCCAGGACATATTTTGCCGCGACGAGCCATCCGGCGAAAGTTTACCGGCTCGATTTTGCGCTGGCGCAGCGCGGCACCTACACGTCCAAGGCCTTTGACGCCAAGCAAAAGAGCCAATGGGGCAGGCTGCATCCCGACGGCGACGCGCCCGCCGGCACCGAGATGGAATTCTCCACCCGCTCGGGCAACACGGACAAGCCCGAAAAGACCTGGAGCGACTGGTCGAAAGCGGCACCGTTGAGCGCCGAGATCGCCATCCCCAGTCCCAACGCGCGGTATCTGCAATATCGCGTCGAGTTCCGGCGCCGGACTGATTCGCCGCGCACCACGGCGCGGTTGCGGCGCGTGGAGTTTTACTACCAGAACCTCAACGCCGCGCCGGTCTTCTCGCGGGTGAGGGTTCACAATGAAGGTTTTGGCCTCTCCAAAATGCCGGTGCCGCAACTGGAAACTCCCGCGGTCAACCTCAATCAACTGCTCGACGGCGGGGGCGGCGACCCGGTCAGCTCCGCCGCTGCCAATCCGGCCGCCGCGGTCCTGGCGGCAATGATGTCGCGTCCGCCCCTCAGAATGACCAAAAGCCCTGGCTATTGCACCGTGGTCTGGGATGCCAATGATCCCAACGGGGACAAACTGGTCTATTCCGTCGCCATCCGCGGCGAAGCGGACCAGCAATGGACCACGCTTGTGGACAAAACGCCGGACAGCTTCTATTCGTTCGACACCACCGGCTTCCGCGAAGGGCTTTATTTCATCAAGGTGACCGCATCGGATCTGCCGTCCAATACGCCGGCCACCGCCCGGACCACTTCGGCGGTCAGCGAAGCCTTCCTGGTTGACAATGTCCCGCCGGCGCTGACCGTCAAAACGCAAACGGTGGAAAAAGGCCGCGCCCGCATCGTCGTGAAGGCGGCGGATGTCGCCAGCGTGATCAGTTCCGGCGCGTATTCGCTGGACGGGCGGGACGAGGTGGCGTTGCGTCCGGACGATTTGATTTTCGATTCGACCAACGAGACATTCACCATCGATCTGGACGGCCTGGACAAAGGCGCGCACAGTCTGTTGCTGCACGTGCAGGACGAAGCGAAGAACACCTCGGTGCTCAAACTCAACTTTGAAGTGCCTTGAGCTGGAGAGTTCCGAGCCGGCGGCAGTGACGATTCGTGACCTGCGGAAGGCATGGTCGGCAGGAAGCACCATGCCCGCGCCGACCATCGGCATCGCCGCCGGGCCGAGCACCCGCTTTTTTCTATGAACGACCACAATAATGGCCGCCCGTCCGGATCTTTTGTGCGAATGCCGCGTCCGGGCTTTCTGATGGCGCTGTGCCTGGCGGTGGGGTTGGGCGCAGGCGCAGCCTTCGACCGATGGGCGTCAATGACTTTTGTCCCGTCCGACGCCGTCTCCGACTTTCGGCTCATGTCGGAGTCGTGGAACACCATCCAGCGATACTACGTGGATCGCGCGGCGGTCAAACCAAGGACCCTCACCTACGGCGCCATCAGCGGGATGGTGGACGCGCTGGGCGACACCGGGCACAGCGCTTTTTTAAGCCCCGGAATGGTCAAGCAACTCAGCGTGGCCGAGAGCGGACGACTCAAGGGGATTGGCGTGCAGGTTGATTTAAAGCAAGGACACGTGGTCATCGTCGCTCCCATTGACAACTCGCCCGCGCAACGCGCCGGTCTGCGCAGCGGGGAGATCATCCTAAGCGTGAACGGCCGGGACATCGCCGGGTTGCCGTTGAGCCGGGTGGTGGGGCGGATTTCCGGGCCGGTCGGGACTTCCGTCACGCTGGCCATCCTCGATCCGCAGACCCATCACGTTCGCAACGTCACCCTTGTCCGGGCGATGATTCAACTCCACAACGTCACCTGGCAGCGGCTGCCCGGGACGAAGATCGCGGACGTCCGCATTGCCGCTTTCAACACCGGCGTGGATCGGGACCTGCGCCAGGCCTTGCGCGAGATTCAGCAGCAACAATTGCGCGGCTTGATCCTCGATTTGCGCAACAATCCGGGCGGCGTGCTGGAGGAGGCGGTGGCGGTGGCCAGCCAATTTCTGACCCGCGGAAATGTGCTGCTCATCAGGGACGCCAACGGGAAGACCACCCCGATGCCGGTGCGGGCGGGCGGTCTGGCGCCAGAACCGCCGCTGGCGGTTTTGATCAATGGCGGCACCGCCAGCGCCGCGGAAATCGTCGCCGGGGCGCTGCGGGACGCGCATCGGGCGGAATTAATCGGCGCCACCACCTTCGGCACCGGCACGGTGCTGAAGGAGTTTCCGCTGGCCGACGCCTCGGCCCTCATGCTGGCGGTCCAGGAATGGCTCACGCCCGACGGTCACTCGTTCTGGCACAAGGGCATCACCCCGCAGATCAGCGTGGCCTTGCCGCCCGACGCCACACCCCTGGTCCCGTCCGCCGAACGGGACATGACCGCGGACGAACTGCAATCCTCCAAGGACAAGCAGTTGAGACGCGCGCTGGAATGGGTGGCCACGCAGATTGGAAACGGAAATGCAGGTTCGGACCAGACCGTCAAGCCGCCGGCGCAGGCCGGTTCGAGGGCGCACGACGCCCGGTAACGTCGGATGACGCCGCGCCACCACCCGTTTTTCTTTTCTTCATTGCGGACGGCGGCCTGTTGGGCTTCATTTAAAAAGGATATGGATGTCGCACAACGTCTGCCGCGCCTGGCGCCGCAAGGCTGGGTGGGATTGTTCCTGCTGGCCGTGTGCTGGCCGCTCAACTGGACGCTGCCGGGCCAGCGAACGGCTTATCTGTTTTTTCCGCTGTGGCTGGGCTACATCCTGGTCATGGACGCGCTGGTCTGCCGGCGCACGGGAGCCTCGCTCTGGACGCGCTCGCGAAAAGGGTTTGTTCTCCTTTTTGTCCTGTCCGCGCCGGCGTGGTGGCTGTTTGAAATCATCAACGAAAGGACGGGCAACTGGGAATATCTCGGCGTTGGCACATTCACACCCCTCCAATACTACGCCCTCTGCACCTGGTCCTTCTCCACGGTCATGCCGGCCGTGTTTGAGACGGCGGAATGGGTGCGGTCGTTCCACTGGATCGAATCCCTTCCGGAGGGCGGATGTGTCCGGGACACGCGCCGGTTCTTTCTCGGGCTGTTTCTGACGGGGTTGGTCATGCTGGCGCTGACGCTGCTCTGGCCGAAATACTTCTATCCCTTTGTCTGGATTTCGCTGGCGCTGATATTCGAGCCGCTGAACCGCTGGCTGGGACGGCGGCATTTTTTGGAATGGCTGCGGCGGGGGGACTGGCGGCCGGTGGTTTCGCTGGCGCTGGGCGCGCTGATTTGCGGATTTTTCTGGGAGATGTGGAACTACTGGTCGTGGCCGCAATGGATTTACCACACGCCGGGCGCCCAGTTTCTGCACGTCTTCGAGATGCCGCTGCTCGGTTACGGCGGCTACATTCCCTTCGCGCTGGAGCTGTTTGCTCTCAAAAATTTCCTCTGGCCGCGCGGACCGCGACTGGCCTTGTAGCCTCAGCCGTTGAAGCGTTGGAGCGGAACCGAAGTAGACCCCTTACTGATCCGGTTTTTCCGAATCAGGACTCAGCCGCCGTTCGGAGGCGCCATCGCGAAGATTTGCGTCTGCGGCGAAAGGCAAACAGCGAACCGCCAAAGGCAAACAAACTGATGATGCCCGGTTCTGGTATCGGCGACGAAGAAAACTGAATATTATCAATAATGTCTTCATAGCCAGGCGGAGCGGTAAAGAGTAATTCTCCACTTTGCCCGGCAAACGCCGAAATATCGGCTCCATAGATATTATAATTTGCTGTATTGCCGAGGACAAGAAGAGACAAGGCTTGTGCGTTAAAGGAGACATTATCCAGACCCGCATATCCCCAAAATATCAGAGATTGGGCCGCCGATGGAATTTGACCGGTTTGCCCAATTCCAGCGCTTTGTTGTGGCGCGGAAGATGAAGCGCCAAATAAAACCACTGTAAAATTACCTTCAATCGGTGTCAGCACATTGGAATTTGTTCCTTGGAGTGTGACTTCTGCCGCATCCAAAGGTCGCGTGTTGTAAATAATATCGGACTGTGAAACGCCACCTATATACGCCGTCCAGCCTGGAATAGCGTCATTTGCATAGACTGCATACGGATAATATATACCAGCGAGGCAGAGCCTCCGACCAGGCGAGGTGTAGGAGCGTTTGGACGTCAGGCTTGCAAGGGCCTGGCCGGAGGCTCTGCCTCGTGAAAAAAGGCTCTGGTGCCCCTTCGAGCAGCGGTGCCCGGTCGGGCGGCTCGGCAGCTT
>JAGWMQ010000120.1 GCA_028873125.1 Verrucomicrobiota bacterium | reverse complement strand
CATTCGGCGTTCGATGTCCGGCGTTCGACGTTCGATGTTTCATTCCTATGCTCATTTCGCCGCCGAGTTGGTCGGGATCATGGTGAACAGATCAAACGGCGGTGTGCGCTGGTCGAAAATCAAGGTGGACTTTTGATTGAGCGACTGTTGCAGCGCGCTGACGCGCAACAGGAAATTGGCCAGCCCGGGATTTTCCTGGAAGACCGGCAGGGTCTTGGCCGCCTCGGCCTCGCCCTGGCCCTGGATGCGCTTGGCGGCCGCGTTGGCGTCGGCCAGCGTGTCCGCGGCCTGGCGGTTGGCGTTGGCCTTGATGATTTCCGCCTCCTTCTGGCCTTCGTACCGGGCTTCGTTGACCAGCACCTGGCGCTCCGACTTCATGCGGTCAAAGACCGCCTGCGTCACGCCCTCGGGCAGGCCGAACTGCTTGAGTCCCAGGAAGACGATTTGAATGCCGTAACTGTTGGTGCTCAGCTCCTGCTGGGCCTTCTGCTCGATCTCGTGTTGGATCTGGTCGAACCGGAGCTGGGCCGGGTCGGCGTTGACGAAATCGGCCAGGGGATGGTTCCCCACCACGATCTGGTTGACGCTGCGCAGGATGCTTTCGAGCTGGGTCTGGGCGGCCTCCACCGAGCCGTCTTTGAAGCTGTTGAGAAAATTCGACGGGTCGGAAATCCGCCAGCCGACATAGACGCTGGTGATGAAATCAATCTGGTCTTTGGTCAGGGTCTCGTTGAACTTGTCATCGAAGTTCTGGATGCGCTCGTCAAATTTGTACACCTGCTGGATGGGCCAGGGCCATTTCAGATGCAGCCCGGGCGGGTAGGCCGGGCCGGTGATCTTGCCGAAGGTGGTGACGACGGCCACCTCCGACTGGCGCACCTGGAAGGTGAAGAGCAGCAGGGCGAAAATGACCACCAGCACCGCGCCGGTGACCAGGATTAAAGCGTTCCGTTTCATGGCGAATTGGTCACATTCAGGTTCAGCAGGTCTTCGCGGATTTTGTCCTCCAGATCGAACACCACCACGTCCCGCGTGTTGGTGGCCAGCAGGATGTACTTGCGCGCGTTGGCCGTCGCGTCGGCGAACATCCGGAAATAGGCGCGCTGCCGGTACACCGACGGCGCGGCGTCAAACGCGGCGATCTGGTTGGTGAAAAGATCCGCGCGCGCAAACTCGGCGGCCTCGATCTGGTGCCGCGCAGCCTCCGCGCCGGCCACGGTGGTGAAGGCCGCGGCGTCGGCCAGGGCGTTGGTGCGGATGGCGTCGGCCTTCGCAAAGTTGTTCGTGGCGATCCGCTCCTGCTCCGCGCTGACCACCTGCTCGTAATCGGGGGCCACCTTCACCGGCGGATGAATGTCCTGCACGCCGACAAACAGGATTTTCACGCCCAGGCGGCGCGCGTCCGCCTCCCGCTGGATGCGCTGGCGCAGCACCCGCGCCATCTCCAGGCGCTGGTGCGAAAGGACGGAGTTCAGGTCCGCGCCCGCCAGGTAACGCACCACTTCCCGCGTGGCCAGTTCCTGGAGCAGGTTGGTCTGCCCGGCGTTTTTATAGGCCCAGTCCAGCACGTTGGTGATCTGGAATTGGACCGGAATGCTTACGTCAATCAGTCCCAGCGGCGCGATCTTCAGGCCCCCGCCGGCGGCCGACGGCAGTTGGTTGGTGATGGTGGCCGGCGGCACGTTGCCCACCAGGAAATTCACTTCCTTGGTGTGGGCCACGCTCCACAGAATGGTCTTTTCCCGCTCGCTTTGCGCAGTCGGGGTGAAGCCCACGTCGAACGTCTGGATTTGCGCGGTGCGATAGGGATAGGCCTGTTCAATCGGCCATGGCCATTTCAAATGCGCGCCCGGATCCAGCACCGGCCGGGCGGTGTCCAGCCGGCCGAAACGTTCCAGGATGGCCTCCTGGCCGGGCTCCACGAACACGAAGCAGGTCGAGAGTAGCAGGGCGGCCAGTTGCGCCAGCAGCAGCACCGGCAGGCTCCGCTGCAGCAACTGAAAAAACCACGTCTCCGAAACCTTGAATCCGAACTGATAATCCAGCGCCTGGGCCGCCGCGGTGACCAGGCTTTCCGGTTGCGCCAGCAGGCCGACCAGCCGGCTGTCGTACGTCGGGCGAGCGACCTGGCCCTTGATGCGCGGGCGGTAAATTTCCAACAGCAGCGTGATCAGCATCTCCGCCGCCAGCAATCCCAGCAGCGCGCAGAACACGCGCGCAATGTAAAAATCCACCCGCGGCGCCTCCGCCTCGAAGGCGACGATGCCGCCGGCGGTGACGAAGCAGACATACGCGCCCGCCAGCAAAAAGTTGGCGCCCGGCCGCAGCAGCCGGTGGTTCTCCAGCCGCGCGACGGTCACCGAGAAGCGTCCCAGCAAAAACAGCACCAGCGCGAAGATGGCGAAGAAGGAGAGCGACGCCAGGGCGCGCGCGGCCACGATGCCGCCGGTCGCCCGGCCGGTCCACCGCCAGAGCCACCACGCGCCGCCCGCCTCCAGCGCCAACAGCAGCACGCAAAAGCCCGGCACAAAAAATTTCTCGAACTGCGCCCGCGCGCGTTGCGCCGGGAACAACTCCGCCTCTTTCGATTCAAACAGCGCGGTTTCGCCCCGGGCGCGCGCCAGTTCCTCCACCTCCAGCTTTTCCAGCCGCTCGTTTTCCTCGAGCCGCATTTGGAACCAACTCACGAAGGTCACCAGCACCCCGAGCCCCAGGAAAATCGTCGCGCCCGGCGCCGCCAGCGAGCCGGCGTAGGTCGTCACCACCAGCGCGGCGACGAGAATCGCCGCCGCTGCCGCCAGATTCACCAGGGCGTTTTTTTGGACGTTGCGTTCCATTCTTATTCGTTGAAGCGTTGAAGCGTTGAAGCGTTAAAGCGTTTGGATCGCTTCAACGCACCGCGCTTCAACGCTTCAACGTTCATGTTTAACTCAATTCCCGTTCCTCAAACAGCGCCGCGCCCACGGCCAGCACCGCCCCCGCGTAGGCGGCCGCGTAGGCAAAGGCCTTGGCGACATAAACCCAGTGAAACGTGCTCTTGCCCATGTCCAAGGCGTCCGCGAGCCAGAAAAGCTGCCAGTTTGGAAGGACGCTGTAAAGCGTTGAGGCCCACCATGCGGCGTGACCGGTCCCGCCCCCCGCCTTCCAGTAGATGTAATCCGACATCAAGCCCAGCAGGAAAAACGCCGAACAGACCGCCAGCGTCGGGATCGTGTCCAGCCGCGTCGAACAGGCGATGGCCAGCGCCGCCAGGATCCAGAGCGCGAACAAAATCAGGACGCCCGCCGGCACCAGCCGCCAGTCCACGTGCGCCACCGTGCCCAGGCTCTGCATCTGCGTGGTGAACCGAAAGATGAGGAACGCCGCCAGCGTTGCCAACACCACCAACCCCAGGGCCGCGTCGCTTACAAACGGCCGGCGCAGGAAGAAATTGCTGAAGCCCGCCAGCGCGTAGGCCAGGACGACGCCGGCCGCGAAGATGCCCAACGCCGCCAGGTCGGTCTTCCCGTAGGCGTCAAAGGCCATCTTGCTGGTCAGCAGCACGCCCACCAGGTTGACGTAGCTCAACACCGTCAGCGCCGCGGCCACGCCGAGATATTTGGCCAGGAAGAACGGCGCGCGCCCGACCGGCTTGGACAACACGGCCAGCGCCGTGCCGGAACGGATCTCCCGCGCCAGGGAGGAGGAGGCGCTCAACACCGCGCCGAACAGGCCGGATAGCAGCATCACCGCCAGCGCCGAGTTTTCCACCAGCTTGGGCTCGTCGCCGAACGCGAAGTAATAAGGGACCGCCAGGAACAGTTCAAACAGGACCGAGCCGGTCATCAGCAGCAGGAAAACCGGCTGCCGGATCAATTCCATGAAGGCGTTGGCGGCGATGGTGAAAAACTGGCGCATGAACCACGATTCTCCAAGGTTATGAGAACCGCGGCTGATTGCCAACGACCAATCCGGCCCGTCTGCCACAGTGCGGGGACATTTTCAAGATTTGGAAAGAAAACCGCGTCGCGCGTTCAAACGAAGTTCAAGCCATGGCCCGGGCGATGGCGTTCCACCAGGCGTCGTGGAGTTCGGTCACCGGCGCGCTGAATTCGCCGCCGACGGTTTTAATCGTCAACTGATCGCCGCCCACCCGGCCGATTTGCGCGGCCGGGACACCCATTAACTTGGCGCGTTCCGTCACCTTCACGGCGTCCAGCGGCGCGCAGGTGACCACGACGCGCGATTGCGTTTCGCCAAACAACAGGGCATCGAGGCGGACGTTCCACTCATCCGGCCTGCCGGCCACCCTCTCCGCATCCGATGGGGAGTGGGGCGGGGTGAGGAGCCTGGTTAAATCCACCGTCGCGCCGATCAATCTTGGCGTTTCGCGCGCGACAAGCTGGCTGATGCAGCTTTCCGCCAGGCAAACCGCCAGGCCGCCTTCACTGCAATCGTGCGCGCTTTTGATCAGGCCGCTTTGAATCAATCCGAGCAGCGTGGTGTGCAATGTTCCGGCCTGCTCCAGGTCGCAGCGCGGCGGCGTGCCGGTCTTTTTGCCGTGAATCACCTGCAGATACGCGCTGCCACCCAGGCCGAGCAGCGGGTCCTGTTCGTCCACCGCGTCGCCCAGCACTATGATGGCGTCGCCCTCGTCCTTGAACCACTGCGTCGTCACGTGCTCCGGCTTTTCGACGAGGCCCACCGCCGCCACCGTGGGCGTCGGGTCAATCGGGCCGTTCGGGCTTTGGTTGTAGAGCGAACAATTGCCGCCGGTGACCGGGGCGTGGAAAGCCCGGCAGGCGTCTGCCAGGCCGCGCACGGCTTCCCGGATCTGCCAGAACAACTCGGGATTGAAGGGGTTGCCAAAGTTCAAATTGTCCGTCACCCCCAGCGGCACGGCGCCGGAGCAGGCCAGGTTTCGGCACGCCTCCGCCACGGCAATTTTCCCTCCCTCATACGCATCGAGATACACATAGGCGCCGTTGCCGTCCACCGTCAGCGCGATGAATTTTTCGGGGAACGCACGCGCCTCGCGTGCGCTCCCCAAATCGGGAAGCGAATCCGCTTTAATCCGCAGCACCGCCGCGTCGCTGCCCGGACACACCACCGAGCCGTCGCGGACCATGTGGTCGTATTGCCGATAAACCCAGTTCTTCGAGGCGATGGTCGGCCAGGACAACAATTTCAGCAGATCGGTTTGGGCGTCTGTTGTCTGGGGGATCTGGTCCAGCCGGAGCGCGCGGGTCTCCTTCAAATATTCCGGTTCCCCGGCCTCGCGCTGATAGACCGGCGATTCGTCGGCGATTTTTTTCGCCGGAATGTCCGCGACAATTTGGCCGTGATGCTTGACCACCATGCGGCCGGTGTCGGTGACGAAACCGATCTCCGCCCAGGGCAGGTCCCACTTGTCGAAAATCCGTTTCACCTCCTCCTCCCGGCCCTTGTGGACGATGATGAGCATCCGTTCCTGCGATTCGCTCAGCATGATTTCGTAGCTGCTCAGGTTGGGCGCCCGTTGCGGCACCTTGTCCAGTTCGATTTCGATGCCCGTCCCGGCGCGCGCGGCGGTTTCGCAGGTGGAGCAGGTCAGGCCCGCCGCGCCCATGTCCTGGATGCCGGCCACCGCGCCGGTGGCCAGCAGTCCCAGGCAGGCCTCGCACACCAGTTTTTCCATGAACGGATCGCCCACCTGCACCGCGCCGCGCTGCTGCTCGGCGGACTCCTCGGTCAGATCCTGCGACGCGAACGCCGCCCCCGCCAGGCCGTCGCGGCCGGTCGCCGGGCCGACGTAGAAGACGGGATTGCCCACGCCCCGCGCCGCGCCGCGGGCGATCTGGTCGTGGCGCAGCACGCCCAGGCAGAAGGCGTTCACCAGCGGATTGCCCTCGTAGGACTTGTCGAAGTAAACTTCGCCGGCGATGGTCGGGATGCCGAAGCAATTGCCGTAGTGCGCGATGCCGCTGACGACGCCGGCGAACAGGCGGCGGTTGTTTTGGATTTGGGGAGCACACGCGCCTTCGCGTGTTCTTGTCGGCGCCTCGCCGACAGCTTCGTCTGGCGAGGCGCCAAACGACGCAGCCGAGGCGGCTGCGCTCCCCATTTCATTTCCGTTTTCGGTGATCGGCCCGAACCGCAGCGAATTGACCGAGCAAATCGGCCGCGCGCCCATGGTGAAGATGTCGCGCACGATGCCGCCGACGCCGGTGGCCGCGCCTTGAAACGGCTCGACGGCGCTGGGATGGTTGTGGGACTCGATCTTGAAGGCGATGGCCAGGCCGTCGCCGATGTCCACGATGCCGGCGTTCTCCTCGCCGGCGCCGACGAGGATTTTCCGGGACTTGGTGGGAAAGGTTTTGAGCAGCGGGCGCGTGTTTTTGTAGCTGCAATGCTCGCTCCACATCACCGAGAAGATGCCCAACTCGGTGTAGCTCGGCCCGCGGCCGAGGAGGTCGAGGATTTTCTGATACTCGTCCGGCGTGAGGTTGTGTTGGGCAACCAATTCCGGGGTGATGGCGGGTTCGGTCATGGGACGGTTTTATGTTTTGGATTTTTGCACGCCGACAATCCGCATTTCCTTCACGGCATGGTCCGGCCAATAAGAGATCAACCAGCGGTCAAGTTTTTTCTTCCGAATGTCGCGGCCCAGTGAATCCTTGAAACCTTGGTCGCCGGGCAGACTTGGATTGTCCGCAAGGGTTCGGAAAAATTGAATGAATCGTTTCCGCTGACGGGCGGACAGGGTCAAGATGCTTTCCGCGACGCTTTCATCCAGGACATAACGATACATGGCTGGATTCAACGCCCGCTTTGTTGGAGTTTGCGATGGCGGCCCTCAAATTCCTCCGCGGACATTTTTCTCCCCGCGTCCATGGCCTTCATGCGGTTGTCCACCTGTCCGCGAAATTCGGCTTCATGCCGTTCGTCCAACTCGGCGAGAAAGGCCGACAATTTGAACCGGTCTTCCCATGGAAGTTCGGCGACTTGCTGTTTAATCTCAAGAAAGCTCACGACGTATTTTTAACGCAATTTGACGCGAAACGCAATCAGCGACACGGCGGCCGCCGAAGTTGCGCGGCAGGCTGAAGATTTTCTGATATTCGTCGGGCGTGAGGTCGTGTTGGGCAACCAATTCCGGTGTGATGGCGGGTTCGGTCATTTGTCTGTTTCGATTCCTAATACTTTGCAAAACCAATCAAAATCTCCCAGAGGACTGTCATCAGTGCGAATTACCCGAAGACCATTTTCTTCAGGATAATCTTGAATCTTGAAAGTGAAAGCTGAATTCTCCAGTTGTTGTTTGATTACTGCGAGAAGTTTACTTTTTGCGTCTCGATTACCGTAAAAGCAGACTTCGGCGTTAAACGGGCGGTTATTTTCCGAAAAATAGCCGTAATCAGCCTTCTGAAAATTTGATCGTATGCCATCAAGCATCTTCATCTTTTCTCCTGGTACAACAATGCAAAGTTGACGAAGATCTCCATGGGAACCTTCTGTGCAATGAAAGACCAAGTCTTTCGTTGCAACACTCTTTCTCATGCCTAGTTTTGCGGAAATATGTAGAATAAGCTCCATCGCGTTTTGCCCTTTGAAAAAAGCTTCAAGGTCTTCGCTTTTATTGACTTCAATTTTCTTCATATGCCAATCCCTCAGTTCTTCGATTCCAAGTTCGCCCAAAGAATCTACCAAATCTTCTTCCAATTCGGTTTTTGGATCCAATAGTGTATTCCAACTCCGGCTTTTCAGCCAAAATGTCTTGCCAAATCTTTCACATGGCTTCTCGTCGCGCAGCCTCTCATTTTTTTGAACGACAATAAAAATAAACTGTCGAAAATTTATCGTGATTCTTTTGGCCGAGTTGATAGCCGTAGCCTTTCCCTTTGTGAGTCACATTCCAAAATGGCAGACTTTCGTCGTCAGGTTTTTTGCCACCCAGCCAGGGATTTTGATGGTCCGCCAGTCCAGCGCCGACCTTGAATTCAAACGCGACCAGGATTCTTTTCCCAGGATTTTCCAGCTTCAAGTCCATGCAGTTGGCTGCCTGAACGGTCGGCTCAAAGTTTTCCGCGTCCTCTTCAATGCCAGCGAATCGCTTGAGGAAATCTCTTTTGAATTGCTTGTCGTGCTTTAGCGAAAATCCCACCGCCGCCACGGCAAAAATTTCCTTGCGCTCCTGATCCTGCTCGTCGTCTCCCGAAGAGCCAAACCGGGAATACCGGCTTCGACGGAAAAGCTGTGCGAAAGATGGCTGGCTCATTCAACTTTTGACCGGGGAGTTCACTCCGCCATGTCTTTGGTGGGAATTTTCAAGGTGCACTTCCCCAGCGCCAAGGCTTCCGCTTCCGTGCCTCCCGTTGCTCCGCAGCCGGGAAAATTCGGCATATTGGGGCTGCAGTTTCTTCGGGCCGCGTTCGATGGTGATCGTATGGCGCATGATTATTCGATTTCCGCGGCGTTCAAAATACCGTTTCAGTTCTTCGGAAGCAATCCCGCGCGGACGCGGCTTGCGGTGAACTTCATTTCGACGCATAATTTCCGGGCGTTATGGCCGAACCGTCCAAGCAACTGCCGCGGACACTCTGGCTGGGTCTGGGAATGCTCCTGATTTTTCTGGGCCTGGCCTGGCTGCTGTCCCTCGCCGAATTTGCCAGCCAAAAAAAACAGTCGCCGCCCGTCCTTGGCCGCGTTGCCGATTTCACGCTCACCAACCAGGACGGGCGGGTCACGACGCTCGCCGATTTGAGCAATCATGTCTGGGTGGCCGACATCATCTTCACCCGCTGCGCCGCCTCGTGCCCCATCATGTCCGCGCAAATGAAATCGCTGCAGGCGGAGCTGCCGCCCGCCAGCCCGGTCCGACTGGTGACGCTGACCTGCGACCCGGATTATGACACCGCGCCCATCCTCAAGAAATACGGGGAGCATTATGACGCCGACTTCCACCGTTGGATCTTTTTGACCGGCACCGCAAAGGCACTCGCCGCCCTGGCGACCGGCAGCCTCAAACTCGGCGTCACGCCCGTGCCACCCAAGGCAAGGACCGCGCCCACCGACTTTTTTGTGCACAGCACCCTCTTTGTGGTCGTGGACCAGCAGGCCCGGCTGCGCGGCGTCTTCCAAACCGAGGGGCCGGGCGTGAGTTGGGCGAAGGTCAAGCCGCAAATCCTCGCCGCCGTGAAACGACTCGAGGGCGGCGGATGAACATTCACGATCTGCCCGCCGTCAACGCCTCGCTCAACGGCCTGAGCGGAACCTTTCTGGCCGCCGGCTACGCTTTCATCCGGCGGAAAAACAAGACCGCCCATCGCCATTGCATGGTGGCCGCGTTTGTCACCTCGATTGTCTTTCTGGCGTGTTACCTCACCTATCACGGCTATCTGGCCGCGGCGTTGCACGAGGGGCCGACGCGCTTTCTGCGCCCGGCGTGGTTCCGTCCGATTTACCTGACGATCCTGATTTCCCACAGCGTTCTCGCCGCCGTCATCGTGCCCATGATTTTGATCACCCTCAACCGCGCGCTCCGTGAAAAATTCGACGCCCACAAGAAAATCGCCCGCTGGACCTGGCCGTTGTGGATGTATGTTTCGGTGACCGGCGTGCTGGTTTATTTTTTGCTCTACCGGATTTTTCCGCAACAATAGAGGCGCATGACCGCCATCGCCCACGTCGCCATTGACTCCAGCCAGTTCCCGGAGAATGTCCGGCGCGATTTGTGGCAATCGCTCCGCCGCCGGCGCGTGAACCACAAGTTCCATTACGACAGCGTCCGCCAGGCACAAAAATGGCTGGCGCTGCACCAGGCCTGTTCGCCGACACGGAACGACGCCGACTGCCGGAGGATCTACGAACAAGGCTTCGAGGCGGTGGCGGAGAAAATCAAGGCCAAACGCGTCCACGTTCTCGGTCTGGGCTGCGGCGGCGGGCAAAAGGACACCCGGCTGCTCAAACGGTTGAAGGCCCGCAACCGGGAAATCTTTTACGCTCCGTGCGATGTCAGCGCGGCGATGGTCCTGGTCGCACGGCGGACGGCCCTGGCCGTCCTGCCGGAGAAGCATTGCTTTCCGCTCGTCTGCGATCTGGCGACGGCGGATGATTTGTCCGGCCTCTTCGATTCCCGCGCCGCCCCTCACGCCTCCCGCGTGCTGACTTTTTTCGGCATGATTCCCAATTTCGAGCCGCAGGACATTTTGCCGAAACTGACGGCGCTGATGCGGCGGAGGGATTTCCTGCTGGTCAGCGCCAACCTGGCGCCCGGGAGCAGTTACGCCGCCGGCGTAAAAAAAGTCCTGCCGCAATACGACAACGGATTGACCCGCGACTGGCTGATGACCTTTTTCCTCGACCTCGGCGTGGAGCGGCGCGACGGCGAACTGAAGTTTTCCATCGAGGCCGGCCGGTCCGGATTGAAACGCATCGTGGCCCGCTTCCATTTTCACCGCCCGCGCCGGATCCAAATCGAAAACCAAGCCTTCCACTTGCGAACCGGCCATTCGGTCCGGCTTTTTTTTTCCTATCGCTACACGCCGGAGCGCGTTCAGAAAATGCTGGCGGAACACGATTTGGAGGTCTGCAACCGATGGATTGGCATGTCCGAAGAAGAAGGGGTCTTCCTTTGCCGGAAACGCGTCCTGCGCCAAGGGCGCCGGGAAGCTTGAACCCGCGCGGTCCGGGCGTCTGGCGCGGGAACCGATCAGAGCGTCTCCATCGTTTCCAGCACGGCCTTGACCCGCGGGACTTCGTGGGTGCGGAACAAATCCGTCCGGCCCAGCGCCGCCAGCACGGCGAAAAACGGCTCGGCGCAGCGGACTTCGTCGCGGAAATATTCAAAGGCGTGCGGCAGGGCGTGGCAGATGGGAAAGCCCAGCGCGCGCAGCCGGAACGTGTTGAGAAAAACGCGCATCTGATGGCGCACGCGCACCGCGCCGTCCCGCAAATTGCGGTAGTAAAAACCGAGGCCCGGATCGAGAAAAATTTTTCCCACGCCGGCCCGGCGCGCAGCCTCAATCTGGCGGACAAAGTAATCCTGCATCAAGGCCGCCGGGTCGGCGCTCAAATCGAAGTCGCCGACGTCGCGGACGTTGCGGCCCTGGATGAAGCAAATGATGACGGCGGCGTCATGGGCGGCGGCCATTCGGAAAATGTCGCCCGCCCCGCCCACGCCGGTGAGATTCAGAACGTTCGCGCCCGCCTCCAGGGCGGCGCGGGCGACGGCGGGCGAATAAGTTTCCACCGACACCAGAATCTTCGCGGCGCGCAAGCCGCGGATGACCGGCAGCAATCGAGAATTCTGCACCGCCGCCTTCGCGCGCGCCGCATGGGCCAGG
>JAGWMQ010000119.1 GCA_028873125.1 Verrucomicrobiota bacterium | reverse complement strand
CCGATGCGTCCAACCGATAAGCTCTGAAATGATTGATTCTATTGCGTTTTGTCCAAGGGTGTCCTGCTGAGGGAAAATGAGGGAAATCCCCTGAATCTTTTTGCGAACGAGAGGCTCTACCAACTGAACTGCGACCCCAACCTGGTCGGGGCGCGGACGCTTCCAGCACCCATCGGCAACGCTCAAATACTGTGCCGTCGCCGGCCCGGCTGGCAAGGCCAAGTGGATTTCGCGGTCATCCGGGCTTCGCCAGGTAATACTTGCGCGTGTATTCCTTGACCATCCGGTCGGTGGTGAACTTGGGCACCAGCGTGACCATCGCATGGCGGATGCGCTGAATCCATTTCCGGGGAATGCCGTTGGTGTCGCGGTCGAAAAACAGCGGGATGACCTGTTCGGTGAGGGTCTGGTAGAGGTTGGCGCTGTCCACGCGGTCCTGTTCGGCGACGTTGTCGGGGTGCGAATCGCCGCCGATCGCAAAGCCGTTCTCGCCGTCGTAGCCCTCGCGCCACCAGCCGTCCCGGATGCTCAAGTTCAGGCAGCCGTGGCAGCCGGCCTTCATGCCGCTGGTGCCGGAGGCCTCGAGCGGACGGCGCGGGTTGTTGAGCCAGACGTCGCAGCCGCTGACCATCTGCCGGGCCACGTGCACGTCGTAATTTTCGACGAACACCAGGTGCCCCGCCAGCTCGCTGTGTTTGCTCAGGTGGATGATCCGTTGAATGAACCGCTTCCCTTCGTCGTCGCGCGGATGCGCCTTGCCGGCGAAAATGAATTGAATGGGGCGCTCCCGGTCCTTGCAGAGTTTGACGATGTTGTCGAACTGCTGGAAGATCAACGGCGCGCGCTTGTAGGTGGCGAAGCGGCGCGCGAACCCGATGGTCAGCGCGTCGGGATTGAGCAGATGATCGTAGCGGATGAAGTCGCCCGGGCCGAGCCGCTGGCTTTGCAACAGGAGGCGGCGCCGGATGAACTCGATCATCTCGCGCCGCAATTTGTAGCGCAGCGCCCAGAGTTCCTCGTCCGAAACGAAATCGGGGTCGGTCATGTTTTTCCAAAAGTCCGCGTGATTGATGGCCGACGCCCAGTCCGCCCCGGCCTGGGTGCGCCAGAAGGCGGTCTCATCGGGCATGCCGCCGTTGGCCTCCTCGCTCAACTTTTCCCGCCAGAATTTGCGCACCGGGCCCTTCATCCAGCCGAGCAGATGCACGCCGTTGGTGATGTGGCCGATGGGCACTTTTTCGACCGGCGTGTCCGGGAACAGCGGCTTCCACATGCGGCGGCTGACCGCGCCGTGCAGGTCGCTGACGCCATTGGCCGTGCGCGACAATTTCAGCGCCAGCACCGTCATGCAAAACGGCTCCCGCGGGTCTTCCGGGTTCACGCGGCCCAGGCCGAGGAGGTCCGCGAACGGGGCGGGAAATGCCTGCCGGTAGAGTTGCAGCGCGTAGTTCATCAGGTCCGGACTGAACCGGTCGTGCCCGGCCTCGACCGGCGTGTGGGTGGTGAAATGGCACTCCATTTTGGTTTGCGCCACCGCCTCCGCAAACGATTTACCCGCCGCCATTTTCTCGCGGATCAATTCCAGCGTCAGAAAGGCCGCGTGTCCCTCGTTCATGTGAAAGACCGAGGGCTGGACGCCAAGTTTGCGGAGCAGGCGGACGCCGCCGATGCCCAGGAGGATTTCCTGCATCGCGCGCATGGTGTTGTCGCCGCCATAGACCCGCGCGGTCATGTCCCGCAGGTGCTCGGGGTTGGCGGGATGGTTGGCGTCCAGGAGATAGACCGGCACGCGCCCGACGTTCACCCGCCACGCCCGGAACAGGACGCGGTTCATGTCCACCTCCACGCTGCACTCCAGAGGCTGGCCGCTGGCGTCGAGCACCGGCTCCAGCGGCACGTTCTCCGGGTGGACCAGATCGTAGAATTCGGTCTGCCAGTTGTTGGAATCAATCGTCTGCTGGAAATAACCCTCGCGATAAAACAAACTGACCCCGACAAAGCCCAGGCCCAGATCGCTGGCGGACTTCGCGTGATCGCCCGCCAGGATGCCCAGCCCGCCCGCCGAAATGGGCAGGGACTCATGGAGGCCGAACTCGGCGGAAAAGTAGGCGACGGGGTTTTGGAGCAACTGCGGCGCATTGACGCGGCCCCAGGTTTTCTGACAATTCAGATACGCTTGGAAGTCCCGCAGCACGGCACGCGCCCGGCGCTCAAAGTCGGACTCCTGCAAATGCACGCGCAGTTCGTTTTCCGAAACCTCGCGCAAGACGGCCACGGCGTTGTGATACAGGTTCTGCCAGCCGCGCGGCGACAATTCCTGAAAGAAATCCTGCGCTTCCTGGTCCCAACTCCACCACAAATTGCGCGACAACTTGTGGAGGTCGGCGACCAGTTCGTTCAATTCCGCGCCCGACAGCGGTTTCCTGGTCATACGTCTTGTTTTCCCTTCCCGGTGAAATGGAAAGGCTGGAAACGAACATGGGGTTCCCGCCTTTCACTCGCGTTCTCTCGCGAGGACGGTAATGGCAGGAGCCCGAACGGGCAAATAAAAACCGCGGCGGTGAACGTTACGGGCGTTGTCATGAACAGGGTGAACGCCCTTCCGCAGGACCGTCTGCCGCGGGCTGCGACTCGCGTTGCGTCACTGCGCCGCCGGCAGACAGATGGTGAACGTGGAGCCTTTGCCGGCCTCGCTTTGCACGGTGATGGCGCCGTGATGCTCCTCGATGATGTGGCGGCAAATCGGCAGCCCCAGTCCCACCCCGTTCTTTTTCGTCGTAAAAAACGGCTCGAACAGGCGTGTCTGATGCTCCGGCCGGATGCCCGCCCCGTTGTCGCGAATCTGAATGCGCACCTGTCTTCCCGCGGGGTGCGCCTCCGCCACCTCGGTGCTCACGGTCAGCGCCCCGTTGGCGCCGAGGGCTTCCAGGGCGTTGACCAGCAGGTTCATGAAGGCCTGTTGCAACTGACATTCATCTCCCCGCACCGTGTCGGGCGCGGCATGGTAGTGGCGGGTGAGTGAAACCGATTTGGCGTTGATCTGGTGTTGCAAAAGGCGCAGCGAATGGTCCAGCACTTTGTGAACGGACACCGGTCCCAAGACCGGCGGAGCAGGCGCGGCCACCCGCAGCATCTGGCCGACCATCGCGTCAATGCGGTGCAGTTCGCGCACCACCACCTGGCTCAATTCCGAATCGCGCTCCTTCTCCAGCAGCAGTTGGACAAAGGTCTTGACGGCCACCATGCCGTTGCGGATTTCGTGGGCCAGGCCGGCCGACAGCGCGCCCAGGTTGGCCAGCCGGTCCAGCCGCCGCAGGTGTTGCTCGAAGGCCGGCGCACCCGCCAGCGGACCCAGCGCCACCACGATTTCCTTGCGCGCCGGCAGCGGCAGCAGGCTGACCCGCCAGGGCGCCGCATCCCGGCCCTTTCCCAAAAACACCGTCTCGTGCGATTGCGGCCGTCCGTCCGCCAACGCTTCTCCGATGAGCCGGGCCAGCGGTGCGGGCAGGGACTGCACCGGCGCGCCCGCTTTCAAGCCAAACCATTTTGTCACGTCTGGCGTGCGAACCGCAATGCGACCGTGCCCGTCCACCACGAACAGGCCGCACGCCAGGCGAGCCTGCAAACGGCCCGGCGCGTCCTCGTTTCCGCCCTTTTCACCCCGCTCGCCGGACACGGATTGAATTTTGGCTGTCACGACTTCACCGCACGGTTTTTTTGAATCCGAAAGAGATTGGAAAAATCTGAAGCCATTTTCCCGCCGCCGCAATCAAAAAGCATCGTCCGCCTCATGTTTCTTGTGAGGGCGCCAGCGCCATTTTTGCGCTGACGTGGAGGTCCGCGGCGATTACGCTGTCGGCGTTGAATGAAGAACATTTTTGACAGAATCGAATCCGTCCTTGCCGACATCCGCCGGGGCAAAATGGTCATCGTCGTGGACGACGCCGACCGCGAGAACGAAGGCGATTTGATTCTGGCTGCGCAACACGTCACCCCCGCGGCCGTCAACTTCATGGCCAAGCACGGACGCGGGTTGATCTGCGCCCCGACCACGTCCCAGCGGCTGCAGCAACTGGGCGTCGAGCGGATGGTCCGCCAGAACCGCGAGAGTTTCCGCACCGATTTCCAGGTGAGCGTGGACGCCGCCCAGGGCGTCACCACCGGCATCTCCGCCGCCGACCGCGCCGAAACCATCCGCATCCTGGCCGGGCCGGCGGCCGTGCCGGAGGATCTGGTGCAGCCCGGCCACGTGTTTCCGCTGCGCGCCCGGCCCGGCGGCGTGCTCCAGCGCGCCGGCCACACCGAGGCCGCCGTGGACCTGGCCACGCTGGCCGGCTGCCGCCCCATTGGCGTGCTCTGCGAAATCCTCAACGACGACGGGACCATGGCCCGCCTGCCGCAACTGCTGGAGTTTGCCAAAAAACACAAACTGAAAATCTGCGCAATCGCCGACTTGATCGAATTTCGCCGCACGCGCGAAAAGCTCGTTGAAAAAATGGAGGTGGTGAAACTGCCGACCGACTACGGCGACTTCGATCTGCACCTGTACCGCTCGAAGGTTGACGGGCAGCATCACGTGGCCCTGGTGCATGGCGAGGTGGCCGGACGGAAGCATGTGCTCGTGCGCGTCCACAGCGAATGTCTGACCGGCGACGTCTTCGGTTCGCGCCGCTGCGATTGCGGGTCGCAACTCCACCAAGCCATGCGGCAGGTGGCCGAGGCCGGGCGCGGCGTGATTGTTTACATGCGGCAGGAAGGCCGCGGGATCGGTTTGGCACCCAAGATCAAGGCCTACAAATTGCAGGAGCGTGGCTATGATACCGTCGAGGCGAACCAAAAGCTGGGCTACGGCATGGATTTGCGCGAATACGGCCTGGGCGCGCAAATCCTCGTGGATCTCGGCCTGAAGACCATCCGATTGCTGACGAACAATCCCAAAAAGATCGTCGGCCTGGAAGGCTATGGGCTGAAAATCACCGAGCAGGTGCCGATCCGCATCAAGTCCAACCCGCACAACGCGCGTTACTTGAAGGCAAAGCGCGAGAAGATGGGACATCTTCTCTGAGTGGGCATCATGAAAGAAAACCCATCCCACGTCAAAGGCCGGGGAAAGAGGAACGGGGAAGCCCCGCCGCCCCGCTGGGTGTATTTGGCGCGGTCGCTCTTTGTGGCGCTGGGATTGTCCCTGCTGATCTTCGGCGGCCTGGACATCGTGGAGCGGTTGTGGCTGCGCGGGCTGCCGATGGAGACCCTGCATCTGATGCACAAGATCGAGGGAGTCCTGTGCTCGCTGGTGGTGGCCGGGGTGGCCAGTTGGATGATCATCAAATCGTCCCCGGCCTTCCTGATCCAGGCGCCGCTGGACGAAGCCAGCCAGCAGACCGGCCAATGGACGGAAGCCGAGCGGGCCAAGCGCTACGCGCAATGGTTCATCGCCATGCGCTGGCTGGCGGTGCTGCTGGCCGCCATCCTGGTGTTCATCAGCGTGCAGGTCGTGGGATGGCTGCCCGCCGAAGTGTGGTGGCCCTTGGTAAGTATCATTGCCTGTCTGGCCGCCTTGAATGTTCTTTACACGATTTTGGTCCGCCGCGGCCGGGCGGGCACCGGCTTGAGGTGCGTCCAGGTCTATCTCGACCTGGTGATTCTCACCCTCCTGCTGCAATTCTCGGGCGGGATTGAAAATCCCCTTTCGATGATGATGATTTTTCACGTCATCATCGGAGGCGTCCTGCTGTCGCGTCGGCAATGTTACTGGATTGCGGCGGCGGCGAGTGGCCTGTTCGCGCTGCTGGCCTGGGCGGAATGCGCCGACCTCGTCAAGCATTACACCCTGCAGCTGTATCCGCACATCCGGGAGGCCAATGGAGAACTGTTTCATCCGGCGGAACAACCGCTCTACGTCTTGAGCCGCATCGTCCTCCAGGCGGTGGTCCTGTTCCTCACGGCTTATTTTGTCACGACCCTGGCCGAGCGGCTGCGGCAGGACGAGCGCAGCCTGGCCGTGATGGCCGAGCGCGCCACCGCAGGCCAGCAGTTGCTCGAACAGTCCCTGGAAACCACCGGCGCGGCGTTGCGGGTGTTGAACTCCGACCTGCGTCCCTACTGGATCAACCGCCGTTGGCAACAATGGTTCGGCGGCGAGGCCGGTGGAACCGGCAACGGGTTCGAAGCGCTGGACTCGGAAAATTCGCCGGCGTGCCAGACGCGGCACGACAAGAAAATCCGCGTGACCGAGGTCACTCTGGCGCCGGGCGCGCTGACTGCCGGAACGGTCGGGACGGACCCGCACCGGCGGATCTTTCAGGTCACGACCGCCCCGCTGCTGGACTTGAGCGGGAACGTCCAGCGAATCGTGGAACTGGCGCAGGACATCACGCAACAAAAGCAAACCCAGGAGCAGATGGCCCGCGCCGGCAAACTGGCGGCGGTGGGTGAACTGGCCGGCCGCGTGGCGCACGAGGTGAACAATCCCATCGCCATCATCAGCACCAAGAGCCGGCTGCTCTTGGCGGACCACGGCGGCGAGATGTCCCCGAGGGTCGCGCAGGAACTGGGCAAGATCACCGATTACTCGGACCGCGTGGCGCGCATCGCGCAGGGCCTGCTGTCCTACTGCCGGCCCTCGCCCGCCACGCGCACGCTGCTGGACATGCGCCAGCCCCTGCGCAAATCCCTCGCCATGGTGGAGCAGCACGCCCGCAATTCCGGCGTAACCATCCTGGATGAATTGCCGGCGGAACTGCCCCGGGTGAAGGCCAACGCCCACGAGTTGGAGCAAATTTTCCTGAACCTGTTTCTCAACGCGCTGGATGCCATGCCCAAGGGGGGCCGACTGCAGGTTTCGGCGGCGGACGGCCCGGTCCGGTTGCGCGACGGTCAGCCGGCCATCGCCGTCGTCGTGGCGGACACCGGTCCGGGTATTCCCGAAACGATCCGGGACAGGGTTTTTGAGCCGTTCTTCACCACCAAACCGGAAGGACGCGGCACCGGCCTGGGTCTTTCGATTTGCCTGGGCCTGGTGCGCAGCCACGGCGGCGAGATCGGCGTGGAGAGCGAGCCGGGCAAAGGCTCGCGGTTCATCGTCAAACTGCCCGCCACGACGGTCCCCGCCGCACCGGAACAAATTTATGGCTAAAACCCGCATCTTGATCGTGGACGATGAAACCGGAATGTTGGAGGTGTGCGCCGACACGCTGCGCCGGCTGCCGGACACCGACATCGTGGTGGAAAGCCGGAGCCGCCGCGCGGCCGAACGGCTGGCCGGCGAGAGTTTCGATTTGCTCATCGCCGACATCTGCATGCCGGAGATGGATGGCGTGGAGTTGCTGCGGGCGGCCCGTCAGCAGGATCCCGAACTGGCCGCGCTGATGCTCACGGCCTTTCCCACCGTCGAGACCGCCGTCGAATGCATGAAACTGGGGGCCGCGGACTACCTGACCAAGCCGTTCCTGCCCGAAGACCTGCTGGCCAACGCGCGCTCGCTGCTGGAGAGCCGGCGGCTGCGGGAGGAAAACCGGCTGTTGCGCCGGCAGGTGGAGCGCGCGTTCGCCACCGGCCAAATCCTTGGCCAGAGCCAGGCGATGCAGCGCGTCTTGGAAAACCTTGCGCGCATTGCGGAAACGGATTTCGACGTGCTCATTCTGGGAGAAACCGGCACGGGCAAGGAACTGGCCGCGCGCGCCATCCACCAGCGCAGCCGGCGCCGGGCCGGCCCCTTCGTGCCCGTGGATTGCGGCGCGATTCCCGATCAATTGATGGAAAGCGAATTTTTCGGCCACGAACGCGGGGCGTTCACGGGGGCCGCGGCGCGCAGTCTTGGCCTGCTGGAGTTCGCCAACCACGGGACGTTCTTCCTGGACGAGATCAGCCAGCTCCCCGTCCGGTTGCAGGCCAAACTGTTGCGGGTGCTGCAGGAACGGAGAATCCGCCGCGTCGGGGGCACCCGGGAAATTGATCTGGACGTGCGGATCGTCGCCGCCTCCTCGATGGACCTGGAGGAAGAAGTGCGCAAGGAACGCTTCCGCCCGGACCTGTATCACCGCATTAACGTCGCCCGCCTGGAGTTGCCGCCCCTGCGCGCGCGCATCGGGGACATTCCCCTCCTGGCCAATTCCTTCGTGGACACCTACGCGCGTGAACTGGGGCGGGGGCCGGTCCGCGTCAGTCCTGAGGCGATGGAGGTGCTGACCGGTTATGCCTGGCCCGGAAACGTCCGCGAATTGCAAAACACGGTAAAACGGGTTTTGGCGCTGACCCGCGAAGCGACGATTTCGCCCGACGACCTGCCGGAGGAAATCGCGACCCATGCCGGCGACTCCGCCGACCAGCCCGGCGGTTTCTTTCAACAGCGCGAACGGCGGTTGGTCGCGTTCGAGAAGGAATACCTCGCCCAATTGCTGCAAGGCTGCCGCGGAGACGTCTCCGCCGCCGCCCGGGAGGCGCAGCTTCCCCGGGGAACGCTCTATCGGATCCTGAAAAAATACGCCCTGAGCCCGGCGGAATTTCGGGGCGCCGATGCCCCGAGTTAATGGGACACGTCCGCCGTTGCCACGGCCTGATGCGTCACAAATGCGCGAATTTGAACTGCCGGCTTGTCACGACCACGTGACAGGCTTGCGAGGAGCCATGTTCCCGACGAAATCGAAGGTTTCCTCCAGTCCATCCAACCAAGTCGGCGCTCAACCTGTCACCTCGTTGTGACAGGTCCGGCAAGCGGCGGTTCTTCGCAAAATTTCCCGCAGAAAAATCCGGCTCGATTTTCTGCCAAGCCAAGTCCTTGGTTCTAAGCAAGTTCCTTCATCCGGCAGCCGCCCGGGTGTTCTTTGCCCCTCAATTTTTATGGCGCAGGCACGGAGCCTGCGAAGGAAGAGAGGCGACACACGCGGAACCTCCCGGAGGTCCGGTCGTCGCAAGATTGGCTTAGATAACATTATTTGTCACTGAGTAAACAAAAGAAACATTAAATCAAATTTGGCAATGGAATGCCAACAAATGTGGAGTGCCCCAAACGAACATGGCGGATGCTCCCGGTGAACAACAACGAACAGTATGAAGTTGATACAAAGAAAACAACGAACCGTAGGATGGCGCGCCACCACGTTGCTTGGCGCGGCCGTGATCGGGCTCAGTCTGGCCCTGGCCCAGGCCCAGCCGCCGGCCAAGTCGGGCGGATCCAAGAAACCCGAACCAAAGAAAGTCCGGCACGACCTGACCGGCGAGGAGCTGTATCAGATCAATTGCAACCGCTGCCACTCGGAGCGGTATCCCACCGAGTTCACGGCTGCCCAGTGGCAGACCATCATGCTCGAGATGCGGGTGCGGGCCAATCTGCCCGCCGAACAGTCCCGGAAAATTCTCGAGTATCTCCAGCAAGACAGCGGCAACTAAGACATCCAAGACACCAATCAATTCACCGATGAAATTACCTTCCCTTATTTTGACTGCGGCGGCAGGATGCGCCATGGGCGTGGCGCTGCCGCCCCGCGCCACCGCGGCCGTGACCGACGAGGACTTCAATGCTCTGAAAAACCAGGTGCAACAGCTCAACAGCACCGTCCAGGGCCTGCAGCAGGAGCACCAGCAGGACCAGCAGACGATCCAGCAGTTGCGCGATCAGTTGGGCCAGACCCAAACCCTGGCCACCAACGCCGTCCAGAAGGCCGAGGCGGCTCAAGCCCAGGCGACGCCCGGCCCCAGCGCGAGACACAATTTCACGATGGCTGGCGACGCCGAAGTTCAATTTTCCAAGGCGGCTGGACAACACGGCGGGTTTGCGCTGGCCGACTTTGCGCCGATTTTCCTGTATCGCGCGAATGACAACATCCTGTTCGAGGCGGGGTTTGACACGTCCTTGGACAGTGGCGGCAACACCACATTTTCGATGAGTTTCGGCCAGTTGGACTATGTCTGGAACGATTATGTGACGGTGGTGGCGGGCGATATGTTGCTGCCTCTGGGCACTTACAATATCCGGAGCGCGGGCTGGCTCACCAAGATTCCGGATGCTCCGCTGGTGGACGATCAGATTCTGCCGGGCAGCGGCGTCGGCGCGCAACTGCGCGGTGGCATCCCCATCGGCGATACGGGCCAGATGCTGACCTATTCCGTTTATGGCGTGAACGGACCGGGGGCGGGTGACTCAACCACAGGAGACGCTTTTCAAAGCACAAACAGCCCGAGTGTCGGCAGTCCCAATCTTGATCTGGGCGGCAATTTGACCTCGCCCAATGAGCATCCCGATCCGAGCGGTGGCGGCCGCGTCGGCTGGTTCTATCCATGGAAGCCGCACTACGACGTGGAGTTGGGAATTTCGGGTCAGTCTGGCGAATGGGGCTATGTCGGCAACCACCTGTGGTCGGCCGCCGTCCTGGATGCGGCGGTGCATATCAGCCCTTACTTTGAAGCCAAGGGCGAATATGCCAACACTTGGTACGGAACGGACGCCTCGGGCACGATTCATCCGCACGGCTGGTGGGTCCAGGCCTCTTACAAGCTGGCCGGTTTGAACTTGGAGCTTCCGGTGGTCAACGACCTCGAGTTGGTGGGTCGCTATGACCGCCTGAACGACGGGTTGGGTACTAAGACCGACCGCTACACCGCGGGCTTAGTTTATTACTTCACCGATACTTTGTGGTTCGAAAGCGACTACGAATACTTGTCCAGCCACGGACCTAACGCGATGCCGCCCAACGAGGTGATCGCTCAAATCTCTTACGGATTCTAAACAAGAGAAAAAAAGACAAATAGAAAGGAAATAGAATTGTGAAAATGAACAATAAATTTGCTCCGTTCCTCCTCGGCGCGGCCGCGCTCGCCCTGTCCATGGCGGGCGTGGCGCGCGCCGACGATCTCGACGCCGCGACCAAGGCGCACCTGGCGCAGCTCGACAGCGGACCGTCTACGGTGGACGTGTCCCAATATCCGCAAGGCATCCAGGACGACTACCATGTCTTCGCCCAGAAATGCGCGCAGTGCCACAAGCTGAGCCGGCCCATCAACAGCGACTATGTGCTGCCCGAAGAATGGGCCCGCTACGTCAAGCGGATGATGTACAAGCCCGGCTCGGGCATCAGCGGTTCCGAAGCCAAGAAGATCTACGACTTTCTGGTCTATGACGCCAGCGTCCGCAAAAAGGATCTGCTCGACAAGAAGCTCGCCGGCTTGAGTCCTGATAAAAAGGCCACCGAGCAGGCCAAGATCCAGAAAGTCTGCAACGAATACGGCGCGAAATACGCCAGCAAATGATCCTTCGCGCTGTTTGTCCGGCATGAGTGAGGAATTGAAGCAGGATGTTTCCAGGCCGCGCGACACCGAATCCGCGGTGTCGCGCGCGCCGGTTCCGGTGTGGCTGGTGGTGTTGATGCTCGTGCTGTTGTTCGTCGGGGCCGTTTATTTTGACACCCAC
>JAGWMQ010000118.1 GCA_028873125.1 Verrucomicrobiota bacterium | reverse complement strand
TCCGCGTGTGCCGCCGGTTGCTGAAGACAAACAACGCACCGTGTTTAAGGTCTTCCCCCAA
The DNA here is from genome assembly GCA_028873125.1 of Verrucomicrobiota bacterium. Taxonomy (GTDB): domain Bacteria; phylum Verrucomicrobiota; class Verrucomicrobiia; order Limisphaerales; family UBA11358; genus UBA11358. The sequence goes on along the minus strand of JAGWMQ010000118.1, from coordinate 11,452 downwards.
TCGCTCCGACACCAAGGCGTGCAGACCGTTGAAGCCTTTGCGCATGTCGCAGGCCTCCACGGCCACGAACACCTTCAAACTGCCCGAAAAACTCAACATGGCTTGGCCAACGCTCGCACCACCATCGCCGCCAAAGCCGCCTGTCTTTCGTCGGCCACTTCCAGCCGCACACCCCCGGGCAACTGCAACACCAGCGATGCACCCCCGGTCCGGTTCGCCGCTTCGTGCGCCTGCTCCACCACGGCTTCCAGCCACTTCACGCTCTCGGGCATTGCCGCCGGAACCTTGGCGGCCTCACGCTGCCGCTTGCGCTTTTGCGCCCAGGTCGCGAACGTCTGATACTTAAGGCCGGCCAACGCCGCAAACTTCGGCCCGCTCAACCCGCTCCGCTCAAACTCATCGAGCAACTGTTCCCGGCGGGCAGCCGGCATCCTCACACGCCCCTGGCCATCCCGTTTCAATACGGCCATTCCCTGGTCCGCAATCGTATCCGTCGTAGTTGTCATAGCAGACAGACTACGACGGCTATGGAGTCATTGAATAGTGGTGTTTCCGCTGACGCTTACACCGCGCCGTGCGATTTGCGAATGAACTTCAACGGGCTGTGGGCGGCGGCCACCGAACGGCTGGGCGAAGACCCCAAGAGCGGAGCGTTGTTTGTCTTCGGCAACCGGCGGCGGAATCGTGTAACATAGTGCATCTTTCCTATAAGAGTCCTGGTAACTTGAGGGTCTTTTCATCCTGCAATGCTTGAAAATTGCGAGGACGGCGTTCGACAATGGCCCGCACGCCTAACCTCACCGACTCTGTATCAAGTGCGGCCACCGACACTTGCCACGGCGCCGACGGCATGAGTTGTTGTGCCGGCAGGACCCCCTCACGAATGAGGCGGAGGACGGAACCCACACAGATTTTCAGGCGGTGCGCTGTTTCATCGACGCTGATCGTTTTTTCCCGAGGCGCTGCTGGGTCGAACGGGGCGATTTCTAATCGCTCGCGCAGCTCGCGAACTCGCACCGTTGTCCAGGATGCCCCGTCTGTTGATTTGCATCGCATTCGATTCATGGTCACCGCCAGTTCGCGATCTGGCCACTGTCCACCGAGATTTCGGATCACTTCCACAACGCTCGGGTGGCGGTCATCCGGATAGCGGCCAGTGCGAATGCGAGAAACGCGGATCTCGGTATGACGTCCGCCAGTCCAACGAATCGTCACCACCGCCTCGTTCGAGTCATCTTTCAAATCGATGACAACTTCCTGAATCACAATACGCGTCAGCCGTTGCTTCGTGCGAGTATCAGTGCTCGGCGCATTCCATGCAGCTCCCAAATCATGTGCCAGAGCCAATAGTCCTGCACGGTCAATCGGCGGGCGCTGCTGAAGTATGACATCGAGTTGACCTATTCTTTTCTCAAGGTCCGCAACTTGTTCGAGCGCGACATTCCAGCGCGCCTCCAGTTCACGGGCGACCAGTCGTTTTTGCGGGTCAACCGCTTCGTAACGGCGAGCGGCCAATGATGCTTCATACCTTGCTTGCTCCAGTTCTTTCTCCAGCGACCGTCGCACATCGTTGTCTGCCTGAGCAGCAAATTGCATAGCCCGCAACACCGCTTCGACGGCCTGGCTGGATACTGCTTCCAAAATTTGGACGGCCACTGCCTCGTCAATCCGAACCCCGCCGATACCAATGCACAGTCCCTTGTGTTGGCGCGTGCCATCCCCGTGGCATTGGTATCTGTGAGCATGACCAGATCTCGCGCCATAAAAGACACGCATCATCCGTCCGCAACGGCCGCATCGGACAAGGCCAGTCAAAAGCGCTCGCCCACCGCGAGCGGACTTGCGGCTCGTTCTTTGCTGCATGTGCGCATTTTCAGTCAGCATCTTCTGGTTGGCTTCAAACTGCTCCCAACTGATATACCCTGTGTGGTGGTCGCGAATCAAAACATTCCATTCTTCCAAAGGCTTGGAGTGACCTTCGCTCTTCCTGGCTCGACCATCCGTTACGATGGTCCGCTGCGTTGTGCGGCCAAACACATACGCGCCGGCATACATCGGATGCTGGAGGACTTGAAGCACCGTATGATAGGCGGGTGCGCGCCACTCGATTCGAGAACCCACGGAACTTTGCCGGTAAACAGGCAGTTGAACGCCCGATTGCAATGTCCAGAGAAACACCTGACGCGCGCTTCCCAGTTCCTGGAACTTGCGAAACAAAAGACGAATCGCTTCGCCAATTCGTTCATCAGGATCGAGTTCGATCCGGCACAGTTCATTCCAACAGTATCCGGGAGGAAGCGCAAAGCGCAACTCGCCACGCTGGGCTTTTGCATCTCGTGCTGCCAGCCCGCGCTGCCGTAGCAAACTCAACTCATACTCTGACATTGTCCCTTTGAGCCCCAGCAGGAGACGGTCATTGATCAGCCGTGGATCATAGACGCCGTCACCGTCGATGACCAGGGTGTTGACCAACGCGCATAGATCAATCAGATGGTGCCAGTCCCGACCGTTGCGAGCCAAACGAGACGCCTCAATGCAAAATACTGAGCCAACCGAACCACCACATACCGCTGCCACCATCTTCTGAAAACCTGGACGCTCAATGAGGCCTGAACCCGAACGCCCCAGATCATCATCAATGACAGACACAGATACAAAACCCAAATCCTTCGCGGAATCCGCCAGCGCATACTGGCGGCGTTTGCTTTCGGTATGTTCCAGCACCTGTCCAAGGGTTGATTGGCGCACGTAAACGACAGCACCTCGGCGGAGGTGGTCAGATGTGATTTTTGGGTTCATCGTTTTTTTCCTCTTTGATTTGGTTTTCGTTTATCTCTCCATTGAGGGCCTCGAAGTAGTAGATCGGCCAGAGCGTCGAGCAACTCTTCTCTTCTGGTTTCGCCGATCAATTGGGCGGGATATCGATAAAGAGACATCTGCAACTGTTTGGGCATCGATTTTGGTGGTCGTTTCATCGGACTTCTCCTTTTTGTCCGATAATGCACCGACTATCCGCCGAGTCGAGCCTTGCGAAAGAACGGCACGGAGTTCGTTGAGTGCGGCAACAGAAACCTGTGGCAACCCGAGGGACATCTTCCCGCATACCGCAGCATCCGTCATCCAGGTCGGCAACACTCGCCAAATGCCAGGCCGCACTTCAACCTGAACTACGTCAGTGCCCCCACGGCGCGTGCGTTGCATCAACCGCAGCCGTTGCCCATGCAACGGATGCCACTTGTATTCGATGACGACCGTAGCTAATCGGTATGGTGAATGTCGCTCGCTGCAGAAACCGGATCAAGTTGCTCTACGCCGACGGCTCGGGCCTGTGGCTGTGTGCCAAGCGTCTGCATGGCCAAACTATATTCAGGCCGACGAGACGCCGCTGCCCTGCCAGACGCCGGAGAAAACGGGCCGCAACCACCGGGCGTATTTGTGGGAATACAGCGTGCCCGGCGGGGGGGTGGTGTTCGATTTTCAAATGGGCCGCAGCCGGGCCGGGCCCAAGGAATTTCTCCAAGGATTCCGGGGCACACTCCAGTGCGACGGCTACTCGGCTTATGCCGATTTGGGTCCGGGCATCGTCTATGCTGGTTGCCTGGCGCACGCCCGGCGGGGCTTTGTCGAGGCGGCCAAGGTGGCGCCGCTGGATCCGCTGCCCCCGGAGGTGGTGGCGCAGTTTGGCGAACTTTACGCCATTGAAAAAACCGCGCGGACCGAGGGCCTGGACCGTGCGCAACGCCTGGCCTTGCGCCAGCAAAAAAGCGTGCCGCTCATGGCCGCGCTCAAGGAACGCCTGGTGGCCATCCGGCAACAGATCGCGCCCGGGGGCGCCCTGGCCAAAGCCTGCGACTATGCCTTGAACCAATGGAGCCGGCTGGAAGTCTATTTGGCGGATGGCCGGATCGAGGCGGATAATAATTGGTGCGAAGGCGGGCTGCGGGCGATTGTGCTGGGCCGGAAAAACTGGTTGCACGTCGGCGCAGAGCAGGCCGGCCCCAAGGCGGCCATCGCCTCGATCGTCGAGACCTGCCGACGCCTGGACATCAATCTGCGCCAGTATCTCGACGACGTGCTGCCCAGACTGGGCCAATGGCCCATCAACCGCGTGGCCGAATTGACGCCCACCGCGTGGCAGGCAGCGCATAAACAATCCTGACATTCACCGCAGTTTACCCACCACAGTCAGTTGCGGCCAGACGGGTTAGCCACACGGATACCCTCGACGCGACTTGTCGCGTCGAACCAAAGCGCGGACGCGGACGGGCACTCCAAACAAAAAAGCCCGCCCTGGCCGGCGGGCCGTGCAAATTGGGAATTGTCCTACTTGGATTCCGTTTTGGCCTCCGGCGCGGCGGTTTCCGCGGACTTGCCTTCCGTAGGTTGGCCTTCGGCGGCCTTGGTTTCGGGCGCAGGCGCGCCTTCGGCCGGCGCCGCCGGCGTGACCGGCGCAAAATCCACCCACTCCAAAATGGCGCGCTGGGCGGCGTCGCCCTGGCTGTGCGCGCGCTGCTTGCCGGTCAAGCCTCCCAAACGAATGATGCGCGTGTAACCGCCGTTGCGCTCCATGTAAGCCGGCGCAACCTCCTTGAACAGGAGTTTCGCCGCCGCCTCCTGATGCAGCCGCGCCACCGCCAGCCGGCGCGCGTGGATCGTCCCGCGTTTGCCCAAGGTCACCATTTTTTCGGCCAGGGGGCGGGCGGCCTTGGCCTTGGCGAGCGTGGTGATGACGCGTTTGTGCTGGATGAGGCTGCAAACCAGGTTGGCCAGCATCGCGTTGCGGTGTTCCGAGGTGCGGCCCAGTTTGGCCGTTCGTTTCAAGTGTCGCATGGCCTTCCTTATACAGCGGACGGTTCTTCCTTGGGGGCGGTGTCAATCAAGCCCGGCTCGAAATTCATGCCCAGCGACAGGCCCAGGTTGGCCAACTTGTCCTTGATCTCATTGAGCGATTTCTTGCCGAAATTTCGATACTTGAGCATCTCCTGCTCGGTCTTCATGGCAAGCTGGCCGACGGTGGTGATGTTGGCGTTGTTGAGGCAGTTGGCCGCGCGCACGCTCAACTCGATTTCATTGACGCTCATGTTGAGCAGCTTCTTGAGCTTGGACTTCTCGTCGTCCTGCTTGGACTCGGCCTCTTCAAACTCCACCGCGTTCTTGTCGTAACCGACGAACACGTCGAGATGATGCTGCAAAATGGCCGAGGCCTGCGTCAGCGCGTCGTCGGGCGTCAGGCGCCCGTCGGTCCAAATCTCCAGGATCAACCGGTCATAGTCGGTGCGGTTGCCGACGCGCGCCGCTTCCACGTTGTAACGCACGCGCGTCACCGGCGAAAACAGCGAATCAATGGCGATGACGCCGATGGCCTGGCCGGGCTTCTTGTTTTCGTCGCTTGGGCAGAAGCCGCGCCCGATCTTCACCTCCAGCTCCATCTCGAACTTCTTTTTCCTGTCGAGCGTGCAGATGATCTGGCCGGAATTGACCAGATCCACGTTCTGGTTGATCTGAATGTCGGCGGCGGTCACCGGGCCTTCCTTGTTGACTGACAACAGCATCGTCTGCGGGTCGCGAGAATGCGCCTTGAACTTGATTTTCTTCAGGTTCAACACGATGTCCGTCACGTCCTCGACCACGCCGTCAATCGTGGCGAACTCGTGCATGGCGCCGTCCACCTTCATGGAGGTGATGGCCGCGCCTTCGAGCGAGGAGAGCAGCACGCGCCGCAGGGAGTTGCCGGTGGTGTGGCCGTAGCCCGGCTCAAACGGATCGGCGACAAACTTGGCGTAGGTGTCCGTGGCGGTGCCTTCTTCCTTGACCAGCCGCCGCGGCATTTCGAATCGTCCTAATCTAACCGGCATGTTTTCCTTTCAACAATTTTAATCTGGCCCCTCCGGCGCCTTATTCCCGCCGCCGGAGAAGTCCGTATAATTGTTTCACTTGGTTGTTGTTCAGCGGGAATAAAATTCGACCACCGCCTGCTCGTTGGCAATGGGCTGGATTTCGTCGCGCGTGGGAATGCGCATGACCACGCCCTTAAATTCCTCCTTGTTCAGCGCCAACCAGTCGGGAACCGCCCGGCTGGCGGCCATCTCCAGGTTCTTGGTGGCCAACTGGCGCGACACGTTTGAATTCTTCACTTCCACCACGTTGCCGACCTTCAGGGCAAACGAAGGCACATTGACCTTGCGGCCGTTGACCTTGATGTGCCCGTGCGAAACCATCTGGCGTGCGGCGGCGCGGGTGCTGGCAAAACCCAGGTGATAAACGACATTGTCCAGGCGCGTTTCCAAAATCTGCAGCATCTGCTCGCCGGTGACGCCGCGGCGCTTGAGCGCCTTTTCATAGACGCCGCGAAACTGGCGCTCCATCAAACCGTAGTAATAGCGCAGCTTCTGCTTTTCGATCAAGCCCAGCCCGTAATCGGTGTGCTTGCGGCGCGACTTCGGACCGTGAACGCCCGGACCGTAATTGCGGCGCTCCAGATATTTTGTCGGACCAAAAATCGGCACGCCGAACCGGCGGCTGATGCGGACGCGGGGACCTGTGTATCGAGCCATAGAAGTTGACGATTGCGGTTTGCGATTTTACACACGGCGCTTCTTGCGCGGGCGGCAGCCGTTGTGGGGCACGGGCGTCACGTCCTTGATGGCGCTGATTTCCAGCCCGATGGCCTGCAAGGCGCGGATGGCCGACTCGCGCCCGGAGCCGGGGCCTTTGACGCGGATTTCGACCTCCCGCATGCCGTGGGACATCGCCTGGCGCGCGGCGTCCTGCGCCACCTGTTGCGCGGCGTAGGCCGTGCTCTTGCGCGAGCCCTTGAACCCCACCCGGCCCGCGCTCGACCAGCCAATAAGGTTGCCGTGCGCGTCGGTGATGGTCACCTGCGTGTTGTTGAAAGTGGCCAGAATGTTGGCGATGCCCGAAACAACGTTCTTGGCATGCTTGGCCTTGATGATCTTTTTGGCGGCGTCCTCGCCCAGCAACTCGGCGGCCGTGGGCGCGGCCCCGACCGGTTTTGACGACGCACCGGCGGCGGGCGCCGCAGCCTTCTCCGCCGGGGCGGGTTTTTTGGCCGCCTTTTCCTCCGCCGGCTTGGCGGCCTCAGGCTTGCCTTCCTTGGCGGGTTTCTTTTTTGGTTCGTCAGCCATAATAAGCGTTCAATCGCAGATCGTGAATGAAAATTGGATCAGTGGATGCCGGTCTTCGCCTGCGGGTTGCGTTGCACGCCCACGGTTTTGCGCGGGCCTTTGCGCGTGCGGGCGTTGGTCTGGGTGCGCTGGCCGCGCACGGGCAGGCCGCGCATGTGCCGGAGACCGCGATAACATTTGATGCTCTGCAGGCGCTTGAGGTTCATGCCGATTTCACGGCGCAAGTCGCCTTCGATGACGTATTTGCCCTCCTGGATCGCGTGGACGATCTGGGAAAGCTGCTGCTCGGTCAGGTCCTTGGCCCGGATGGCCGGATCAATGTTCGCGCGTTCCAGGATTTCCTTCGAGTTGGTCGGGCCGATGCCGTAAATGTAGCGCAGCGCGATGTCAATGCGCTTGTTCGGCGGAACTTCCACACCAATGATACGGGCCATAATTTTGTTTCTTAATGGGTCAAACCGTCAAGGTTCAGTCTCAGCCCTGCCGCTGTTTGTGGCGTTTGTTCGAGCAAATGACGCGGATGACGCCGCGGCGGCGCACCACTTTGCAATGCTCACACATCTTTTTAACTGACGCTCGAACTTTCATTTTTCAAATCGTTCTTCGAATCCAGCAAAATCCGTCCCACGCTCAAGTCATAGGGCTTCAATTGCAATTTCACCCGCTCGCCGGTCGTGAATCCGGCCAAACGCCGCTTGGTCTTTCCAGCGACGAACCCCGTCAGGCGGTGTCCGTTTTTCAATTCGACGCGGACCGTGCCGTTGGGCAGCACCGCGATCACGCGACCTTCAACTTGGAAAGCCTCGTCTCCGGCCATGTCAAAATCTCCGGCTCGCCGCCGGTGACCAGCACCGTGTGCTCAAAATGAGCGGATAGTGAACCATCTTGCGTGACCACTGTCCAGCCATCTTTTAAGATTTTTACCTCGGGCCGTCCGGCGTTGACCATGGGCTCGATGGCAATGGTCGTGCCCGGCCGCAGCCGCTGGTTCATTTTGCGATCCACAAAATTGGGCACCTGCGGCTCCTCGTGCATCGTGCGCCCCACGCCGTGGCCGACAAATTCGCGCACCACGCTGAAGCCGTTGCTTTCCACGTGATGCTGGATCGCGCGCGAAATGTCCGTCACGCGGTTGTCCGGCAGCGCCGCCGCAATGCCCAAATGCAATGCCTGCTCCGTCACGTCCATCAGCCGCTGCGCCGCCACGCCGCAGCCGCCCACGGCGACCGTCCGCGCGGTGTCGCCGATAAAGCCGCGGTAATACACGCCCACGTCCACGCTCACGATGTCGCCAAAACGCAGTTCCCGCTCGTTGGCCAGGCCGTGGACCACCTCGTCGTTCACCGAAAGGCACGTGTGGCACGGATACTTGCGATACCCGAGAAACGCGCTTCTGGCCCCGCGCGACTTGATTTGGGCCGCGGCGAACTCGTCCACCTGGCGCGTCGTCAGGCCCGGCCGGACGAACGCGGCGACCGCTTCCAGCACCGCGCCGGCCACCTCGCAGGCGGCCCGCATCGCGTCCAAATCGCGCCCGCTTTTCAGAATGATCATTTTCTAATTTTAACCTCAACCTTGATCGGGGCCCATTCGATCGCCATCAAGATTAAGACGGGATTCGCCAAAATCAAAACCGTCCGCGCAGCCGGCCCTTCTTCAAAAAGCCGTCATAGTGGCGCATCATCAGGTGCGCTTCGACCTGGCGCATCGTGTCCAGCAGCACGCCCACGGTGATGAGAATGCTCGTGCCGCCGAAAAAGGACGACACGTAGTAGGGAATGTGCATCTGGTTCTGCAGCATGATGGGAATCACGGCGATGATGGTCAGGAAAATCGCGCCGGCCAGCGTTATCCGGCTCATGGCCCGGTGCAAATAGTCGCTGGTGCTCTGCCCGGGCCGCACGCCGGGAATGTAGCCGCCGTTCTTCTTCAAGTCGTCGGCAATTTGCAATTCGTTGAACTGCGTCGCCACCCAGAAATAGGAGAAGAACAGAATCATCAGCGAATAGACCGCCAGATAGACCGGCGACCCGAAATTCAGCACGCGCGCGATGTCGTCAAAGAACGGCACGTTGAGCCAGGCAGCCAGGCCCACGAAAATGCGCTGCGGGAACATCAGGATGGACTGCGCGAAAATGATGGGCATGACGCCCGAATAATTCACGCGCAACGGCAGAAACGACGTTCCGCCCGAATACAGTTTGCGCCCCACGGCGCGCTGGGCGTATTGCACGGGCACCTTGCGCTGCGCCTGGGTCACGGCAATGACCCCCGCCACCACCCCCACCAGCAGCAGCACCAGCGCCGCGGCGTGGCCGATGTTGAACTGCGACTGCGCGCCGGGCGTGAAGAACATGTCCTTGACGCCCTGCCACGCCGACGGCAGCCGCGCCAGGATGTTGACGGTGATGATCAGCGACACGCCGTTGCCGATGCCGCGGTCGCTGATTTGTTCGCCCAGCCACATCAGCAGCATGGTGCCGGTGGTCAGCAACAGCGTCGTTTGAATGCGATACCACCAGATGTGGTTGGCGCTGTAGAGCACCAGGGTGGAGACGCCGATGCCCTGGCCGAAGACCTTCGCGGGATGCTCGTAACCGATCGCCGTCACCAGGCCCCAGCCCAGGCAGAGGGGGACGGTAAAATACCGGCCGTACTGGATGATCTTGGTCCGGCCGTTTTCCTCGCGCGCAAGCTTGCTCAACTGGGGTATGACCGCCGTGAGCAGTTGCAGGATGATCGTCGCGCTGATGTAGGGCATGATGCCGATGCCGCCGATGGCGCAGTTTTCCAACCCGCCGCCGGCAAACATGTTCATCATGCCCAGCGCGCCGCCCTGCGCGTTGTGGTTGAAAAAGTCCGACAGCGCCGTCCCGTTCAGGCCCGGCATGCGGATGAAGGCGATCAGCCGGCAGACGGCCAGCACCCCGGCCGTGAACAAAATCCGCGACTTCAGCTCCGGGATTTTGAAGCAATTGGCGAACGTGTTGACGATGTTGCGGAACATGAGTCAGCCCGGCGTCAAGCCTTCGCGGGTTCGGCGGGCTTTGGCGAGGACGCTCCGGCCTCGCGCGCGGGTTTGCGGCGGATGACTTCGCAGGCGCCCCCTTTGCCCTCGATCTTGGCCCTCGCCGAGGCGCTGAAGGCGCTCGCCCTCACGGTGAGCTTCTTGGTCAGTTCGCCCCCGCCCAGGATTTTGATGCCGTCGCCGCGGCCGTTGGCCAGGCCGAGGCTGCGCAACGCCGTTTCATCCACCCGTGCGCCGTCCTCAAAGCGGTTCAGGTCGCCGACGTTCACGGGCAGAAACCGGGTCGCAAACCGCGCGTTGTTGAATCCGCGTTTGGGCACGCGGCGGATGAGGGGCATCTGGCCGCCTTCAAAGCCGATGCGGATGCTGCTGCCCGAACGCGCCGTCTGGCCCTTGCCGCCGCGGCCGCTGGTCTTGCCGTGCCCGCTGGACTCGCCCTGGCCCAGCCGCTTGCGCCGGTGCCGGGCGCCCGGACGGGGTTTCAAATCGTGCAATCTCATAAATTGTCTTCCAGTTGATTGATGAGCTGCGATTTTTGATCTGTGATTGGCAACGAACGTCGCCGCCAATCCTGGATCTCAAATCATAAATCGCAAATGGATCAAGCCGCCGGAACCGCCGACGACGGGGCTTGAGCTTTCTTGATCTCCAGGCCGCGGCCCTTGTAAATGTCCTCGCGCAGCCGCAGGCTCAACAGCGCTTTCAACGTCGCCTTCACGACGTTGGCGGCATTTTTCGAACCGAGCGACTTGCTCAAAATGTCCCGGACGCCGGCGGATTCCAGGACGGCGCGGACGGTTTTACCAGCGATGACGCCCGTGCCGGGCGAGGCCGGACGCAGCAGCACCTTGGCACCGCCAAATCCGGAAAAAACCTCGTGCGGAATCGTCCCTTCCTTCAGCGACACGGACACCATCTGGTTGCGCGCCAGTTCGCCGCCGCGGCGGATCGCGTCGGCCACTTCACCCGCCTTGCCCAGCGCGTAACCCACGCGGCCCCTCTTGTCGCCCACCACCACCAGCGCCGAAAAGTTGAAACGGCGTCCCCCCTTGACCACCTTCGCCGAGCGGTTGATGTAGACCACTTTTTCGACCAATTCTTCAGAAGGGCCGCCATCGAAGGACATTTCCGGCGCCTCGGCCACCGCCTTGCGGCGGCCGCGTCCGCGCCCGCCGCGCGGATATTCAATCGCAGTTTTTACAATTTCAGCCATTTAATTTTTGGTTACCGAGTTGGATCCGGCCTTTAAAATTTGAGTCCCGCCTCCCGCGCCGCGTCG
>JAGWMQ010000117.1 GCA_028873125.1 Verrucomicrobiota bacterium | reverse complement strand
GCCCGGCCCGCGGTTCGCGCACTGGCAGCAACGGCTCAACGCGAAACCAGAGCCCGTCGGAAACTTCCCACGATGGCACGTTTGGCATGCATTAAACATGGCAAAATCTCAAAAGCACGTCAATTATTATTTACGGATAAGCTCTAAGAGTCAACTGCTCTGCCAATTGAGCTACCGAGGCAAAATGAGCGCCGAGGCCCGTCTGCCGCGCGCAGACGCCATCTGACTATGCCAGAGTTTGCGCCAAGGGCAAGCGGATTTGAAGGCGATGTTCCAGCAAAACACAACCGTGATGGATTTTCGGCGGAAATCATCTGCTGATGCCACGTTCGCTGGCCCGGATGAAATTCAACAGGTGTTGAACCTCGGGCGGCAGCACCGGTTTGTTTTCGATCTCGGCCAGGGCGTTGGAAATGGTGAGCCCCTCGCGAAACAGGGCTTTATACGCCTGCCGCAATGCGGTCTGCGCCTCCTCCGGCACGCCGTGGCGTTCCAGGCCGATCTTGTTGACCGTGCGCGTCTCGGCCGGATTGCCATCGGCAATCATGAACGGCGGCACGTCCTGCACCACCTTGGAGCAGCCGCCGATCATGGCCATCTTCCCGATGCGGCAAAATTGGTGAATCGCCGCCAGCCCACCGATGACCGCAAAATCCTCCACCGTCACGTGCCCGGCCAGGGTGGCGACGTTGGACATGATGATGCCGTCGCCCAGCACGCAGTTGTGGGCGATGTGGCAGTAAGCCAGGATGTGATTGCGCGAGCCGAGCCGCGTGAACTCGCCGGCGCCGGTGGCGCTGTGGATGGTGACGAATTCGCGGAAGGTGTTGTCGTCGCCGATTTCCGTCCGTGTGACGCCGCCCGCCCACTTCAAGTCCTGCGTCTTCAGCCCGATGCTGGCGAAGGGAAAAATCTCATTGCCACTGCCGAGCCGGGTGTGCTCGTCAATGACCACGTGCGAGTGCAGTTTGCAGCGCGCGCCCAGAACCACGTGCTCCCCGACGACGCAATACGGCCCGACGTCGCAGTCCGCGCCAATCTCTGCCTTGGGATGGACGATGGCGGTGGGATGAATCAGGGACATGGGTGATTTACGATTTGCGATTTGCGGGCCGCGCGGCCGGCGCTGAGTTTTCGCAAATCCGCGTGCGGCGCCGGGAGTTTTGCCCGCCTTTTTCCTCATTCATAAGAGCGCAGAATATCGGAACTTTCAGCCGCCGCGCAAATCGTCAATCGCCAATCGCAAATCCTCAGACGTCGCGCAGCATGAACGTGACACTGGCTTCGCTCACAATCTCGTTGCCCACCTTGCACAGGCCCCGGGCCTTGCCGATCTTGCCGCGCACACGGGTCATTTCCACCTCGATGATCAGCTTGTCGCCCGGCGTGACCGGCCGGCGCCATTTCACGTCCTCGGCGGACATGAAGTAGGCGACCTGGTTGGAGGCTTCGACCTGCTTGAGCAACAGCACGCCGGCCACCTGGGCGATGGCTTCGAGCTGCAACACGCCGGGCATGATCGGGTGTCCGGGAAAATGTCCCTGAAAATAGGGTTCCCCGATGCTGACGTTCTTGACGGCTACGATCCTGGATCCTTCGATTTTGAGGATCCGGTCCACGAACAGGAACGGCGGGCGGTGCGGCAGGAGCTTCATGATCTGCTCCACCTCCATTGTCCCGGCCTCGGAAACCGCCGGCTCCGGCGCCGACACGCCCGCCGGCGGAGGCGCAAAGGTCTGCGAGGCGCGCAGCGGGCGGTTCATCTGCGCCGCCAGTCGCCGGACCAGTTCGCAGTTGGCGGCGTGGCTGGGTTTTACGGCGACGAGGTGGCCGCGGAGCGGCCGGCCCAGCAGCGACAGATCGCCGACGATGTCCAGCATTTTGTGCCGCACAAATTCGTTGGCATACCGCAGCGGCTCGGTCGTCAAGACCGCGTCGTCGCGGATGACCACGGCGTTTTCCAGGCTGCCGCCTTTGATGAGATTGTTCTTGATGAGGTGCTCGATCTCCTCGTAAAAGCAGAACGTCCGCGCGTGGGCCAGTTCCTTTTCCCAGGTTTCAGGGGTGATTTCGACGCTGAAAAACTCGGTGAACCGCCCGCGCCCATCCGCGCTGGTGCAGGTGATTTTGAAACTGTCGTCGGGAAACAGCGACAGGACCGTCTCGCCGGATTTGAGCTCCACCGGCGCGGGAGGGGTGAACGGCTCGCGCTTCTCAGCCAGCGGCACAATGCCCGCCGCCTGGAGGATTTTGCAAAACTCGCGTGAGCTGCCGTCGGCGATGGGCGGCTCGTTGGCGTCCAATTCGATGACCGCATTGTCAATACCCAGTCCGGCGAGGGCCGCCAGGACATGTTCGACGGTGTGAATGCGCACGTTGCCCTTGGCCAGCGTGGAGGAGCGGTTGGTCTCGCCGATATTTTCCACGCGCGCCTCGATCTCCGGCCGGCCTTCCAGATCCACCCGGCGGAAGCGCACGCCGCCGTTGGCGGGCGCGGGCAGGATCGTCATGTGGACCCGGTTGCCGCTGTGCAGTCCAATCCCTGAAAAGCTGGCGGCCCGGTTGAGCGTCTGCTGATTAAGCACGAACACATTAGACAAAAGGCACAGGCGGTTGGCAAGCGAGTTAAAGCGGATCTCCGAATCCGATTAGTTTAAGTTGTCAGACCGGCATATTCCCGCGCTCCCTGCCTCCAAAAACTCGGATGCACGAAGGGCGTTTCCTTGATTGAACGCCGGGACGATCGGGGAACGCGCCTGGATGGGCGCAGCATCCGCGGGTTCATTTTGCCTTTCCCCGGCGATGGTCCTGAATTAGAATGCGTTCGTGTCTTGGTTCACTGACCGGCATTTCTTTTTGCTCGCCGTGGCGATCTACGGCTTGAGCACGGTGTATTCGGTTTTCCTGTGGCGCAAGGGATTTCGCCGGGACGACCACGTGAATTACCTTTTGTTGCTGGCCGGATTTGCGCTCCATACCGTGGCCATGCTCAAGCGGGGATTTTCCATCGCCCACTGCCCCGTGAACAATCTTTTCGAAGCCACCATGTTTTTCGCCTGGAGCGTCGTGGCCGCTTATCTGGTCATCGGCCTGCTACGGCGGTTGCGTTTTCTGGGCGCCTTCGCCGCGCCGGTCCTGTTTGCCGTCGGCGTTTTCGCCCTGATGCCGGACCTGGACCACCAACCGCGCGGTCCGGGTCCGGAATTTTCCGGCGCACTGACCAGCCTGCACGCGGCAACCATCCTGCTGGCCTACGGCGCCTTTGGCTTGGGCGCGGCGGCGGCCGCCATGTATTTGTCCCAACAGCACGACTTGAAATTTCACAAACTCCGTGCCGTGCAATCGTTGTTGCCGCCCATTCAGCGGCTTGAAATTGTCACCAGCCGGCTGGTGCTGGTTGGATTCATCCTGTTCACCATCGGTTTGGATGCCGGCGGGCGCCTGCCGCCGCCGCCGGGCGACACGGGCGCGGCATATTGGACCGACCCGAAGGTGTTGTGGTCCGTGTTTCTTTGGTTTGTTTATCTGGGGCTGCTGGTCTGGCGTCGCACGCCCGCCCAGTCCAAGCGCGGTTTCGCCATGAGCGTCATCGGCGCGTTCGTCTTCCTGCTTCTGACCTTTTGGGGCACCAACCTTCTTTCCACGCTGCATCACCCATGAAAACGACGCGGCTGCCGCGACGTGACCCGCACCACAAGCCCCGGCTGGGCCGTTGGCGCCCCGCCTTGGGCCGCCTGCCGCGTGCCTCTTTCCGAGCATGAACGTCGTTGTTATCGGCCTGAGCCACCATTCGTCGCCCGTGGAATTGCGGGAGCGGTTTGCCTTCGCGGAGGCGGCCATCCCCGACGGTCTCCGGGCGCTTCGCGACTCGGGCGTGGCGGGCGAGGCAGTGATCCTCTCGACGTGCAATCGCGTGGAAATCTACGCCGCCACCGCTCTGGAGCCGCCACAGGCCTTTGACGGGTTGAAGCAATTCTTGAAGAACGCCCGCGGGTTCGACGGGTCGCTCGACGAGGAGATTTACACGCTTGCCGAACCCCAGAGCCTGCATCATCTGTTCAAGGTCGCCTGTGGCCTGGACTCGATGGTGCTGGGCGAAACGGAGATCCTGGGCCAGATCAAACGGGCCTACGCGATGGCGCAGCGGCACGGCCACACCGGCGCGCGACTGAACCGGGCCTTTCAGCACGCCTTCCACACCGCCAAGCACGTCCGCACCCATACCCAGATTCAGCGCGGCAACCTGTCCGTCGCCTCCGTGGCCGTCGAACTGGCGGAAAAAATTTTCAACTCGTTGCGCGACTGCGACGTGCTGGTCATCGGCGCCGGCGAGACCAGTGCCAAGGCCGCCCGCGCCCTGGTTTCCCGCGGCGCGCGCCGCCTGGTCGTCGCCAGCCGGACGCTGGAACGCGCCCGGGCGCTGGCCGCCGAACTGGGCGGGCGGGCGGTGCCCTTCGAAGAGTGGACGACGGAATTTGAAACGGTGGCCATCGCCATCAGCGGCACCTCGGCGCCGCGGCCCATTCTGGACCGCGCCCGCCTCGCGCCGTTGATGAAGGCGCGCAAATCGCGCCCCTTGCTGCTGATTGACATTGCCGTGCCGCGCGACGTGGACCCGGAAGTGAATTTGCTGGAGAACGTTTACCTCTACAACATTGACGATTTGCAGGCCATTGCCGACGCCTGCTTGAAGCAGCGCACGCGGGAAATTGCGCGGTGCGAGGCGATCATCGGCGAGAAAGTCGCAGCCTTGATCCGCAAAACGTCATTTATGGACGACCGCGAAGCGCGACCGCCGCATTCCACGGACCTCCAACCCTCCGCGCCGCCGGGGTTCAAGTAAAATGCCGGTGGAACGACCCATCTTCATTGCCACCCGCGGCAGCGCCTTGGCGCTGGCCCAGGCCAATCTCATTGCCGCGCAATGCCGTGCCGCTTTTCCGAAATTGCGCTTCGAGATCAAGATCATCCGGACCACCGGCGACAAACTGGCCTCGGCGTCGCTGGCCAGGACCGGCGAGAGGCTCCCCAAGGGCCTGTTCACCAAGGAACTCGAAGCGGCCCTTCTCAAAGGGAGGGCCGACCTGGCAGTGCACAGCCTCAAGGATTTGCCGACGGATCTGCCGGCCGGACTCCGGCTCGCCGCCACCCCCAAACGCGCCGACGTGCGCGATGTGCTGATTTATCGATCCGCGGAGTCTCCGGCACAATCCCCGGCACACAGGCCGGAGGAATGGTCCCCGGGACAAGGCGAATTGCGCGGCTTCAAGCCGGCGTTGACTTTAAATGAATTGCCGCGGGGCGCGACGATCGCCACCAGCAGCGTGCGGCGCAAGGTGCAACTGCTCGCCGCCCGCGCGGATTTGAACATCGTCGAAATCCGCGGCAACGTCGCCACCCGCTTGCGAAAAATCGCCGCGCGCGCCGACTGGGACGCCACGGTGCTGGCGCTGGCGGGCTTGACGCGGCTCAATTTTGAAATCAAGCCCGACGGCCGGCTGGCCGGCGACGCCGTGCCGGAGGGTCTGCTGGCGACGGTCCTGGATTTGGACGTGATGCTGCCGTGCGTCGGCCAGGGCGCCATCGGTGTGGAAATCCGCGCGGACGACGAACGCCTCGCCAAGCTCTGCGAGCGCCTGAATCATTACAACACATTCCAAGGCGTGACAGCCGAGCGGTCCTTTCTGAAGGCCATGGGCGGAGGTTGTCAAAGCCCCGTCGCTGCCTGTGCGGAAACCGCGGGCGCAAACCTGTCCATGCGCGCCGTGTCATTCCACGACAGCCGGGTCCGGCGCGCCCGGGCGCAACGGCCGCTGGCAGAAGCGGCAGCCCTCGGGGAAGCGCTGGCGGCGCAGTTAACATAGACCCCGCGAAAGCATGGCCGCGTCTGATTGAAACCACGCCGAACGGGAAAGCGTTCCTGGCAACGCCACGGCCCTTCCTCCCGTTCCGGTCCGGCCCGGCGGCGGGGTTGATTTTTCTTGAATTATTTGGCAAGTTAAGTTGTCGTTAGCATGGCGTCGAGGTTGAATTATGAATACCAAATTGCATTTGCTGGCTTTGACAACGGCCGCCGGCGCGTTGTTATTGGCGGGTTGCGAATCTCCCAACGGCACGCCGGACAACACCGGCACCGGCGCCCTGATGGGCGGCGCGATTGGCGCGCTGGCCGGCGCGGCCATCGCCGGCCCTCACGATGCCGGCGCCGGCGCCTTGATTGGAGCGGCCGCAGGCGTGATTGGCGGCGGCCTCATCGGCCATGCGATGGACCAGCAACAAGCGGAGGCCTTGCGGCAACAGGCCCCGCAAACCTACGTGCGCGTTGAACAGGGCCAGCCGCTGGGCATCGCCGACATCAAGGCGCTGGCCAGGGCCGGCGTCAGCGACGAGGTCATCATCAGCCAGATCCGAAGTTCGCACACGGTTTTCCATCTGAGTTCGGCGGACATCATTGACCTGCACAGCGCGGGGGTGAGCGACCGGGTCATTGATTTCATGATCAACACCCCCTCGACCATCGGTGAAGCGGCGCCCGTGCAAGCCACGGTGATTGAGCAAGCGCCGCCCCCGCCGCCGCCCCAAACCGTGGTCGTGGCCCCCGGTCCGGGTTACGTGTGGGTGGACGGCGAGTGGGTCTGGCGCGGCCGCTGGGTCTGGATCGGCGGTCATTGGGCGTATCCTCCCCATCCGGAGGCCGTCTGGGTCCATGGCTATTGGCATCGCGGGCCGTACGGCTGGTATCACGTGCAGGGCTATTGGTGGTGATTCGTCTCGCTGGATTCGCTCACTTGCGGGCGTGTAGCATTTGCTTTTGCTTGGCAAGCGGCGCGTTTGGAGTTTAGCTGGGCGCCGTGCAAAACGCGCTCGACTATCTGCAACGCAACCAGGCCCGTTTCGTGGCCGAACTGTGCGACTTTCTCCGCTTCCCCAGCGTCTCAGCCCAGCCGGAACACCGGCCGGACATGCGCGCCTGCGCCGACTGGCTCGCCAGCCACTGCCGACAGATCGGTCTGGAAACGGTGGTTTACCCAACGGACGGGCACCCCATCGTCCTGGCCAAAACTCCGCGCGGCAAGAACGGTTCGCCTCGGCCGCAATTCCTGGTTTACGGCCACTACGACGTCCAGCCGCCGGAACCGCTGGAGTTGTGGAATTCGCCGCCGTTCGAGGCGCGCATCGAAGGGCGCTCCATTTTTGCGCGCGGCGCGACCGACAACAAAGGTCAGCTCTTTGCCCATCTCAAAGCCGTCGAGGCCTGCATGAAAACGGGCACTCCCCTTCCCTGCGATTTGACCTTCGTCATTGAGGGCGAGGAAGAGGTTGGCAGCCGGAGCCTGGCGGAATTCCTCAAGTCGCATCACCACGAGCTGGACTGCGACGCCATTGTTATTTCAGACACGGGAATGCCCGATCAAAATCATCCGGCGCTTACCTACGGCCTGCGCGGCGTGGTGGCGTTTGAAGTCACCCTGCATGGCCCGTCTCACGATTTGCACTCCGGCACGTTCGGCGGCGCGGTGGACAACCCGGCCATGGCCCTCTGCCAGTTGCTCGGACGGCTCCGCGACAAGAATGGGCGCATCGCCATCCCCGGGTTTTACGATGACGTCGCGCCCCTTTCCGCCTACGAGCGGAAACAATTCCTGCGCCTGCCGCCAAAGGATGCGGTGTTGCGAAAATTACTGGGTGTAAAAAGGCTTTTCGGCGAACGCGGCTTCACCTCCGCCGAGCGGCGCAGCGCGCGACCGACGCTGGAACTCAACGGCCTGACCAGCGGCTATCAAGGCGCCGGCGGCAAGACCATCGTTCCCGCCTGGGCCCGCGCCAAGGTCACCTGCCGCCTCGTGCCCCGTCAAAGACCCGCGCGCATCCAAAAAATCGTTTGCCGCCATCTGAAAAAAATCCGCCCGCCGACCATGCGTCTGGAAATCGAATCCGGCCACGGCGCCGAGCCATATTGGGTTTCCCCCTCCGTTCCGCAGGCGCAGGCCGCCCTGCGCGCCCTGCGCCAGGCGTTCCGTTGCGAGCCGGTCCTGCTGCGCGAAGGCGGCTCGATTCCGATCGTCACCGAATTCAAGAAGGTCCTCGGCGCCGATTCCCTGCTTCTGGGTTTGGCGTTGCCGGAGGACAATGCCCATGCGCCGAACGAAAAGTTTGACCTGGACAATTTCGAAAACGGCCAGCGCATGAGCGTGCTTCTCTGGCAGGAATTGTGCCGGGTTTGAATCCGCTTTCCGGTGTCATCTCCATGACGACAATTCCGCTTCCACTTTTTCCACCGGCAGCCCCACGACATTGCTGAAGGAGCCGGAAATTTCCGATACGACCAGGTCGCCGCTTTCCTGGATCGCGTAAGCGCCCGCCTTGTCGAGCGGCTGCACCCTGGCAAGATAACCTTCCACCTGCTCCGGGGTAAGCGCGCGAAACGTCACATCCGTGCGGGCGGCAAAAATCCGTTCGCGGTGCGCGCGCAGGCATATCAAACTGACGCCGGTGACCACCTGATGGGTCCGTCCGGAAAGCCGTTCCAACATGCGCCTGGCCTCGTCCAGGTCGCGCGGCTTGCCCAGGATCTCCCGGTCGAGAAACACCAGAGTGTCCGCGCCCAACACCAGCACGTCGGGGATTTTCTTGGCGACGGCACGCGCCTTGCGGTGCGCGTTCAACTGGCACAATTCGAGCGGCGAGAGGTTCTCGTCCAAAATCTCCGGGGCGGCGCTCGGAATGACCTCGAACTCCAGTTTCAATTTCCGCAGCAGTTCGGCGCGCCGGGGCGATGCGGAGGCCAGGATGAGCGGCGGCAATTTCACCCGGCCAATCTACCCTCGCCGGCCGGTTTGTCGAGCGTGCCGCCGGGGAGCGGCGTGCGTCTCTCTCCGGACTGCGTGTCTGCAAAATTTCAATTGCAGCAAGGCGGCGATGCGCGCCGACGCTCCGTCAGCGGACGCTCCGTCACTTGACACCGGCGCGCGCTGCCTCCATTTTTTGAGGCGATACGCATGAGCGCACCGCACAATCTGTTCAACACACTGCAAACATTCGACTTGGGCGCCGGAAAGCAGGGACGATTCTATTCGCTGCCCGCGCTCGAAAAGGCCGGCGTCGGCCCCGTTTCCAAACTGCCCGTCTCCATCCGCCTCGTCCTCGAATCCGTCCTGCGCAACTGCGACGGAAAAAAGGTCCACGGAGCCAACGTCAAGGAACTTGCCAACTGGCGGCCGAAGGCGGCGCGCTCGGCGGAAATTCCGTTTGTCGTCGCGCGCATCGTGCTGCAGGACTTCACCGGCGTGCCATTGCTGGTGGACTTGGCGGCCATGCGCAGCGCCGTGGCCCGCCTGAGGAAGAATCCGAAGCTCATCGAGCCGCTGGTGCCGGTGGACTTGGTGGTGGACCATTCGGTGCAGGTGGACGTGAACGGCACGACCGACGCGTATCAGAGAAACCTCGAGATCGAGTTCCGGCGCAACCGTGAGCGCTACCAGTTTTTGAAATGGGGCATGCAGGCGTTTGACACGTTCAAGGTTGTGCCGCCCGGCATCGGCATCGTGCATCAGGTCAATCTGGAATATCTGGCGAAAGGAGTCCTCCAGGCGAACGGTGTTTTTTACCCCGACACGCTCGTCGGCACCGATTCGCACACCACCATGATCAACGGCCTGGGCATCGTCGGCTGGGGCGTCGGCGGCATCGAGGCCGAGGCCGGAATGCTCGGCCAGCCGGTTTATTTCCTGACGCCCGACGTGGTCGGCGTGCATCTGACCGGCGCGCTGCGCGAAGGCGTCACCGCGACCGACCTCGCGCTCACCGTCACGCAACTGCTGCGCAAAGCGAAGGTGGTCGGCAAGTTTGTGGAATTTTTCGGCGCCGGCGCGGCGGCCCTGCCGGCGGTGGACCGCGCCACGATCGGCAACATGGCGCCCGAATACGGAGCAACGATGGGCTTCTTTCCGGTGGACGCCGAATGCGTGAATTATCTGCGTGCGACCGGCCGCAGCGAGGAGCATTGCCGGCTGTACGAAAATTATTACCGGGCGCAAGGGCTGTTCGGCATTCCCAAGGAGGCGGAGATTCAATATTCGCAAGTGGTGGAATTGGACCTGGCGTCGGTGACGCCCAGCGTCGCCGGCCCGAAACGGCCGCAGGACTGCATCGAACTGCCCAAGTTGAAGGACAGCTTTATCAACCTCTTCAGCAAGCCGGTCACCGAAAGCGGCTTTGGCAAGCCGGCCGCCGAGCTTGGGAAGAAGGTGCATGTTGCCTCCAATGGCCGGTTCCATCCCGGCGGCGGCAACCAGGAACCGGCCTTGCCGCAGAGCGCAATGGCCACGGACATCAATCCCGATACCGACCGCGAAATGGCCAACAATCACCCGACGCCGGACCCGGTGGACGCGCCCGCGTTGCGGGTGCAGGGCGACATTGGCCACGGCAGCGTGCTCATCGCGGCCATCACGAGTTGCACGAACACCTCGAATCCCAGCGTGATGCTCGCCGCCGGCTTGCTCGCCAAGAAAGCGGTCGAACGCGGCTTGACCGTCGGTTCCACCGTCAAGGCGTCGCTCGCGCCCGGCTCGCGCGTGGTGAGCGATTATTTGACCAGGAGCGGGCTGCAGCCGTATCTGGACCAACTCGGTTTCAATCTCGTGGGCTACGGTTGCACGACGTGCATCGGCAATTCCGGGCCGCTGCATCCGGCCATTGAAGACGCGCTGCTAAAAAATGACCTGGTCACCGCGGCGGTGTTGTCCGGCAATCGCAACTTTGAGGCGCGCATCCACCAGAACATCAAGGCCAACTTCCTCATGTCTCCGCCGCTCGTCGTGGCGTTCGCCATTGCCGGCCGCGTGGACATTGACCTGGGCCGTGAGCCGCTCAGCAAGGGCAAAAACGGCGCGGACGTCTATCTTAAAGACATCTGGCCGACGCTGGAGGAAATCCGCAAGCATCTGCAAAACGCGTTGCAGCCGGAGGTTTTCCGCAAGCTTTACAAGGACTTCACCGCGCAGAATCCGAAATGGAACGAAATTCCCTCCAGCCCCGGCGACGTTTATGACTGGGACCGCGATTCCACCTACATTCAGGAGCCGCCGTTCTTCGAAGGCTTTTCCATGCAGCCGGGCCGGATTCGGGAAATCAAAGGGGCGCGTGCGCTCGCCCTCTTTGGTGACAGTGTGACCACCGACCACATTTCGCCCGCCGGGGCGATCAAGAAGACATCGCCGGCCGGAAAATACCTGATGGAGCACGGGGTCGAGCCGGCGGATTTCAACAGTTACGGGTCGCGCCGCGGCAACGATAGGGTGATGACGCGCGGGACGTTCGCCAACGTGCGCATCAAGAACCTCATGGTGCCGGGCGTCGAAGGCGGCGTGACGATTTACCGGGGGAGCGCACGCGCCCGGGGCGAGGCGGTTGGCGCCTCGCCCACCGCAGTCGAAGGCGGGGCTCCTTTGGCCACATCCGAGGCGGATGTGCTTCCCGGAACGCAAATGAGCATTTACGACGCGGCGATGAAGTACGCCGAATCCAAAATTCCGCTGGTGGTCATGGCCAGCCAGGAAT
>JAGWMQ010000116.1 GCA_028873125.1 Verrucomicrobiota bacterium | reverse complement strand
TTGAGGACGCGGTCATGCTCCTGGCTTGCGGGATCCACAACTTCAGAGTCGCTTGCCGCTCCGCTGGATGAGCCAACCCACGACCAACAATTGCTGCCGTTTTTACTATAACCCATAATGTCTACTGTGTTTCAATTCTCCGCGCGCCCTGAGGGCGCCAAGACATTAAAACCCATTCCGACGCGGCGTGCGAGCGAAAAGAATGACATCAACAAGGCTGATTGTGACGGTGGGGAAAGCTTGAGGCTTCCCGCTTCAACGCCGGCCATGAAATGGCTCGATCTGACCCTGCCGACCCCCGCCGAAAACCTGGCGGCGGACGAGGCGCTGCTCGATTGGCGCGAGGAGAACGGCGGCGAGAACATCCTGCGCTTCTGGGAATCGCCCCGGCCGTTCGTGGTCGTCGGCTACGCCAACAAGATCGCGACCGAAACGGACGCGGCCGCCTGCGAAGCGAAAGGGATTCCGATTTTCCGGCGCTGCTCCGGCGGCGGAACGGTCCTGCAAGGCCCCGGCTGCCTGAGCTACGCGCTCATCCTGCGGATCACGGCAAATTCCCCGCTCGCCGGCATTTCCGGCGCGAACCGGTTCATCATGGAACAGAACCGCAGGGCGATTGCGTCCCTCCTGCCGGGCTCCGAGATTTCCGTGCGCGGCCACACCGACCTGGCGAGGGACCATTTTAAATTCTCCGGCAATTCCCAGCGCCGCCGGAGACAGTTCCTGCTCTTCCACGGAACATTTCTCTTGAACTTCGATCTCGCCCTGGTCGGCGGGTGTCTGCGGATGCCGTCCCGGGAACCGGATTATCGCCGCCGCCGCCGGCACGAGGAATTCCTGACGAATTTGAACGTGTCCGCCGCCAGCGTGAAGGCCGCGCTGCGGGAAATCTGGCGCGCCGGTTCGCTCCTGGAGGATCCGCCGCTGAACGAAATCGCGACCCTGGCGCGCATGAAATACGAAACCCGGGAGTGGAACTTCAAATTCTAACGCCGCAGCCGCCGCGGCCGCGAAGCGGGTCCAGACAGCCGGGGCCATCTTCCGCCGGCTGCCCCGCTCAAAGACGCTTGGCCAACTCCGCCTGGCTTTTGGCCAGGACTTCCTTATGCAGCGAGTTGCCGTGCGCGTCAATTGTCACCACTGCCGGGAAATCCTCCACCTCGAATTCCCAGATGGCCTCCGGCGCGCCGAATTTTTCGTAGAAATACACGTCGCGTACTTTCTTGATGCACTCGGCCAGCACTTGCGCCGCCCCGCCAATGGCGTGCAGATACACACAACCAAATTCCTTGCACGCCGCCACCGTCTTTTCGCCCATGCCGCCCTTGCCGATGACGCCGCGGAGGCCGAAGTCGCCGATGATTTGCGCTTGATACGGCTCCTCGCGGATGCTCGTCGTCGGCCCGGCGGCAGTCGCCTTCCACGTGCCGTCGTCGTGCTTCAACACCACCGGGCCGCAATGGTAAAGAATTCCGTCACGCAGGCTCACGCCCGGGGGCAGTTGGCCGCCCTCGTGCAAATACTTGTGGACGGCGTCGCGGCCGGTGTGAATGACGCCGGAAATCAGCACTTCGTCGCCGACTTTCAGCGCCCGGATTTTTTCTTCAGTGAATGGAGATGAAAGTTCGGTCATGGCAGCAATCTTCTAATTGATTGGTTTCTTGTAAATTTCCCGTCGGTTCCCGACCGCAATCAAATGCAATTCATGTTTCTCCACATTGAACTGGTAGATGATCCGATAATCACCAACTCGCAATCGAAAGGCATCCACGCCTTGCATCCGGTAATGCGGAAATCCGCGCAAGTTCGCGCCCAATTCGTCAATCCGGCGCTGGATTTTCGCCTGCACGCCCTGCGGCAGGCTGAAGAAACACCGGTCGAACTGCCGGGCGCAAATCTGCGTCGCCGCGCCGCCCGGAGGATTCATGGCCTGCGAATCCGATAACGGCCTTCCGCGATGTCTTTTTTT
This sequence comes from Verrucomicrobiota bacterium, assembly GCA_028873125.1. GTDB lineage: Bacteria > Verrucomicrobiota > Verrucomicrobiia > Limisphaerales > UBA11358 > UBA11358. The sequence goes on along the minus strand of JAGWMQ010000116.1, from coordinate 9,637 downwards.
CCGGCTTCAATCTCCGCCTTGAATCCTTCCTTCAACTCCAGCCGGTCTTCGAGCAGATTCTCCAACCAGTCGCGCAGGGTCTCTTGTTCGGCCCGGCTCAACCGTCTTACGGCTTCCTGGATTTCTACGGCGCTCATGACGCCAATCTACCGCCACTAAAAGACGCCGGCAAGCCCCGCCCGCCGCCGGTTTTTCAGCGCCCGGATTTTTTCTTCGGTGAAGGGACAAGTTAGTTTGGTCATGTAATCGGTAAATCGTGGTTACTTCTTTTCCCGTGTCGGCCAGTCATTGAGCGCCAATGCCGCTTGCTTGGCGCGCTCGCGTTCCTCCTCTGCTATCAATTGGTGCAATTCCGCAGCAGAACGGACGACTTTTCGCCCAGCCTTTTCCTCGGCATCGGCAATCTCGTTCAGCTTGGCGAAATAGGCATCCAGGTCGGCGGCATACTCACGCGACAATTCGTCTTTGATGCGCCGCACTTCTTCAAGGATCGGGTCAGCTTTCATAATTCAATGTGCTCCATGTTCAATAGGTTAGTAGTAAACGATCAAATACTTCCTCGGTTTCGAGAGTGCGCCCCGATAATTGAAACCGACGAAGCATGGAGCGTCCGCACCGAATCATCACTTCCCGATCAAACAAGTCTTCAGGAACTTCGATATCACAAAACAGATCTCCCGAACGCTTTGTTCCATCGATGCTCAATGCAACGAAGACGCCGCGTTTCTTGCAGTCAGCGATTGCGCCAAACAAATCCGCGAGATTAAACGCCTGCGCTCCGTAAAGGATGGTTTGGCTGTAAGCGTATGGCGGGTCGCAGTACACCAAGTCACCCGCCGACGCCTCTCGCATTACCTCCTGATAGTCTGCTAGTTTGATTTGTGTGTGTCTGACCCGCCGATGCCATTCATCAACGCGCTTGTTGAATGCGACGGGAGAAATTGGATCGTGGATGCCGCATGGGGTCGACATATAGCCGTCGGCCTTCCGAAATCTCACGACGCCACCGTAACACGCACGGCACAAGAACAACAAATCAGCGGCATTCGGCTTGCCGTTGTAGCGCGCCTTTATGCGCTCGTAGGCTTCCCCTTTCCCGATCGCCGCCATCTCCTGCCATCGTTCGGCATACCAAACCTTCAAAAGACTAGGAGCCGAGACGAGCGTTTGCCAGATTTCGACGAGCACCGGGAAACTATCTGATCCCACCGCCTGCTTGGGGGCGAGTGTCGCCAAAACAGCGCCACTGCCTAGAAACGGTTCATAATAGACGCCAAATCGTTGAGGGAAAAAAGAAACGATCTCCGCGGCGAATCGCTGCTTGTTCCCGATCCACTTCAACAACTGGCCAGCCGGAGCTTGAATGCTCTCTTGGTCGTACGAGTTAAAAAATGCGAGTTGCACGCTTTTTCAGCATTCAAAACCAAATCTAAGGAGAAAGCAAGCGCAATATCCTGATTTGGGATTTTTAACGCGGTGTGATTAAGCTATTTTCCAAATGGGCAAAAGTTTGAGCAGCTCCGAAGGCGAAAGACTGGTCGTGCTATTGCGGACGGTACGGTCGGAAGCTGGCCTTACTCAAGCCGAGGTGGCTGCGATGCTCGATATGCCTCAATCGTTCGTTAGCAAATACGAATCAGGCGAAAGGCGACTTGATCTGATCGAGTTAAGGCAGATTTGCAAGGCGTTGGGAATGACGTTAAGCGATTTCGTTCACCGATTTGAGAAGGAGATTTCGTGAAGCCGGACGGTCGCTTTCAAAAGTTGCCCAAACACTTTTGGGCAAACGTCCGGACGATCAGCCAGCATCTCGGCTATACCGTCCGGGCCGCTGGAGAAATCAAAGTGCCTACGATCCCTGAGATCGCCCAAGCGCTGCAAGATTTGGAACTCAACACGAAGCACGTTGTTAGTGGCGACGGGAAACCAACCGGCTTCGGTCGATTACTGGAAGCATACTTCCAGCACAGGGGAAAAGTCTTGAACACCTTCGTTGAAGCGCGTCTCATGGATGCGGAACAGGCCAAGCTCAAATTTGAAAGCCTTCGCCGAAGATTGTGCCCTAAGTGTCCGCTGCCGATGAACAAACAAAAGGGCAAAAAGAAGGCGCCCGCATTCCTGACGGGCATCACAAATATGCTGATTGAAGCGAATGCCGTAGGAATGGACTGCTGCTACGATCCGCGTGAGCTTACAACGGTGACACGCAACGGCGTGCCAGTTCGAACCCTTGCACGGCGGGTAGATGGAGCTTTCCCAAGCACTACCAATCCAATCGCCGTTTGGGAACTCAAGGAGTATTACTACACTACGACCTTCGGCAGCCGTGTTGCCAACGGCGTTTATGAAACCCTCTTAGACGGAATGGAATTAGAAGAGTTGCGCGAAAATGACGGAATTGACATCAAGCACTACCTGATGCTCGATGCCCGCTACACATGGTGGGATTGCGGGCGCTCTTATCTCTGCCGCGTGATCGACATGCTCCATATGGGCTATGTGGATGAAGTCCTCTTCGGACGGGAAATCTTTGACCGCTTGCCGGTTTTAGTTAAGGGGTGGGTTCAGACTGCGAGAAACCGCAAATAATCCAAGCGATTCCCCTGCAGATCCAATGTGATTGCTCAATAAAGCCACTTCCCAATCTTCCCCTCCGCATCCAGCGTCACGCCCTGACGCCGATACGCCCAGCACATGTAGCTGATGCTCACGAAATACGAAGCGGGCAGGCGGTTTGCCGCGCAAATTTTCACGCCCAGCAACGTTGTCTTGCCGCCGAAACCCATCGGGCCGATGCCGAGTTCGTTGGCCGTTTTCAAAACGTCCTGCTCCAGCTTGTCGAGTTCGGGAACCGGATTGCGGTCGGGAATTAGTCGCAGGAATTGCGTCTTGCTCATCTCGTAGCCCGTCGCGCGGTCGCCGCCGATGCACACCCCGAGAATGCCCGGGCCGCAGCCCTTGCCCTGGGCCTGCAACACGGCATCCAGAATCACCTTGCGGCAGCCGTCGAGGTCGCGGTTCGCGTTCAATTTTCCGTCCGGCAGCGAATATTGCACGCCGACGTTTTCGCAGCCGCCGCCCTTCAGCACCAGGCGCACGCTGAGTTCGGGCGAGCGGTGCTGATGAAAATGAAAGGCGGGCGCGCCCGGCCCGCAGTTCGTCCCGTCGTTTTTGCCGGTGATCGAATCCACCGAATTCTGGCGCAGATAGCCCTTTTTCGTCGCCAGCCTCACGGCTTCACGCGCGGTTTCGGCAAAGGCAATCTGGTCAAACCCGACCGGACAATCCACGTAAAACAAAATGCTTCCGGTGTCCTGGCAGATCGGCTGCGATTTCTGTTTCGCCAGCGCGATGTTCCGGTCAATGATCTTCAGCGCGCTCTCGGCAATCGTGCCTTTTTGTTCCTGTTCCAACGATGCCAGGATGGCTTGGTTGACGTCGTCGGGCAGTTCGGCCGAGGTGCGCCGGATCAGTTCCAGCAACGAATTTGGCAACGCATGCATAAGGTTTGGCCAGCCTAAACGCTGGATCGCACGTAGTCAATTTGTCGCCGCGGGCGCCCCGGTTCGTTCCAACGGACGGAGCCGCCGCTGGAGAACCGCTTTGCCCTGGCCAGCGGAAAACACTGAACCCGGGGATGGAATTTTGAATTTCAGCCGCCCGCCGCCGTCCCCAAACCCGTGCCCGGCTCGGTCTGGCTTCTGGCATCGAGCAACTCGTCCATCTTCCGATTATCCAGGCCGGACATCTCGCGCGCCACTTCGCGGACGGTGCGGCCGCTTTCATAGGCGGCCTTGGCGATTTTGGCGGCCTGGTCGTAGCCGATGACGGGGGCGAGGGAGGTGCACATGGCCAGGCTTTTTTCAATGTTGCTCTCGCATTTCCTGGCGTCCGCTGCCAGGCCGGAAACGCAGCGGCGGGCGAAGACGCGGCTGGCGCTGGTCAGCAAATCAATCGCCTCCAGCAGGTTGTGCGCGGCCACCGGCAGCATCGTGTTCAACTCGAAACTGCCGAAGGTCCCGGCGAAGGTCACGGTCGCGTCGTTGCCGATCACCTGCGCGCCCACTTGAATGACCATTTCGCACATCACCGGGTTGACCTTGCCGGGCATGATGGAGGAACCGGGCTGGGTCGCCGGCAATTTGAGTTCGCCCAGGCCGCAGCGCGGGCCCGAGCCGAGCCAGCGGATGTCGTTGGCGATCTTGACCAGGCTCGCGGCGACGGTTTTGAGGGCGCCGCTGGTTTCGACCAGCGCATCAATCGCGCCCTGCGCCTCGAAATGGTTGGACGCCTCCCGCAGGTTCAATTTGGTCTCGCCGGCGAGGCCCTCGATCACGCGCCGCGCGAAGTCCGGGTGCGTGTTGATGCCAGTGCCGACGGCCGTGCCGCCCAGCGGCAACTCGCCGAGGTTTTTTTCCGTCTGCCGCAGACGGGCCGTGCCGTGCTCCACCTGACTGGCGTAGCCGCTGAACTCCTGGCCCAGCCGAATGGGCGTGGCGTCCTGCAGATGCGTGCGGCCGATCTTCAGGATGGGATCGAACTCCCGGGCCTTGGCCGCCAGCGCCGAATGCAATTCGGCCAGGGCGGGAACCAGATGGCGCACGATCCCTTCCAGCGCCGCCAAATGAATGGCCGTTGGAATCACGTCATTGCTGGATTGGCCGCGATTGACGTGGTCATTGGGATGCACCGATTTGTCGCCGCGCCGGCCGCCGGACAACTCGCCGGCGCGGTTGGCGATAACCTCGTTGGCGTTCATGTTGGTGGAGGTGCCGGAGCCGGTCTGGAAAATGTCCACGACAAACTGCGAATCCCACCGGCCTTCGGCGACCTCCTGCGCGGCCTGCTGAATGGCGTGTGAAATTGCCGGCGGCAGCAAGCCCAGCGAGGCATTGGCGGCCGCGGCGTGTTTCTTGATCAATCCCAGCGCGCGGATGAACGACCGCGGAAAGCGCAGAGTGCTGATGGGAAAATTTTCCGCGGCGCGCGCCGTCTGGGCGCCGTAGTAGGCGTCCGCCGGCACCTGCATGGTGCCCATGGAATCAGTTTCGCTTCGAAAGCCCGTTTTCATCGGCAGTAAGCTTAGGCCGCGGCGCAAAAAATTCCATAAAACAAATTTGACCGCGCCGCGTTCGGCGCTTCAATGGGGCGATGCGCGCCATGATTTTGGAAAGGCCGGGACAACCCCTCCGGCCTGCCGACATTCCGGCGCCAAAACCCAGTGCGGGCGAAATCCGGATCCAGGTCCGCGCCTGCGCCGTGTGCCGGACGGACTTGCACGTGGTGGACGGCGAATTACCGAACCCCAAACTGCCGCTCGTGCCCGGACACGAAATTGTCGGCCGGGTCGTTGAGAACGGCCCGGGGGCGCGGCGCTTCCAAACCGGCGACCGCGTGGGCGTTCCCTGGCTCGGCTGGACCTGCGGCGGCTGCGTCTTCTGCCGCGGCGGCCGGGAGAACCTGTGCGATTCCGCGCGGTTCACCGGTTACACGCTTGACGGCGGCTACGCGGAATTCACCGTCGCCGACGAGCGGTTCTGCTTTTCCATTCCCGAAAATTATTCCGACGCCGAGGCCGCGCCGCTGCTGTGCGCCGGGCTGATCGGCTATCGTTCGCTGGCCAAAACCGGGGAGGCGAAGCGGCTGGGCATCTACGGTTTCGGCGCGGCGGGGCACATCGTGGCGCAGATTGCCCGGTTTCGGGGGCGCCAAATCTTTGTTTTCACGCGGCGCGGCGATGCGGAGGCGCAGCAATTTGCCAGGTCGCTCGGCGCGGCTTGGGCGGGCGATTCCGAAACCGCACTACCCGGGAAACTGGACGCGGCGATCATCTTTGCGCCCGTGGGAAAACTGGTTCCGCAGGCGCTCAAAGCCGTCGCCAAAGGCGGCACCGTCGTCTGCGGCGGCATTCACATGAGCGACCTGCCGTCCTTTCCTTACGAGTTGCTCTGGCAGGAACGCACGCTTTGCTCGGTCGCGAATTTGACCCGCCGCGACGGCGAAGAATTCTTCGCCATTGCCCCGCGCGTCCCGGTCCGCGCCACCGTCCAGACTTTCCCTTTGGCGGAGGCAAACGAGGCCCTGGCCCGTTTGCGGTCGGGCCGCCTCCAAGGCGCCGCGGTGCTGCTGCCGTAAGCCCCCGCCGGCGGACAAACTGACCGGCGCGGAGGGTTTCCCGCCCGCGGGAAACGGCTGCGCGCTTGAAAGCCGCCGGCATGAAAACTTGAAACTTGAATTTCAAACTGGAAACCTCAGCCCATGCACGAGGCTGAATCGCCCGACACGCTGCCGCCGCCGTTGGCGCCCGCCGCCGAAGAGCATCCGTATGCCGTGTTTCGGAACCGCGATTTCCGGCTTTATCTCGTCGCCCGGTTCATCGCCTCCCTCGGGCAGCAAATGTTGAGCTACGCGGTCGGCTGGGAGCTTTACGCGCGCACCCACTCGACGCTCGCGCTGGGCATGGTGGGACTGGCGCAGATGGTTCCCATGTTCCTGTGTACGCTGCCGGCCGGCCACGTCGCCGACAACTTCAACCGCAAACGCGTCGTCCTGGCGGCCACGGCGATTCTGGCCGTGGCCAGCCTGGGACTGATGTTCATCTCGGCGTTACAGGCCCCGGTGCTCTGGGTCTATTGGTGCCTAGTCGCGGTGGGTGCGGCGCGGACGTTTTTTTGGCCGGCGGGTGCGGCGTATCTGCCCAGCCTGGTTCCCCGCCGGCAATTCGCTCGGGCCGTGACCTTCAACAGCGGCGCGTATCAACTCTCCTGCATTCTCGGTCCGGCGGCCGGCGGCGGACTGGTGGTGTTGTCGGGCAGATTTCTGGAACATCCGGCGGCGACGGTGTATGCGCTCAACACCCTGGCGCTGCTGGTCAGCTTCACGCTCATCCTGCTGGTCCGGCGGGAGCACCGGGTGGAAAGGCGCCAGCCGTTTACGATTCAAAACGTTGCGGAAGGATTCAAATTTGTGTTCGCGAACAAGATCATCCTGGGCATCATCACGCTGGACATGTTCGCCGTCTTCCTGGGCGGGGCGACGGCGCTGCTGCCGGCTTATGCCAAAGACATTTTGAGAACGGGGCCGGTTGGCCTCGGGATTTTGACCTCGGCCATGTCCATCGGCGCGGTCGTGTGCATGTTGATCCTGGCGCACCGACCGCCACTGGAAAAGGCCGGGCACGCCATGCTGTGGGCGGTGGCGATCTTTGGCCTGGCCACCATCGCGTTTGGGGTCTCCAAGTGGCTCTGGTTTTCCTTCCTGATGCTGGCGGTCTGCGGCGGGGTGGACAACATCAGCGTGATCGTGCGGCAGACGCTGGTGCAAATCCTGACGCCGGATGAAAAGCGGGGGCGGGTTTCGTCCGTCAACAGCCTGTTCATCGGCACGTCCAATCAACTGGGCGAAGCCGAGTCCGGCACGGTCGCCTACCTGTTCGGACCGGTGATGGGGCACGCCAACGCCACCGGCTCGATCATTTCCGTGGTCAGCGGCGGCATCGGCACCGTCCTGGTCGTGCTGGCGGTGGCGTGGATCTGGCCGGAAATCCGGCGATACGGGAAACTGGCGTGAATGGCGTGAATTTCGCGGGCTCGCCGGCGCGCTTCCGCGCTTGCGTTCCGAACTGCTTCCCTTCATGCTGTCATTTGCTTTCGACCAGTTTGCATGAGCCAGATTTCTGAAATTGACCTGGACCTGGAAAAGCTTTTCCTGCCCGCGTGGGCACAGGAAAAGCCGGGCGCCGACCGTTACGGAAAATTTTCCGCGGACGAGGGCGAAGCCCCGCGACGCGAAAAACGCCGGGGCGAAGCCCTGGAGCCCCGCCGCGAACGCGCGCCCCGACCGGGGCGAAAATTCGGCGGCAGAAAGGAATTCCGCCGCGGCGAACGGCGCGAGCGCCCCGAACCGGCCGCGCCGCTGCCGGAGACCGGCGTCACTTTCGTCGCCGATGAAAAAGGCGTCGAACAACTCGTCCGCCAGATCAAGATGACCGGACGCGCCTACCCGCTCTTCCAGATTGCGCAACTGGTCCTGCAAAAGGCGGAGCGGTATTCGGTGGAGCTGGCGGTCAGGAAAAACCCCGACGGCTCGGTGGCCCAACCGTTGTTCGTCTGCGCCCTCGACGACACGCCGTGGTTGAGCGCCGACGACGCCGTGGCCCACGCGCTCAAAGATCATTTCGCCACGTTTTACCAGACCGAGCGCACGGCCACCGAACCGCCGAAGGGGGTTTACACCTTCGTTGCCCAATGCGGCATGAGCGGCGTGATTCTCGGCCCGCCCAACCATCACGATTATCAAAACCAGCTTCGCAAACTGCACGCCGAGCGGTTCTCCCGGATGCCCTTCGACGCCTTCAAGGCCCGCGTCAAAATCGTCAAGGACGAGGCCATCGTCAAGAAGTGGATTGAAGAACAGAGTTTCAAGACCGAGTACGTCGTGCTCAACGTGCCCGAACCGCTCCGCCTCGCCAGCCTGGCAGAGGTGGAAAAACATTTTCGCGCCGTGCACAAGGACAACATCGTCCGGCCGGCCGAGAAACACACCCTGAGCGGCGCGGCCAGCCGGAATTTGCGCAGCCGCGAATTGCAGCGGCTGGTGCGCGTCGAGTGGGAACGCCAGCGGCATTTTCCGCTGCAACTGGCGACGACGTTGAGCAAACAATTTGCCGCGCACGGCCTGCAATTCTTCAAGGTCAACAAGACCGTCGTCCACGTCAGCGTGGCGCGGCCGCAGTTCCTCGACCTCGAAACCACGCCGGTCTCGGAAAACGTCAAGCGCATCGTCGGCCACATCAACGCGCACCCCAAATGCACGCGCCGGGAGTTGATCGAGGCGCTCGCGCCGTCGCCAGCGGTCCTCGAAGTCAAGCCGGAGGGCGCGGCCGCCGAGCCGACGCCGGAGCAGACCGCCATCATCGCCGATTTGCACTGGCTGATTCATCAGGGCCACGTCCTGGAATTCGCCGACGGCCGGATGGAAACCGCCAAAAGACCGTTGCCCCGCCCGCCCAAGCCGGAAAAGAAACTGGAAAAACCGGCGGCGGAATCCGCGGCGCAGGCTGAGGCCACGGTTGAACCAACCGCGGAAACTCAAATGCCGCCCGAAGCCGCGCCGGAAATTCAAACGCCAGCCGGAATGGTTGCCGAACCGGCTGTTGACACAGAAAAGCCGGCAGCGGAAGTTTCCGCCCCGGCTGAACCTGTCGCGCCTCCGCCGGAGACTGCTCCATCCGGCGAAATTCCTTCGCCGTCGTAAACGATTGTGCAAGCCGGATTGACCGCAATCGGGCGCTGCCATAATCTCGCCGCACGGCAAACAAAGTCGGTAACGACAAGAAGACCCTGAATCGCCAAGCTGCTTATAAAGACTTCACCGCCCGCCTGAAGCTCCTCATCGGTAAGAATCCGCATCTGATCACCACGACGTTGAGCAACATCTTCACGATGCGGCTCATCGGAAACAAGACGCACGGTGATTTGGCGGAGATCGCCAGCGCGGAGTTTATCAACCAATTCATGTATGACTTCAAATTCGTGCATGTCGGCAAGGATTTGTATCGCGCCAAGGAGCACGAAGAAGACATCAACATCGTCAATGAAATCACGAAAGAGCAATTCCCGGTTAGTTTGAAGGCTTA
>JAGWMQ010000115.1 GCA_028873125.1 Verrucomicrobiota bacterium | reverse complement strand
AAATTGGAAACGTTTCGTTCGCCGCCCATTCGGCCGAGCTGTTTTCGACATTGGGTCTCGAGATTCGCGCAAAGGCTCCGGCAAAAGACCTGTTTCTACTCGGCTATTCGAATGGTTCTCTGGGTTATTTGCCTGACGCATACGACGTAGCGCGGAAAAGTTACGCCGCGGACCAATCGCCGAAATTTACCGGGCAATTCCCGTTTACATCCGAATCCGGCAAAAAGCTTGTAGCAGAAATCTTGGATGTTTTGTAAAAGACCAGCATCGCGTCAGTCGGTTGATCTGTTTGTTGCCAAACCAATTCAAAAAGTTACTTGTGCAACCACATCTTTGTGCTGCCTGATTGCTTTTTGTTCTGCATTCCAGTTCAGTTCGCAAGCTGCAATTCCTCCAGGCACATTTCAAAATCCAATCAATCCCGGTCCGGACCCATGGATCGTCTATTATAAAGGGAATTACTATCTGTCCACAACCCAGGGTGACGCCATTCGCATCTGGAAAGCGCCCACTTTAGGCGGGTTGAAGACTGTTCGCCCTGTCACCGTGTGGAAGGACACCAACCCGACCCGTTCGTCAGGCATCTGGGCGCCGGAATTTCACTTTATCAACAACCGCTGGTATATGTATTACACCGCCACATCCAGCGACAACAGAGATGACAATCATCGCATCTATGTGCTTGAAAGCACCGGGACTCATCCGCTAGGACCATACAAATACAAAGCCCGACTGTTCAATCCCACGAACGACCACTATGCAATTGATCCAACTGTTTTCCGCAAAAAAACAGACGGTTCGCTTTATCTCATTTGGGCTGCCCGTCCAGGGCACGTCCTATACATCGCGCGGATGGCAAATCCTTACACCCTTCAGGGTAATGGGGTTTACATTCCTGCGGATGGATTCGGATGCAGAGAGGTCCGCGAGGGGCCGGAAATTTTGCAACGCAATGGCAGGATATTTTTGATTTATTCAATTTGTGACACGGGAACACCGGATTACAAACTGGGCATGTTAATTGCCGATGAAGGTGCAAACGTTTTAGACCCCCGTTCATGGAAACAATACCCCCGTCCTGTGTTCGAACGTGATGATGCCAACAGCGTGTTCGGCCCGGGTCACTGTGGCTTTTTCCGATCTCCGGATGGCACGGAGGATTGGATTGCTTATCACGCGAAAAGCACAGCTGCCTATGCGTATCATGGGCGGAACACGCGCGCGCAAAAATTCACATGGAAACCGGACGGCACCCCCGATTTTGGGGTTCCTCTTCCATTGAGCGCGCGCCTGAACGAACCGTCGGAACACCGTTGATATTTTGTTGAGCATTTTCGCGCTCTGATGGACTGAGGTGAAAATAGTTGCCTTGGCCCATCCGCATGTGCAACATGCCGATTGTCAACAACAAATGTCAGGCTTTGCTTACAATACTCTATGGAAGAGAGAACACAAGCCGAATTGGCTTATAAGGAATTAAGCCATAGGATATTAATCCAGGAAATTGCCCCAAACGATCGCATCAAAGAGCAATTCTGGGCTGAAAAGCTCAACGTTAATCGTGCCGCGATTCGTGAGAGCTTGACGCGCTTGCTTGGTGAAGGAGTGGTGCGCCAGGGAGATCGAGGCGGCTATTTCGTTACCGAAATGACAGAGCGAGACATTCAGGAAATACGGGAAGTCAGGGAAATTTTTGAAACCGCTGCCTTTGTGCTGGCTTGCGATCATGCCAGCCAGAAGCAAGTAAAGGAAATTGAGGAAACATGCGATGACTTCGCCCATTTTGTGAAGAAAGGTTACTTCACCGGCGGGCACGAAGCCGATCTTCGTTTTCATCAGTTGCTGCTCAATGCATCCGGTAATGCACGGTTGATCCAGTTGTATCAACGTTCTCATATTCCACTTTTTCAAAGGAGAACAGCACAGACGAGAATTCATCTGGAGGATTTCATTCAAACTGAAAAGGAGCACCGTAAAATTATTGAAGCCCTCAAGAAGAAGGACAAAAGGTTGGGAACCCAGCTTCTGAAGGAGCACTTCAATCGGGGTGCAAGAGACGCGCTTTCGAAAAGCTGATATGGGAAAATCCGTTTTTTGCACCACCTTGTGCTCCAGATATGCGGATCGAGGCCAGTCCATAGTTCGAGTTGTACTGCATGTGCCCTCGACAACCCCAGTTTGCCGCCTTGTCAAGGCTATTGTCGTTGGAGTCAAACGCCGCGGCGTTCTGGCGCAGCACTTCCAGAAAATGTTCGCCCTGGATTTTGGTGAGCGACAGATTCCGGATGGAGACGAACTGCGCCCCATTGATCAAGGTTGCACAAGGATGCGATCAACACACTGAGCGCGAGCCTGCAACATTCGATCTTACCTGCTGGAAGTCATCATGCGCCGCTACGAAAACCGCTCCACCATTATGACCAGCAACCGCCCGTTGAAGGAATGGAGCAAACTGCTTTGCGACGTGCCCAGCGCTGGAGCCAACCTCGAACTCCCGTTGCTTTGAAACAATAAGAATTCTCACCTCAATTTACTGCACTTTTACTGCACACATTCATAACTAATTGATTATGAATGGAGCGGGCGAAGGGAATCGAACCCTCGTCTCAGGCTTGGGAAGCCCACGTTCTACCATTGAACCACACCCGCCTCGGCCCGACCAACCCGCGGGGCTTTTTATCAGACAACCCGGTCGCTGGCAACTGTTTGTCGGCGTCGTGTCGCGACGGTCCCGGCGCGCATTCAGCCGGCCGCCGTCAACGTCTGGATGGCCTGCCGCAACCCGCGTTCGATCAGTGCCTGATGTTCCCGCGAGGTGATCTTGCCGCCGTCCGCGTCACGCACGTAGAAACTGTCAATGGCCGCGCCGCGTTCGGTCAGAATGCGCGCGCTGGCGATGTCCACCGCCAACCCGGCCAAGGTCTGGGTGATCGAGTAGAGCAGCCCCAACTGGTCTTCAGTTTCAATTTCAATCACCGTGTAGGTCTCGGAGGCGTCGTTGTCGAAATGAATCCGCGTGGGCAGGCGCTCGCCGGCGTAGGCCTGATACGACGGACGGCCGGTGATCTGGCGCCGGATGAGGGCAGACAGGGCCACCGGCGTCCCCGCCAGAACCTGTTCCAGCAGGTCGGTAAACTGGTCGCGCTGCCCGCGCGCGGCAAGGCCGCCGCTGCGCGCGTCGTTGACGAAAAAGGTGTCGAGGACGACGCCGTCGGCTCGGGTGAGAATCCGGGCGCTGAGGATGTTCACGCCGGCGGCGCTGAAGGAGCCGCAAATTTTGCTGAAAAGCCCGGCGCGGTCCCACGTGCAGACCTTGACCACGTTGTAGCCGCAGTCCGGCTCATCGCGCCAGGACACCGCCGGCGAGAGCGCGTGGTCGGGATTCAAGACGAGTTGCCGCATGAAATGGTGCGCCATCTCGATGTCGTCCAGGATTTCGCGCGGGCTGCGCACCTGAAAATAGCGCGGCGGGAGGTTGGCAAAGTGCGCCTGGATTTCCTCGTCACTGAAGTGTTTCGGCGCCAGGTCGCGGATTTCCTGCAGCAGCAGCTCGCGTTGCTTTTCGTCGGCGCGTCGGAATTCGCCGCCGCCGGTGAGCAGGGCCAAGGCGCGTCCGTGCAACTGCCAGAGCAGCGAGTCCTTGAAGCCGTTCCAAAGCTGATCGCTGGTGCCCTGCGCGTCGGCGAAGGTCAGCAGCGTCAGCAGATTCAACGCCTCCACGGTCTGGATTTGCCGGGCGAAATGGCGGATCACGTCGTCGTCGTCGAGGTCGCGCCGTTGCGAAACCTCGGCCATCAGGAGGTGTTGTTTGACCAGCAGGTGCAGGATTTGCGAGGCCGACTCGTCCAGACCCAGACGGCGGGCGGCGCGGGTGGCCATCCGGGCGCTGATTTCGGAATGCCGGCGCCTTTGTTTGTGGTGCTGGGCCTTGCCCACATCGTGCAGCAGCAGGGCCAGATAGAGCAGGCCGGGCCGGGTCAGCTTTTGGAGCAGCGGCGCGTAACGGTTGTGGGGCGGAGCCTGGGCCTCCCAGATTTTGTCGAGTTGTTCCAGACACACCAGCGTGTGCTCGTCGGCGGCGTATTGATGATAAAATTCGTGTTGGACCAGGCAGGTGAGCCGGCCGAATTCGGGGATGTATTTGCCGAGCAAATTGACCTCGTGCATGGCGCGCAGAGCGGGCGCCACCTCGCCGCGCCGCTCCAAGAGGGCCAGGAGCGTTTCACGCACGTGAGGGTCGTCGCGGAACTCCGCGTCCACCAGCCCCAGCGAATTGCGGATGAGCTGGGCCAGGTCGGGGTGCAGCGGCAGACGGCGCTGCTGGGCGTGGAGGAAGACGCGCATCAGGCGGCGCGGCTGGTCGCGGAAGATGCGGTTGGACACGGCGCGGATTTCGCCGTTGGCGAACAACAGGCCGTCCACCGGCTCGACAACTTGCGCGCGCCGGGGCAGCCAGCGGCTCCAGGAGAGCCTCCCCGGAACGGGCGTCCGCAGCGCCATGCGCTGCTCCAGCGTGCGCGTGATCAGGAAGATGTTCCGCATGTGGGTGTAGAGGTCGCGCATGAACTCCTCGATGCGCAGGCTTGGCGACCGCTCGGTGTAACCGAGGTTGTGGGCTACGGCGGGCTGCAAATTCTTGCCCAGCGCGTCCTGCGCGCGGCTGGAGTGATAATGCAGTTCGGTTCGGACCCGGAGCAGGAAGTCGTAGGCGGTCTCCAACTGCCGGCGCTCGGCCTCGGCCACAAACTCCAGCTTCTGCAATTCGTTCAGTGAGCGGGCGCGGTATTTGAAAAAGGCCATCCACAGCAGGTTTTGGAAATCGCGGAGGCCGCCGCAGCCGTTCTTGAGGTTCGGCTCCTGCATGCAGGCGGAGTTGCCGAACTTGGCGCGGCGCGCCGCCTGGTCTTCGAGCCGCGCGGCGATGTATTTTTGCTCGAAGCCGTCCACGCACCGGGCCGTCAGCGTCCTTTCAAATTTTTTGAAGAGCGCCTCCTCGCCGGCGATCAGGCGCGACTCGATGAGCGAGGTCCTGGATTGCATGTCGCTGTTGGCGATCTTGACACAGTCCTCCACGCTGCGGACGGCGTGGCCGACCTTCAGGCCAACGTCCCAGAGCGGATAGAGCACGCCGTCAATCAGTTTGGACAGATAGGGCAGCGGCTTGTTGGCGGCGACCTGGCCGTCGTGCAAAAACATGAAGTCAATATCGCTGTGCGGGTTCAATTCACCGCGGCCGTAGCCGCCGACGGCCGCCAGCGCCAGCGGCGGAAATTCCTTCTGCGCCTGGAGGGACAGGCTGCGGCGGGCCGTTTCCCACAGATGCCTCAGCAGCGCATCGAGCATCGCCGCGCGCGCCCGGCAGAGGTCGCGTCCCCCCATGCCGGAGCGATGGCTCATCTTCAGCCGGTGCGTCCCCACTTTGAGGTAGGCCTTGTATCGCGCCAGGCTTCCAGCGGGTCCGGGGCCGGGAGGCTCCGTCAAGCGCACCCGCGCGTCTTCTTCGATTTTTTTGAGCAGCTCCTGCACGGATGCACACGTTGCGGGCAAAACCGACAGGTGACAAGCGGCAAGTGGTCACACCGCGGGCGAATCGCTGTGGCGCGCCGTGGTTGTTCGGTGGACCAGCTCCGGAATGGATTCTTCCGGGGCGGCGCGATTCAAACAATCTCGCAGTCATTTCGCACCGCGCCCGTCATCGCCGCCCGTCATACCACGGATGGCACGCGCTCCGGCTGGCCACCGCTTTTCCGCCGGTCAGGATTATTTTCAACAAAAAACGCAGATATTCCCCCGTCGAGTACAGATGCGCCTTGCGCGCCGAAGTCAAGAGCGGGTGCCGGTGCAAAATGACGATTTGCTTTCCATCCGCACGCGCCAGTTTTTTGAGCCGCCTGCTCAAATCCACTTCTTCGCCGGCGAACAATTCCCCGCTGAAGCCGCCGAGGGCCCGGAAGGTCTTCGCCTCGCAAAAAATAAAGGAGCCGGCCATCCAATGCAGCGCCCGGCTGAGGCCGTTCCAGAGGGCGGTCAGTGATTTCAGAAGTGGATAGTCCCCGGCCAGCTTGACCGTACAGCCGCCGGCCAGACAGCGACCGGATTCGATCTGCACGGCCACTTCCTCGAAAAGGGCCGTGTCGGGATGTGAGTCGGCGTCCACAAACACCAGCCACTCCCCCGTGGCCGCCGCCGCACCGCTGTTGCGGGCGCGCGCGATCTGGTTGAACGGCTCGAACACGACGGTCGCCCCCGCCGCGCGCGCCAGCTCCGCCGTGCGGTCGGTCGAGTTGTTGTCACAGACGATCAATTCCGTCGCCCAGCCGCGCCGCGTGAACGCCACTGCCGCCACCTGGATTTGCGACAGCGACGCGCCCAGGAGCCGCTCCTCGTTGAAAGCTGGAACGACAATGGAAATTTTCACCCGGCCAGTCTATCGGCGCCGGGGCGGCCGGGAAATCACGAATCGGGCAAGAAGTTAAGATGAGACGCATCTCTTGACACTGCCCCAAAATATCGGAGCGCCGATTTCTAATCGGCTTTTTGTCTGAATCCAAGCGTTCCACGACGCCTGAAGCCGGCTGCAAGCCGGCGCTCCGGGATAGTGCAGAGATGCGCCCGTTGGAGCACGCGAGCAGTTGGCGCCTGAATCGCGCCCCGGCGGGCGGCGAGAGCGGCCTGCGTGCCCAGCGGCAAATCCTGTAACATCCGGCGTGATTTGCTTCTGAATGAGGTGTATGAGTGACACGAAAGTGAACCCGACGCCGTCAGACGGCCCGAAATGCCCGCGTTGCGGCGCGGCGCTGCCCGTGGGCGCGCTGGCCGGGCTTTGCCCCGCCTGCCTGTTGCAACAAGGCGCCGCCGCCGACACGGCCGATGACGGCAAACCGTCGCCGTTCCCTCCGCCGTCCGTGGCCGAACTGGCGGGTTTGTTTCCGCAACTGGAAATCCTCGAACTCATCGGCCGGGGCGGCATGGGCGCGGTTTATCGGGCGCGGCAGAAGCAACTGGACCGTGTCGTGGCGCTGAAAATTCTCCCGCCGGGCGTCGGCGGCGAGGCGGCGTTTGCCGAACGCTTCGCCCGCGAGGCCCGGGCGCTGGCCAAGTTGAACCATCCGGGCATCGTGACGCTCTACGAATTTGGTCAGGTTGGAGGCCATCAAGGCAGCGCCGCGAAGGCCCTCACCCCGTCCCTCTCCCATCCGATGGGAGAAGGTGTCCGAAGGACGGGTGAGGATGAGCTTTACTACTTCCTCATGGAATTCGTGGATGGCGTGAGTTTGCGGCAGTTGCTCGCCGCCGGACGCGTCTCGCCGCGCGAGGCGCTGGCCATCGTGCCGCAGATTTGCGACGCGCTCCAATACGCCCACGACCAGGGCATCGTCCACCGCGACATCAAGCCGGAAAACATCCTGCTCGACCGCCGCGGCCGCGTGAAGGTGGCGGATTTTGGCCTGGCGAAAATAGTGGCGCAGGCGTCCACGCCTGCGAGTTCGGGCGGCGTCCACGCCGCCGGTTCGGAAGACGCCGAACGGGGACGTTCCGCGAACCCGCAGGCCGGGAGGCCCGCGCCACAGGACCTGACCAACGCGGGCAAGGTGATGGGTACGCCGCACTACATGGCGCCGGAACAACGGGAGCATCCCGGGGAAGTGGACCATCGCGCCGACATTTACGCGCTGGGCGTGGTGTTTTACCAGATGCTCACCGGCGAACTGCCCGGCAAACCCATCCAACCGCCGTCGGTGAAGGTCCAAATTGACGTGCGGCTGGACGAAGTGGTGCTGCGCGCGCTGGAAAGGGAACCGGATCGCCGCTACCAGCAAGTCAGCGAAGTCAAGACGCGGGTGGAGACGATTGCTGCTTCTACGCAAGGCTCGGCACCAACGGTTGTCCCAGATAACCGTTGGAAGCCGGCGGTTTTGCTTTTCAATCCTTTTGGCCGCGTCACCGGACTTCAATCGCTGTCTCTCGGATTGGCGGCAATTCTGCTGGCCGGGTTTGTCGGCTCGTTAAGTAACACCCATTTCGACGGGGTGCTGGACACGCACACCGGAGCCTCCACCCCGCCGTGGTTTTTCCTTTCGGAAGGAATTGTGGACTGGCTCTGCCTGGGCGTCGTGCTTTTGATTTTCGGGCGACTCATCTCGAAAGCGCCGTTTCGCTTACTGGACTTGCTGGGACCTCAAGCCTTGGCGCGATGGCCGACAATTTTCGTCAGCCTGATCTTCCTGCCTCGGGCGGTCCAACGGTTCAGCAATTATCTCCTTAAACAGTTTCAAGGGGGCGGGCCGATTCAATTCAACTCGGCAGACGCTGTCGTCTTTTTGACGGCCATGACGACGATGATTCCGATTCTCTGTTGGATTGTCTGGCTGATGTATAAAGCCTACAGCGTTTCCAGCCGTCTGAAAAGCGGCAAAGCCGTTGGCACGTTCATTCCAGCCCTGATTCTGGGCGAAGCTCTGTCGAAGTTGGTGCTGTATCAGCTTTTAAAGTTCATCTGAAAAACTGTCGGACCAAACCACCGTCAACAAAAGGTCAAACATGACAATCAAGTTGCTCGAATCTCAAACGGCCGCGTTTCTGTGCGCGGTGCTCCTGGCTGGCTTCGCTTCCGGTTGCGGTCCGAAAGCCGCCCCCGGAGCGGAAAAGGCCGCTACATCGGCGGCGCAGATATGGCTGGCGGAAATTGACGCCAGTCATTACGCCCAAAGCTGGCAGAAGGCGTCCGTCGTATTTCAAAGCGCGGTGTCGGAAGAAAAATGGCAGTCGGCCCTGGAGGCCGTCCGCAAGCCGCTGGGTGATTTGGAATCGCGCAAGTTGCGATCCGCGCAATATGCCACGCAACTGCCCGGCGCGCCGGACGGCCAGTATGTCGTCATGCAGTTCGAGGCGTCGTTCGCCAACAAAAAATCCGCGGTTGAAACCGTCACGTTCAGGCTCGAAAAAGATGGACTGTGGAAAGCCGCGGGGTATTTCATCAAGTGAAAGCCGGATCTCAAACCATGAAATTCTTCAAAGCGCCCTGGGGCGCCCTGTTGAAAACCATGTCGCTGCTGGCAAGTATCGTGCTCCTTGGAGGGGTTGGCACGGTGACTTGTCTGGCGACGCGGCATTTGCCCAGTGTCGTGTTCTGGAGTTCCTTTTTGCCGGCGCCGGCAATTCTGCTCGCCTGCGCCTGTTTCACCATCCGCGGCTACGCCATTGCGCCGGACGCCATTCTCGTCCGGCGGCTGTTTTGGGCCACGCGATTGCCGCGCGCCGGGTTGACCTCCGCGCGGTTTGAACCGGACGTTATGCGCGGCAGCCTTCGCACGTGGGGCAACGGCGGCCTGTTTTCGATCTCGGGATACTACCGCAACAAACTCTTGGGTTCCTACCGTGCCTATGTGACCGACCCGCATCAAACCGTGGTGCTCCAATACGCCGGCCGCACGGTGGTCCTGTCGCCGGCGCCGCCGGAGGAATTTGTCCGCGAACTCGGCTTGAACCCTGCTTGACATCGGAAAAATTCACACCTTCCGCGACCGCGCCGGACGACGTCTTCGCCACGACGCACTGGACGGTGGTGCTCGCGGCGGGCAAACGCGCCACGCCGGAATCGGACGCCGCGCTGGAGGAACTGTGCCGCGCCTACTGGTTTCCGCTTTACGCCTACGTCCGCCGCCGCGGCCACTCCCGCGAGGACGCCGAGGACCTCACCCAGGAATTTTTCGCGCGGTTTCTGGCCGGGAATTATCTCGAGGGCTTGAGCGCCGAGCGCGGACGCTTTCGCGCCTTTCTGCTCGCGTCGCTGAAACATTTCCTGGCCAACGAATGGAACAAGGCGCAACGCCTCAAACGCGGCGGCGGCGCGCCCATGCTGTCCCTGGAGTGGCAGACCGCCGATACCCAATTCCAAATCGCCGCCGCCGGCGATCCCAGCCCGGACCGGGCCTTTGACCGCGCCTGGGCGCTGGCGTTGCTGGAGCGGGTGATCGGGCGGCTGCGCGAGGAATGCGCCGCCGCCGGACGGCGGGACCAGTTCGACGAACTCAAGGTCTTCCTGACCGCCGGCAAGGGTGAGCGGCCTCACGCCGACGCGGCCCGCGCGCTGGGTCTGGGGGAAACCGCCGCGCGCGTGGCGGTGCATCGCCTGCGGAAACGCTACCGCCAACTGCTCCGCGACGAAATCGCCCGAACGCTTTCCGATCCGGCGCAGGTCGAGGAGGAAATGCGGGCGCTGTTTGGCGCGTTCAGTTCGTAACATAGGCGGCGGACCGGAAATTAATTGGGAGCGCACGCGCCTCGCGGAAAACCTCGAATGTCGAACCGCCTCAAAGATTCCGGACCGCCTCGCGCGCGAAACACACTGGACGCGAGGCGCGTCCAGCCACACCCGGGGCGGGTGTGCTCCCCCAACTCCGGTTTATCGGTTCAAACAGGTTTGGCCACATAGGCCGCGCCGTCAGAGGCTCGGATGACGGCGAACGGATACACGTCGCGCCGCAGACAAAACGGCACGTCGTCGCGCAGGTCGGGAATCGCCAGCAAGCGGCGCGCGTTTTCGGAACCGCAAACCGCCTCCGCCAGATTAGATTTGGCCTGCGCGTAGGCGCGCCGGACCATTTCCGCGGAGTCGGAAAAGGCGGGCGGATCGCCGCCGCCCAGCAGTTCGCACAGCGCGCCGGCCGCCAGCGCGTCTTCGAGCGCGGCGTTCTCGCGCGTGCCGGCGCACACGAGCAAAACCCGATTTTGCCGCCGCAGAAATCTTGCCGTCGCGCCCAAATTGAGAAACGAAGCCGCCAGGACCGTCTGCGCCCCGGCGCAGGCGCGCATGGCTCGCGTGCCGTTGGTCGTCGTGGAGACAATCGTTTTGCAGCGGACTTTTTCCGCCGTGTATTCGCGCGGCGAATTGCCGAAATCAAAATTGCCTCCGCCGGTCCGGGCGGCGCGGATTTTCACGCCGTCGCGCTCGCCGCCCAGCAAGACGTCCGGCTGCCTTTGACGGATGGCCAGCGCCTCGGAAATTTCGCTGACGGGAATGACGGCCCTGGCGCCATTGCCCAACGCGGTCACGAACGTGCTGGTGGCGCGGAGCACGTCAAAAACCACGCACGCGGTCCGGGTCAAATCGCGTCCGGCGAGCGCGGGCAACTCCGCCGGGGTCAGGATGGCTTCAATGTTCATTTCTGTCGCGCAAAGGAGGCGAAGGGATTTTCTACTGCAATCTTCGCGCCGTCCGGGCAAAACTCTATTTCATCTTCGTCCGCCTGTAATGAAAAAGATACTGCTGGGCGTAGCCGGCGTGCGGGCCAAAGTGCGTCGCCACAAACTGCCTCAACCGCCTCGGGTTGGCGCGGCGGCGTGGAAAATAGAGCGTCCGCAGCGCGCGCTCCACCCAAACATCCACGGGAAAAGCGGAGTCGAACCCGCAGGCGAACAGCAAAATGCAGTCGGTGATTTTGGGCCCGACGCCGCGCAACTTCAGCAATTCGGCACGCGCTTCCAAGAGCGGCAGACCCCGGATTTTCTCCAGATCAAATTCGCCGGCGGCGATTTGGCGCGCGGCGGCCAGCAGGTGCGGCGCGCGGAAGCCCGCTTTGCAGGCGCGGAGTTCCGCCTCACTGGCGTCGGCGATTTTTTCCGG
>JAGWMQ010000114.1 GCA_028873125.1 Verrucomicrobiota bacterium | reverse complement strand
CATTGGCGGTCTCCCCCAAAGCATCGTCCAGCGCACCAGCCACCTGATCAATGGACGCCCCGCGGGAGGGAATATCCAGTTTCTGGATGGCCACGTGGAATGGCGGCAATCCAAACTCATGACCAATGCCTTCGGCGGCGGCGGCGTGCCTCTTTTCCAATTCTAAATCCACAAAAGTTCGCGCCCGTCAAATCCTCCAACAAACAAAACCAAAACCTGATCACTCCGTATGGATACACGCCACATCCCGCACCTCAAAATAATGATTGGATGCTGTGTTGCCCAAGCCTGTCTGCAATGGACGGCTTGGGGTGCCACGCTCGTCAACCGCTACAATTTCAACGAAACCATCGGTGTTGTCGCCACCGACTCGGTCAGCGGGGCGAACGCCCTCCTTACCAACGGTGCCTCCTTCAACGGGAGCGGGCAAGCTGTCCTAACCCAGATCGCCGAGGATCCTTCGAGCGACACGGCGGGAGAATACATCATCCTACCGCCAAACCTGTTTACCAACTACTCAGCCGTCACATTGGAAGCTTGGGTGACCCCCACGCTGGACGGGACTGACCCTTGGACGCGCATCTGGGATTTCGGCAATTCCAGCACCAATGGCGTCGGCATGTATGGCATCAATGGGTTTTTCTACGCCCGCATGGGCGACTTGAACGGGGACAGTTGCGAGGCGGATTCCTATAAGGCCGGCCTCGGCGACAATTGGAATTTCTCCACCACCGCGATGAACAGCGGCGTGGAAAATCACATTGTTTGGACGGCTGACGGCAACACGCACATCGCCAAACTTTACATCAACGGCGTTTTGGTCAGCACGATCTATACGTTCACCAATTCGCCGGCGGTGGTCGGCAGCACCACCAATGACTGGCTGGGGCGCTCCCAGTTTGCGAGCGATCCCCTGGCCGTCGCCGACTACGACGAGTTCCGGATTTACAACGGACCGATCTCCGCCCTGCAAGTGGCGGCGGACTATCAAAACAGCCCGGACACCCTGGCCAGCTACGGCACGGTGACGGGCTTGGCGCTGCAATTCAACGCGACGAACATCCCCGTGGGTTCCTCACAAACGCCCCAGTTGATGGCCACGGCCTCGGGATTATCCAGCCCGGTGGACATCCACGACGATCCGGGCGTGACTTGGACCTCCAGCGCCACCAACGTGGCTTTGGTGGACGCTCACGGCACGGTGACGGGCTTGAGTCTGGGGACGGCCACGATTGTCGGCGCTTATGACTCTCTCGCCGTCACCCAGATCGTGACCGTCATCAGTTTGCCGGTGACCATACTCCACCGATATTCGTTCAGCGAGACCTCCGGGACTGTCGCGCATGATTCCATTGATACCAGTGGAAACTCGGACGGCACGCTCAACGGCGACGCCGTTTTCGACGGTAACGGCCAGGCGGTTTTGGACGGCACGGCCGGGACGTGGGTGGATTTGCCGGCGCATCTGCTGGACGCCACCAACATCACCGCCAACGCGGTAACCTTGGAAGCCTGGGCGACGTTCTATCCGGTCAACGGCGCTTGGACGCGCCTGTTCGACTTCGGAAACATCTCGGGTAACAATGGGGCGAACTATCTTTTTTTCGCGCCCAACACGGCCAACAACGGGGGCAATTGCCGGGTTGCGGTCTCTGACGCTTCTCCTGGATACACCGGCGAGGATGGCTTCGATCTGCACAACGTATTGGGGCAAACCAACATTCACGTTGTCGTGGTCTTCAATCCCAATCCGTTAAGAAAGTTTCTGGGGTTATACACCAACGGTGTGTTCGCCGGCTCCATCACGACGACCAAGCCCTATTCCTCCATCATCAACGATTACAGTTTCCTTGGGCGGTCCACTTACGCCGGCGACAGTTGGCTGAACGGGTCCCTCAGCGAGTTTCGCATCTACAACGGTGAGTTGAACAAATTCCAGATCGCCGCCAGTGACCAGGCCGGACCGGACAAAACAAATTTTGATGTCGGCACATTCACCAGTTTTGACGTGAATCCGGGGGCGACTCCCATCGCCGCTGGCGTAATTCGCCAGGTGCGCGCAATCATGAACTTTACCCAGGCCAGCAACGTGGTGGTCAACGGTGATGCTACCTTGACGTTCGCATCCAGTGACACCAACGTGGCGACCATCAACAATGCCGGAAGTCTCTACGCGAAAAACACCGGCACCACGACCATCACCGCCATCTATGGCTATGTTCCAACCTTGGGGGCCTCGGCCACTTACTACACAAACTCCGCGACCGTCAGCGTGGTCAAGGATTACCCCGCCACACTGATGCACCGTTACAGCTTCACGACCGACGCCAGCGATTCGGTGGGCGGCGCGGCCTGGACCGGCACGTTGAACGGCAGCGCCGCCGTCAGCAACGGCCAACTGGTGTTGTCCAATGCCACCACGGGCCTCGCCACGGACTACCTGCAACTGCCGCCGGGCATTCTGACCAACAGTGTGAACGGCGTGGGCACCAATGACAATGATCCCGCGGTGACCATCGAGGCATGGGCTTCCTTTGCTCCGCTTCAAGGCGGGTGGGCGAACCTCTTCGACTTTGGCGTGCAATCCTCGAAAGACGGTCTGACCCCGGGAAATGATGCTTACAGCATTTCCCTGTGCGTTCACAGCGGCACCGGGACCACAGGACACACGATTGCCGGCATCTCGGATACCGATGACGCCAACGTCAACCGGGACAACGCGGACGCCGGAACAGGAAGCGGTTTGGACGGGAAGACCAACCTGCAAATCGTGGTCGTCTTTGACCCGCCGGCCGGCTACGAGGCGGTCTATACCAACGGCGTCTTGATGGTGGAAAACAACAACGCCACCATTTCCATGGCGGGAATTCAGGGCATCCGGAACATCATCGGGGCCGATAACTGGCCGGACGGAGGCGTCATCGGTTCGATGGACGAGTTCCGCATTTACAACGGCGTGTTGGACCCGAATCAAATCGCGCACGATTATCTCTTGGGACCCAACGTCCTGCCCTCCACGGCGCCCGCGCTCCAGGCCGCGGTCAGCGGCGGCAATCTGCTGGTCTCCTGGCCGACGAACGGCTCGACCGGCTTCATCCTGCAATCCAGCCCGGCGCTGGGCGCGGGGGCGGCGTGGACGCCGGTGTCCGGCACGCCTTCGGTCGCGGGCCAGAACTATCAGGTGAACGTGCCCCTCACCAACAGCGCCCGGTTCTTTGAGCTGAAACAATGACCGCGGGCAGTCTCGCGGCGGTTCCGCCCGGCCATTGCCGCGCGTTGCGAAAAAGAAACTGACAACAGGACAGCGATACGACCCGCGTGGTCTGCCGGATTTCCGGCCCACGCGGGTTTCTCTTTTTGTCGGAGCACCCCGCTGCCCTCCCGAGAGGCCCGGTGCCTTTGGAGCGATGGAACCGGAAACAAAACCGGATGTCCGCGCGCGCATCCGGTTCGCGTTCCTCAAACGGTCTTTTCCTATTCGCCGCCTTGCATGTGAAAATACATGGATTGCAGCGCGATTTTTCCCGGCCCGGTGAAGCGGTTCCAGCAAATCTGCCCGGCACTGGCGAACAATCCCGTGGAAAGCCTCTGGAACATCGTCTGCATCTGCACCGCGCGGTCCTTGTAAACCCAGCCGCCCGGCTCGATGTCAATCTCCTCGCCCGGTCCGAGCGTCACTTCAAACACGTTGCCGAAGCCGTGCAGCCAGAGGATGCCCTCCTGCGCCGGACAGGAAAAGGTGTCAATGAAGAAACCCGTTCCGCCCAGCAGCATGTTCGCCGCGCCCTTCACCCGGGTGAAGGTGTACTCCACATTCTCCGTGGCCGCCAGCCATTGGTGCTCGCGCACGTCCACCGCCGTGCCGGCCTTCAGGTGGAGGCCGAACACGTGGCCCGCGCCGTCGCGGCTGAAGGCGATGCGCCCCGGCCCGTGCGCGCCCGTCAACATGAAGGGCATCCCCGCCAGCATCCGCTTGAACCCGCCTTTCATGGGGCGCAGCGCGATCTCCACCGCCGGGTCTTTCCAGAGCAGGATGTGGTGCTCGAAATAGACGCCGGTGCGGCTCAGTTCCACATGCAGCGCCGGCACCAGCTCGCCTTCAATGTGATAGGTGACGCCGCCGAAGGTCTCGTTCTGGGCGGTCGTGGGCAGGAGTTTGGGGACGGCCATATTTTGATTTGTTTGGCGGTTGAATTCCGGGCGCATTTCAGCGGACCCTTGCCCGGTCGTCAAGAACTTATTGGGCCTGGGCGCACCGCGGCAGTGGTCCGGGGCAGGCGCGGGGCAAATCAGGGCATCGGGTTGCCAATTCGTTCCGGCCCGTCAGGTTGAAGCATTATGAGTTCGACCGGGCGTGAACGCCGCACGCCGGGCGCAGTCCGGGGCGGGCGGACGACACGCGAAACGCCTGCCTGCAAACTGCCGCGGATTGCGCAAATCAGTCATGGACTTGCCCGCCGCAATGGAGGACAATGGCCGTGTTCCCGCCCAGCGCGCCGGATCAAGGGATCGTTCTCGAAGGAATTTTATGATGAAGAAATCAGCAAACATCGCGTCGTCCGTCAGCCCGCCGCCGGCCCGTGAAACCGAGGCGCAGCGTTTTGAGCGCATCCTGGCGCGCGCCGACTTCAAGCCGCTCAAGGCGGTATTCGACAGCCTCGGCATCACCGTCCCGCTGCTGCGCGCGGCCATCGTCACCACCAATTCCTACCAGATGTTCCTGGGCAAGGTGGGCTATCGCGTCGTGCTCGTGAAACATATCCACGAACAGGACTGCTACTCGCGCCTCGGGCTGGCGGGCGGCATCCGCGCCGTGTTGCCCGTGCATGACATCGCCACCTACAGCACCATGGTCACGCTCGTGAACTACGATGCCACCGTGACCACCACGCCCAACTCCATGGACTTCTACGACAACCAGCTTGCCCAATTTAAAGTCCAGTTGATGAACAAATCCGGCGACGCGGGGTGAAAGAATTCCACGACGACGCGGAAGGTGGAAAGCGACGAGAAGCCCGGCGCCAACTGCCTGTGCCCGGTTCCGCCATGGACCTTCCGGCAATCCAGCCCGTCGTCCAGGCCGCCTGTTGCGCGGCGCAGATGTTCCCCGACTCGGGTGACGGCGTGGTTTTCAAAGGCAACGTCGGCCCGTGCATGACAGGAAGCCGAGTTGCGCGATAAAAGTGTTGGCAGCCGAGCGCACGTTTTTGGGAAAAGCAACGATTCTCCAGGGGAATTTCATCGGCCAGCCGAAAAGCCCATGCCGGAACGGTCCTCGCGGCACTATTCCGACCGTTCCAAATTGATTCGCAAGGGCGCGGCGAAGTCCCCAGCGGCAGAACTGGATTTGCTGGGGCGCGTGGCTGAACACAAAAATCCGTTGAGTTTGCTGACCGCATCGAAATTCAAAACGACAACGGTGAAACGGCGGAATCGGACGCGAAGGCTTACCGGGTCATTCCCCGATTATTTTCACGAGCGCCCGTTTCCGGCGGCGGCCGTCGAATTCACCGTAGAAAATCTGCTCCCACGGGCCGAAATCCAGCCGGCCGTTTGTAATGGCCACGACCACTTCGCGTCCCATGACCTGCCGCTTCAAATGGGCGTCGGCATTGTCCTCGCCGGTGCGGTTGTGCCGGTATTGTGAAGTCGGCGCGTGCGGAGCCAGCTTCTCCAGCCAGACATCGTAATCGTGCCACAGTCCTTCTTCGGCATCGTTGATGAACACTGACGCCGTGATGTGCATGGCGTTCACCAGGCAGAGGCCTTCCTTGACCCCGCTCTTTCTTACCAAGGCCTCGACCGTGCTGGTGATATTGACGAAGCCCCGGCGGCTCGGGACCTCAAACCAAAGGTGTTCAGTCAGCGTCTTCATCGCCGTATCTCTTTGCCTTTTCGCACCGCGCCGCTTATGGATTTGCGCCGGACTCCGGCCTCATCGCCGCCGGTGCTTTCTCGAAGTTTCATCTGGGGCGGCTCGGGGCGCAATTCAATACGGCAAACCGATTTGGACCGGATCGAAGCGCGGCCGGCCGGGTGGGGGTTGCTTGACGAGAGGCTCTTGAACTATGATGGCCAGGCTGGCTGACCATTCCGTGGTCGTCAACGGCGGCGCGTTTGCGGCGCATTTGCCGGTTTGGCCGCGATTTTCCGTGGAATTTGAGAAATGAATTGGTAAATGGAATGGTTTGCCGGCCGTTAAAATGTGGCGCTGCTGACCGCCATTTCGCGGCTTTATGACGCCTATTCCCGAAAAAAGATCCGCGGCGCTGAAATTCGTCGTGATGATAGGCGCGGTGAGTTTTTTTGCCGACTTCACCTACGAAGGGTCGCGCAGCATTCTGGGACCGTATCTGGCGCTGCTGCAGGCCAGCGCCACGGCGGTGGGCATCATTGCCGGTCTGGGCGAGCTGGTCGGCTACGGCCTGCGGCTGATCTCCGGCCGCCTGGCGGATCGCACCGGCCTTTACTGGCCGATCACCATTTTCGGCTATTTCGTGCAGTTGCTGTCGGTGCCGGCTTTGGCGCTGGCAGGCAACTGGCCGACCGCCGCGGCGCTCATCATTCTGGAACGCGCCGGCAAGGCCATCCGCAATCCGCCTCGCGACGTGATGCTCTCGCACGCTGGCAAACAAATCGGGTTCGGTTGGGCCTTCGGTATGCACGAGGCAATGGACCAGTTGGGCGCGCTGTTTGGCCCGCTCTCCGTGGCGGTGATTCTGGCGCTCCGGGGCCGTTATCCCCTGGCGTTTGCCGCGCTGCTGGCGCCGGCCCTGGTCAGCCTGACGCTGGTCCTCATCGCGCGCGGGCTCTATCCGCGACCGCGGGACCTGGACGTGGAATTGCCGGACGTGAAGGCCAAAGGGTTGCCGGGAGTGTTCTGGATTTACCTGGCGGGGTCGGGGCTGGTGGCGGCGGGTTTCGCCGATTTTTCCCTGGTCGCCTATCATTTTGCCAAGACTTCCGCGATGCCGGGGGAATGGGTGCCGATTGCCTATGCCGTCGCCATGGCCGTCAGTGGACTGGGTTCACTCGCCTGCGGACGGTGGTTCGACCGGTTCGGCATCGGGCTCCTGATTCCGTTGACGCTGATTTCCGCGCTGTTCGCGCCGCTGGTTTTTCTGGGCGGATTTTGGACGGCGTTGGCGGGCGCAGCGATTTGGGGCCTGGGCATGGGCGTCCACGAATCGCTCATGCCGGCGGCGGTTGCACCGATGGTGCCGTCACAGCGGCGCGCCTCGGCGTATGGATTGTTCACCGCGGGCTACGGCCTGTCCTGGTTCCTGGGCAGCTCGGTCATGGGCATTCTCTATGACCGGTCGGTCACGGCGACGATTGCCTTCTGCGTCACGTTCGAGCTGGCGGCGGTGCCCGTCTTTTTTGTCGTGCGGCGGCGGTACGAGCGGTTCAAAACGCGTGCCCAAAATGGAGGGTGAGGATTAAAGGGCGGGCGGCAGGCCCAACAGGATTTCCAGCGCGGATTGGGCCCGCGCCAGCGACACGCGCAGCCGGACGGCGGCCGCCTGTTGCGAAAGAAGACTGGCTTTCAAGCTGACATAAGCGGCGAGGTCCAGGTTGCCTTGCCGGAAGCTTCGTTCCGCCGCCGCCGCAAGCCGCTGCTGGGGGGGCAGGCACGATTCGAAGTCGTGCAGTTGGCGCGACATGATTCGCGTGGCCTTCCAGATTTGGTCCGCCTGGCTCACCGCCTGGTCCAGCCGGGCTTCGTAGGTCTGGTAAAGCACGGCTCGCGTCGCGCGTTGCAGGGCAATCTGGCCGCGGTTGCGGTTGAAAAGGGGCAGCGTCACATTGACGGTAAAACCGATGGTGTGAATCCCTTCCTCCGCGCTGCGCGCCTGTTCCACACCGGCGCTCATCGCCGGAAATTGGGCCAGAATGGCTTCCCGCAGACGTTGCTCCTGACTGAGATAGCCGGCTTGCAACGCCAGCAAATCCGCCCGGCGATGCGGCATGGCGGCGACCGCCGCCTGGAATTGTTTCGACGAAAGCGGACGGCTTTGGTTCCCGCCAATCAAATGGAGTTTCTCATCCGGTTCGAGTCCCAGCAATGAGTTGAGATCGTGGCGGGTTTGATTGATTTGAAGTTGAAGTTGACGCCGCTGCAATTCGGTCTCCGCCAACGCGGCGAGGTCGGTGGCAACCGTGCCGGCGGCCGCGTTGCCCTGCTTGAGCGCGGCCTGGTCCCGGCGGCAACGGTTGGCGAACAGATCCCGGATTTGCGTCAGGAGCCGGAGGAGCCGGCCATTGGCACACGCCCGGATGAACAATTCCTGCGCCCGTTCGGCCACCTGCCATTCCTGCCAGAGGATTTCCAAATTCACCTCCCGCGCGTGCGCCCGGGCCGCGGCCTTGGCGGCGCCGCGCGTGATCAAGGCCTGAAGGTCCTCGCGCAAGCCGACGCTGTAACCAGTGTGTTCCGGTGACCGGGAAAATCCGCCGCTGACCAGCGGATCGGGCAGCAATCCGGCCTCCAAAACCTGTGCCCGGGCCACGCCCGCCCGCAACCGTGCGGCTTTGAGTTCGGGGTTGCTCACCACCGCCAGCGTGACGACCGTGGTCTCGTCCAAACCCTTCGCCGGGTTGAATGGATGCGGGCTGAGTCCGGGCAGGTGGAAACGGCTGGCCGGCTCCATCAGCGCGGGCAGACGCACTAAATCCGGCGCCGGCGGCAGGGGCTTCGGATGATACGTCGCGCAACCTGACAAAAGCAGCGCGCCGAGCAAGATTGTGAGCGGGGAGCGCAGGCGTCTCGCGTGCCGTGCCCGGCGTCGCGCCGGGCACATCGAGCGCCAGGCATTTTTGCCGCTCTCTGCGGTTTGACCGCGCGCGAGCCAGTCGGCGCGAAGCCGGCTGGAGCAACCGGGACGGTTGCGCTCCCTTTTCTGAACCGCATCATTCCAGTCAGGGACAAATCGGTTCATGACGCCTTTCCTTTCGCGAGTTGCTTCCGCCGCCAGTGGAGGTAAAGCGCGGGGATCAAATTGGTGCTGCGGACGGCGCTCCAGACGACGCCTCCGAGGATGACCACAGCCAATCCTTGTTCGGGCGCCGCGCCCTGTCCCCAACCCAACGCCGTGGGCAACATGCCCAGCGCCGCCGTCGCCGCGGTCAGCACGATGGGGCGGAACCGCACTTGAATGGCCTCCCGCACCGCCGTCTCCACCGGCAGACCGGCGGCTTCGTTGCGCCGCGCGCGATCCAGAAGCACGATGCCGTGTCGAAGGCCAATGCCGATCAGGGTCAGGAATCCCACCAAGCCGGTGGCGTTCAGGCCCACGCCGCTGACCACCAGGGCCAGGGCGCCTCCCATCAGCGCCAGCGGAATTTCCAGCAGGAGCAGTCCCGGCACCAGCAGGCCCTCGAATTGCAAAATCAAAATGCCGACCATCAACACAAACGCCGCCAGCGCCGCCAGGCCGAGTCCTTCAATCGCGGCCACCAGTTGCGGATACAACCCGCCGAACGCAACGCGGTAGCCGGGCGGCAATTTTAATCCGGCCAGTGCGCGTTTGGCGGCGGCGATGGTGCTGCCCAGCGGACCGGTCGGCATCGCATAGATGTCCAGCGCCCGCGCGCCGTCCACGTGCCGGATTTGATTGGGCGTGGTGACGAGGTTGAGTTCGGCCAGTTGAGCCAGCGGCGTCCAACCGCCCGCCATCCCCCTGCCCGACGGATCGGTGCGAATCGGCACTTCGCCCAATTCGCGGAGAGATTTGTCCGGCGCGTCGGCCAGGCGCACGTAAAGGTCCAGCGGCACGTTGCCTTTCGGCGCTTGCGCGACCACCTCGCCGTTCAGCAGTGGATTGATCTGCGCGTCCAACCGCGCCGGCGTCAGGCCGTAGGCCGCGAGCGCGCCGGTTTTGGGCTGCAACTGCAACTGCGTGACCGGATAGCCGTCGTTGTTGAAAATGTTTTTCAGCGCCGGAATCGGGCGCAGCCGCGCGGTCACTTCGTCGGCAACGGCGCGCAACTCGCTGATGCTGCCGCCGAAGATGTGCAGCACGAATGGCTGCGGCAGACCGGACAAACTCTCGCCCACGCGCTCAATGGTGGGCGTGTCAATGGACACCTGCACGCCGGTCAGTCGCGTTTCCTGGAACACCCGCCGCCCGATGGCGTTCATGCTGTTCCCGTTGACGCCGGGTTTGAGGGCGATCTGGATTTCGCCGGCGTAGGCCGGTTCGGTGTAGGCGGTGCTGGCCGGGGAGCCGATTCGCGCGAAGACGTGCGCCACCGCCGGGTCGGCGCGCAGACGCCGGGTGAGGGTTTCCACCGCCGCCTCGGTGTCCAGCAGCGAAGTGCCCGGCGGCAGACTGAAGCTTTCCAACAACACGCCTTCATTGGGCAGCGGCAGGAAATTCACCCGCACCAGCGCCAGCCCCGCCAGACTGAGGAACAACAACAAGAAGGTGACCGCCAGGCTCAAACGCGGGCGGCGCGAAACCAGGTCGAACAGCCTCTCATTCAGCCGCCGCAATCGCTTGAGCACGTTCCCGCCGACAGTTTGCTGGCGGCGGGGCCGCGCTTGAATGAAGCCCAGGCCCAGCGGAATGAAACTCAAGGAAACCAGCAATGAAGCCAGCAGGGCCAGCGTCATCGCCAGCGCGAACGGGATGAAAAAAAGACCGGCCAGCCCGCCCACAAACAGCAGCGGGATAAAAACCGCCACGGTGGTCAACGTGCCGGTCACGTCCGGGACGGCGATGGCCTTCAATCCGCGCCGGACCCCGGCCCAGCGTTCATCACCTTGTTCCCAGCAATGATAAATGCTCTCCAGCACGAGGATCGCATCGTCGGCCAGCAATCCCACGGCCACGGTCAGGGCCCCGAGCGTCATCAGGTCCAGGCTTTGGCCGGCGACGAAAAGCCCGGCGATGGCCAGCAACAGCGACAAGGGAATACTGAAGGCCAACGTCCAGATGCCCCGGCCCGCCCCCAACACCCAGAATAACACGGCCACGGCCAGGATGCCGCCGACGATCAAGTTCCGGCCCAGGTCCGAGCCGACGACATGGACGAGATGTCCCTGGTTGTAGGTCTGAATCCATTGAACGCCCGGGGGCAGTTGATTCAAAGTCCGGTCGAGCGCGGCCTGGACGGCGTTGGCGACCGGCACGGTGGAAGCGCCGGGTTGTTTGAAAATGGTGAGCGCGACGCCTGGACGGCCGTCGAGCAAGACGGCGTTGTGTGTGGGGACCGGCGCGCGCACGATGCGCGCCAAGTTCCGCAACGGAATCGGCCCGTCGGGACCCGGCACGGGGATCTGCTCCAGTTGCGCAATGTGCACCGGCAGGTTGCGCGCCTCGATGAGGATGTCCTGGTGGCCTTGCGTCACATACCCGCCGGGCTTCAACAGCACCTGGTCTTTGAGGGCCTGGATGATGGCGGTGACCGGCGCCTGAAAACGACGCAAGGCGGGCAGAAGGGGCTGCACCCACAACGCCTCGTCGCCGGCGCCGTAAAGTTCCACGCGTTGCACGCCGGGCAGCGCGCGAAGCGCGGGCACGACGCCGGCCAACGCATCGCGCTGCACTTCGGCGGGCGCGACGCCGGCGGGAATTTGGGCGGTGTAATCCGCGACCTCGTTGATGGCGTTGCCCATGATTTCGGCG